>CAIXBT010000322.1 GCA_903917755.1 uncultured Bacteroidota bacterium
CGGACCATAGAGTCATAAATGGCAGAGTCACCATGCGGGTGATCCATACCCATAACTTCACCCACGAAACGGGCTGACTTTTTGTAGGCTTTGCCGGGACTCATGCCCAGCTCGTTCATGCCGAAAAGGATTCGGCGGTGAACCGGTTTCAAACCATCCCTCACATCAGGGATGGCACGTGATACGATGACCGACATAGAATAATCTATGTAAGCGGTCTTCATTTCTTCCTCAATATTGATCTTAATGATCCTGTCTTCGCTATCTTCTGCCATAAAAATGCGGCCCCTAAATCCCCCAAGGGGACTTTAACCAGCCAGTTTAGTGTTTTGAATAAAATTCGCCCCTCATTTTCATTTGTCTTTTAAGCCCCCCATGGGGGTTTGGGGGCTAAAACGCTTTTAAAGCCATTTTAAGGCACGAATGTACATAATAAACACCCCCCTTTCAAATTAGTAGGAAGGGTATTTTTCCACATTTAAGGCATTTTAAGGATAGTTAGGAGAAAAATTTAACTTTGAGTCAAAAATGATGATCTGCTTGATAATTGATACCAATCTCTGAATTTTTTACGACTAAAATCATCAAAATTCGATCTGGCCTTTTCCTATTTTTGGCTCCTATGAAGAAGAATATCTCTCACATCTCTATTTCATTCATTTGCCTGTTCCTGCTTTCTCAGTACCATTGTTTTGCGCAAAGTCCCGAGATATCTCTCCGCGAGTTTTCATCGGGCCAGATCAAAAAGGGTGTTCGTTCTCTCGGTATGGGAGGAGATGGCGCTACATGGGGTAACTATTCAATGGTCTATAGGGACACAGGTATGGCATTGATAGATGGCGGAGTCACTACTTATCCCAATCATAACACATCCGGTTTTGTAGCTGTAGGTGCCACCACACCCAATCTATGGCGCGGTTTGGCCCTATATGCGATCGTCATTTCACAGTTCACACCCAATGTTTCTGCTAATCTGAAATCACCTGGTCTGGGAAGCGGGGCCATACCTGTACACGGCGATGGCAGCAATCAGGCATTATTTGTCAAAGCGGCTATGCCACTCGGCAAGGGCTTCAGTATGGGCATCTTATTTTCCTATGAGCGGTCGTCGTTTGATGCAGTAGCAGATACCACCGGCAAATATGTCCGGTATCAGTCACTTTGGTTGCCCTCTGGGGGACTTGGTGTGACATGGCAACCCATTGACCGGATACTGGTAGGGGTTAGGGTTTTATTCAATAATGACCGCGAGCGCAGGACAGATCTCAAAGGCATCACTGAGGGGCTCAACCTGTCGCAGGAGGTCAGAGCGGGGATCTCGGTCGGCCTGTGGAAAGGAGCATTGATAGATGTGGGCGGCAATATCAGAAACAAACATAGCCAGCTTTCAAACTCCACCACGCTGACCATCGAACCTAATGTAGGTTTTGAGCAATCTCTTTGGAAACGTCATTTTGCATTGAGGGCCGGTATGGATGAATCTTCTTATACAGCCGGCTTTAGTATCAAATTTCTGCCAGTCAGTTTTGATGTGGCCTATATTTACAATCTCGGTTATGCCCGTATCGGTAGTCTCTATGGGATCAACAGCAATTCCGTCATAGCTACTCTCTCGCTCGACTATGCTGCATTGATCCATCATAAAAAATGATCAGTTTTTATTGATATTTTGAAAATGTACTATTTTCATAAGTAATGAAAAAGAAAATAGTCGTCCTAACCGGTGCGGGAATCAGTGCAGAGAGCGGCATTCAGACATTTCGCGGAGCCAACGGACTCTGGGAGGGGCATCGTATAGAAGATGTGGCATCACCTGAGGGATGGAAACGCAACAGGCAGCTCGTGCTTGATTTCTACAATCTGCGCCGCAGGCTGCTCCTCTCTGTCGAACCAAACGAAGGCCACAAAGCACTCGTGGAGTTGGAAAAGAAATACCATGTAGTTGTTATTACTCAAAATGTCGACGACCTGCACGAGCGTGCGGGTTCCTCACTTGTATTGCACCTGCATGGCGAATTGCTCAAGGCACGCAGTACATTGGACGAGTCGCTGATCTATGACTGGAGGGAGGACATCACCTCTGAAGATAAATGCGAGCTAGGCTTTCAACTCAGGCCTCATATCGTATGGTTTGGCGAGATGGTGCCAAGGATGGAGGATGCTGCACTAATCACAGAAAAAGCGGATATTTTTATCGTGATCGGTACTTCGCTTCAGGTCTATCCGGCTGCGAGCTTATTGTATTTTGCTCCCAGCCATAGCCGTAAATTTCTCATTGATCCGAATGCGGATGAATTACCATCTAAAGTGGAAAATCTGCGGACCATTAAGGCTTCGGCGACCACCGGGGTGCCGGATTTGGTGAGATTATTGATGAGTGAAGTCTGAGCCATACCACACTTGTATTTTGTATTCCTAATACCTGTCAACGCACCTGACAACTAATATAATAGCCTCCCTTTTCATAATACAAATTTATTGTTTGATAGATTCCTGTTCTTCGTAGGTGAATTTCGAACATCGTTTGGCAAAGTATTCCATACTTTAGCTTCATGAGTAAAATAGATACAGCACTGACACGTATGCTGGGTATGGACTACCCGATCATTATGGCACCTATGTTTCTGGTGTCTAACGCCAGGATGGTCATCGAGGCCGCCAAAGCCG
>CAIXBT010000323.1 GCA_903917755.1 uncultured Bacteroidota bacterium
AACAGGAATGGATTTGTATCGAGGCAATATGGTCTTTATACTTTATTTATGTCTTGGTATGTGTTTGCTCATGAATGACTGCACAGCATCATTGAGCTCATTGATCAGTTTATTGCGTTGCTGATTGAGTTCATTATTGGTCTTGTTGTACACATTCACAGACTCATTCATGCCTTTCACAGCATCGTTGAATTTGTCTACGTCTTCCTGTGTGCGGCTCGATGCGGATTTTTTGTCCATATCGGTTTTCATCTTCTGGAAATTATCGTTTTTGACCAGATAGTCTGTCAGTATGGGCATTTTATCTTTTGCTTCTTTTTTGTAAAACTGAAGCAGGCTTTTGCAAACGGCTATGACGCTTCCATCTCCTTCGAAAGCACCTATCTGGTCCAGTTTCGGCAGGTTTTCCTCGCAGTTTTTCAGCAGGGCATTTTTATTTTGTTCGATACCATTCACATCTTTCTTTTCGAGGCCTTTGATCATGTATGACTCATTGCTGTTGCATTTAAAAAATGTCAGGTAGACCTTGTTATAATATTTATTGACCTGATTGATTATTTCAGATTGTTTAGATTCCTTGCTGTCATCTTCGGTCAGGGTGATATGATGCTTGGCAGCGAAAGCTCTCAGTTCTCTGTCTGCACTCTGAAAGGCATCATGCTCTTTGTCGTTGGCTACTTCCTGTGCTTTCAGATAGGCCTCCATATTGTCGTAAGACTGCTCGGCTATCTCTTCCAGATCCATGATCTTGCCATAGTCTTCCTTTGCTACTATGTAGGAAATATTGAAATAGTTATAAGTGGCCACACGCAGGTTAGAGTCTCCTTCGAAATCCTGCATGTGTGCTGCTTTTGATTTAGCCGCAGAGATGGCAGTGAGGAGTTCAGAGCGCTGTTTGGATACTTTTTTGGCGCTTTTATTGTGTGCTACGGCACTGATATATCCCAGCATCTCATAGTTGATCTGTTTTTGAGATTCGGTGAATTTAGACATATATGCCACCGGGTCACCCGCGCGAACCTGTGATGGAAGGATCATAACGATGGCGAAAACAAGCGTCAAAAGTGTTTGAGAGTAAAGCCTCATAGATTATTTTTTTGTTGGTTTTAAATAGTTTGTAATTATAGAAAAACATTCCTGAATATAGATGTCCCGGTCGATATTTTCTATCGTCTTTTTTAGTTCATCTGCCTGATAATTTGCCAGTTTGATCCTTTCGGCATCGGCGACCAGATTTTTGGTTTTATAGTTGCCGGGTTTGTGCATATCCTCATACTCTTTTTCGAGTGCTTTAGCCTCGCGGCGGTATTTGCCTGAGAAACTCAAATACTCTTCATATTGCAGTGGTATAGGCTGCTGAGATGCCTTTTGGGAGCGTTGTATGAAATCTGCATATCGTCCTACCATCTTAAAGGCATCGCTGGCATTGACACGTTCGCTGCTTTGTGCAGATAGTTCGTTCACCGGCATCGGGGGCAGAGGTTTGAAATAAGTGGCACGCTTGACGCTGTCGGGCCGGAGCGGATAGCGCATGTGAGATTCGCCGTATCCGGCAGACTCTGTCAGGTCCGGCAGATGAATGTCGGGCTGTACGCCTTTGAGCTGGTGACTGCTACCTGTCACTCTGTAAAATCTCCCCAATGTCACCTTCACAAATTCGGTATTATTCCGGTATGCGGCTTCGGAATACTTTTCAATATTCACATTGGTATCGACTGGCAGTACCATCTGTATCGTGGCCTTACCGTATGTAGGACTGCCGACTATCAATGCGCGATTGTAATCCTGCAGAGCACCGGCCACCATCTCTGAGGCAGAGGCACTGGCCTTATTGGTCATGACTATTAGCGGGCCGTCGTATATGGTGCCACGATTTGGGTCGCGCAGACCCATCGGTCTTTCGGTTTTATATTTAGCGAAAGCAAGAATGCCTTCATCTATGAATATCCCTGCCAGTTCCATAGCTTCCATCATCGACCCGCCCCCGTTATTGCGCAGATCGAGAATGACGCTCTGAATATTCTCTTTCTTCAGTTTCACCAGTTCCCGGGCCACATCGGTGGCGCAGCTTTTGCCATTTTTTGATTCAGATTCGGTATAGAAACCCGGCAGGACGATATAGCCCACCCGCACATCGCCGGCATCGAGTATGTAGCTTTTTACGAAATTCTCTTCTACTTCTATTTTCTGTTTTTGGAGTTTGACCACTTTTCGGGTGCCATCTGCTTTGCGCACACCGAGTTCGATCTGGGCATGGTTCTGATCGTCCAGCAGTTTGTTTACCTCACGTGCATCAGCACCCTGCAGGTCCATGAGGGTCTGCCCCTCCCAGCGCAGGCTCAGGATCACATCGCCTTTGTTCAGCTCGCCGCAGCGCCATGCCGGGCTGCCGGGCAGCAGGTGTACGATGCTGACCTCCTCCTGCTCATTCTCTCCCACATCAAATCCGAACAGATAACTCGACCCGCTCACATCACCTTCGAAATTTTCTTTGGCAGATTTGGAGAAGAAGTCGCTGTGCGGATCGTAGGACTTGCATATCGCATCGGCCAGCTCTTCGGACACATAGGCCTCAAATCCTGCAGGAAATGTCAGCGGTCTTCTGATCCTTCTCTGAATGGATCTGCAAATCTTATCCCTCATCTTTGGTTCCTGCTTCATGGCAGATGTCGCTGTGCCTGATGAATCTCCGAGTGCGATGTTTCCCATCTGTCGCAGGCAGTCATATTTCAGTACCTGTTCCCATCTTTTTCGCAGGTCTATAGTACTGGCCACTGAGTTTGTGTCTCTGACCAGACCATATTCTTTCACCGAATAGTCTAGTGGTTTGCGGAGTATGGTGCTCACGGCGCTATCAGACGATTCCAGACGGGCTTTGTACATATGCATCACCTTGCTGAGAAAACGAGTATCCCTGCCTTTGAGTTCGTCTTTCAGCATATCGGCGCTGCCATATATCGAATCAATATCAATAGTGGTAAAGTAAAGTTTGCTGCCATCCAGTTCTTTGATCAGCGTTGATATGATTCGGTGAATGAGTTTATCTTCATTCTTAGGCGGATCGCAATGAAATTTGTCCATCATACCTTTCACCATTTGGGCAGGGTCATGATGTATCCCGGCCTTCTGGGCACAGGCCCCGAACACAAAAAATGCCAGCGAGGCAATGAACAAGGTTTTTTTCACAGATGAGGGATAAGTATACAAAGGAAAAAAACTATGAGACATAATCAAAGCACCTGCGAATTGATACACTGTTAATTATAATGTCAGGGGCGACAATATTTGTTAAGTAAGTGACTGCAATTAAACTTCTGTCTCATTTGCACCTCATATCATATATTAGTATAACCCTATAATATTTTTATGAACTTTCCCCAAAAAGCAGCCCCGGCTATAGCGATAGTGTTGGCACTATGTTTTTTGTCATCCTGCATAGTCATAGTGCGTGAACCTCATCCGCATCGCTGGCATCGCGGACCTGTGGTTCATGAGCGGGTCATAGTGAGGTAGTAAGCAGATAATTCATCCGATCCTGTTTCACTTTCGAGACAAGTTTTTCGATCAAAATCTTGTTCTATCAATTTCACAGATAGAAATTTAATGTTTTTTTAAGGCGCTCAGCTGTTTGATCCTTTGTCATTTCTGAAGGGCCGGCCAGGGTATTAACTTATTTTTTCTTGTAAATAATTCAATTTGCATATTTTAGCAGCCACTCAAAAAATAAAGAATGGAATTATACAAGAAGATCAATAACGTAGCAGGATGGGTTGTGCTGTTGTTTGCTACCGTAGTTTATGCTATGACCTTAGAGTCTAGCGGTAGCTTTTGGGACTGCGGAGAGTTCGTACCCTGCTGCTTTAAACTGCAAGTGCCTCACTCACCCGGAGCACCATTGTTTGTTATCATAGGCAGGATCTTCACCTTCTTTGCCATGGGCGATACCAGCAAGGTAGCCATCATGGTCAACTTTATGTCAGGCCTCAGTACTGCATTTGCCATGATGTTCCTGTACTGGACCGTCACCCACCTGGCAGGCAAGATATTTTTTAAAAATAAGGATACTGACTATACTACTGCTAATATAGTGATGGTGGTAGGAGCAGGTGCGATCGCAGCAGCCTGCGGTACATTTCTGGATTCGATGTGGTTTTCGGCAGTGGAGGGTGAGGTTTATGCCTTGAGCCAGTTCTTCATGGGTTTCATCGTATGGGCCATTATGAAATGGGACAGTATAGATGACAAGGAAGACAAATTTGCAGATCGCTGGTTGATATTGATCGCCTATATGGTCGGTCTTTCTATCGGTGTTCACCTGTTGAGCCTCCTTGCTTTACCTTTCATCGGTCTGGTCTACTATTACAAAAGATTCTCAAAACCTACCATCTGGGGCTTTTTGATCGCGCCTACGGTAGGTGTGCTGATATTGGGATTTGCGATGAAATTTGTGATCTCTTTCACGCAGTCTTTCATGGGTTCTTTTGATAAGTTGTTTGTCAACTCACTTGGGATGCCATTCTGGAGCGGAGCGTTTGTATTTATGTTCCTTTTGGCAGGATTTCTTGCCGGGGCTATCTATTACACACAGTTCATTAATCAAAGACGTTTTTGGAATCTGGGATTTCTTTGCGCAGCATTCATGTATATAGGCTATCTGTCTTATGCACTGATACCTATCCGCGCGAGCATCAACCCTCCTATCGATATGGGCAGGCCTACGGATCCATTCGCTATCAAGGCCTATGTGGATCGTGAGCAGTATGGAGACAGACCGCTCGTGTGGGGACCTGACTATACCGCTACAGGTGCAGATATAGAAGGCACAAAAGAAACAGGTGAGAAATGGTACAGAAGCAAAAACAAATATGCTTTCGGCGGCAAGAAATATGAATATACATTCAAAGATCAGGCATGTATGATGTTTCCTCGTTTGGGATTCTGGCAGGAAGAAGGCAAGAAAGCAGGATACAGAGTATGGCTCAATCCGGCTTCAAGCCTGATAGACAGAAAGACCGGACAGGCAGTGCAGGAGTTTGATGCAGGCCAGTCTGAGATGGCAAAACAAGTGATGCAGCAGCACAATGCCGGCGAGCCGGGCAGATATATCCTGAAGGATAAAATATCCCAGGCAGACAACATAAAATTCTTCTTTAAATATCAGATAGGTTATATGTACATGCGTTATTTCATGTGGAATTTCGCAGGTCGTCAGGATGATATACAAGGTACCTATGCTAATGACAATGGCCGTTGGATATGCGGTATCCCTTTTATTGACAATCTGGGAGGTGCATTCTTTACACCTGAGTTTCCGCAGGATCATCTCTCTACTACCATAGCAGCCAACAAAGGCCGCAACAAGTTTTACATGATACCTTTCCTGCTCGGATTGATAGGTTTCATTTATACATTATATAAGAACGACAAGGTATTCCTCGTGATACTGGTGCTGTTTGGTGTTACGGGTATATTCCAGATCATTTATCAGAATGAACCGCCAATAGAGCCTCGTGAGCGTGACTATGCGTTGGCAGGGTCTTTCTGGACATACTGTATGTGGATCGGTTTCGGTATCATGGCGATCATAGAGTTCCTCCGTTCTAAACTCAAGAATATGGATATGCCTATCGTGGCAGGAGTACTTATTCTTTGCCTTTCGGCTCCGTATCTGATGGGCTCACAGGGATGGGACGACCACTCCCGTCATGCACGTTATACCACTCGCGATCTGGCCAGAGATTACCTGGAGTCATGTGCTCCCAATGCACTGCTATTCACACAGGGCGACAATGATACCTATCCGCTCTGGTATGCACAGGAGGTAGAGGGCATAAGGACCGACGTACGTGTCATCAATCTCAGCCTAATAGGTGTGGATTGGTACATAGAACAATTGAAATACCGCTGGAACAACTCGGCTCCGGTCAAGATATCTTTCAGAGATGATCAGATCGAAGGCAGCAACCGTGACGTGGTGAGATATTCTCCGGCACAGAATATACCTGACAATGTATCTGTAGATCTGAAGAAGATCATGCAGTTCATAGCCAGCGATGATGCCGCTAATAAAGTAGCTTCAAGCCAGTCAGGTGAATTGGAAAATTACATCCCGGCTAAGAATGTTTTCATAGAAGTAGATACCGATAAGGTGAAATCTCTGAACATGGTCGATGCCCGTGATATGGGCAAGGTCGTACCGCGTATGCAGTGGACCATCGGCAGCACATTGCTGAAAAATGACCTCCTGACGCTGGATATGGTAGCCAATAATATCATGGACAGACCGATATACTATGCGGTATCTGTGGCTCCTGATGCTTATGAGGGATTGGATAAATACTTCCAGCTCGAAGGAATGGCATATCGCATCGTTCCTATCGAAAATCCGGGACACAATGCTCAGTCATGTCCTGTGAGGACCGATTCGGCATATGTGAATATGATGCAGAAATTCGGTTTCGGTGGTATCAAAGAGAATCCGAATATCTATCTCGATGAGAACATCCTGCGTATGACCATGAACCTGCGCGGCAACTATGCCCGTCTGGCTCAGTCGCTGATAGAAAAGGGTGAAAAGGATAAAGCCGTCAAGGCGCTCGATCATGCCATGGTGGAAATGCCAAAAGACAGAGTACCGTATAACATCTTCGTAGCTATGTATCCGAATATCTACTATGCTGCCGGTGATAATATGAAGGCTAAAAAATTGTCTGATGACCTCTGGGCAAGTGCGAAAGAAGAACTCAAATATTATCAGTATGTATTCGGAGTGATGATGCAGCGTGCGAAAGATAGCGGCGACAAAATGGAAGAAGAAGAACTGAAACAAGGTAAGTTTATTCAGAATCGCGGCATACAGGAAGAACTGTACATGATGCAGGAACTCGTTCAAGCGGCTAAGACATATGAAAAACCTGAAGTAGCTGCAGCTATGGAAAAAGAATTCAGAGACTATCAGTTCAGCTTCGTACCTGCTCAACTGCAACAAATGCAGCAGCAACAACAACAGCAACAGCAGCAGAAAAATCCCGGGTTGACCCAGTAATATTTTGATATTGACTTCGGCTTTCATGGCCGACTGTCAGCATCTACTCTCTAATGAATATGAAACCCCGCGAAAATATCATCTACGGCCGCAAGCCGCTACTCGATGCTATCACAGATGGCAAACGTATCGACAGGATATTGATATTGAAAGGGCTGACAGGAGATGAGATCACTAAGATCAAGTCTGCATCGGCACAGCGCGGCATCAGCATTCAGTTTGTTCCCATCGAAAAAATAGAACGTGTGGCAGGCAGGCCGCAAGGCAAGGAAGCTAACCATCAGGGCGTGATAGGATTTCTATCTATGGTCGAATATTACAGCCTCGATGATGTGATCCACTATGCGCATGAGCGTGAAGAGGATCCTCTGCTACTGATACTCGATGGTGTGACCGATGTGCATAATATAGGTGCTATAGGCCGATCTGCAGAGTGTTTCGGTGTGCATGGCATGATAGTGCCTGAGACCGGTAGTGCACAGATCAATCCTGAGGCCATCAAGGCATCTGCGGGTGCACTCACCAAGATCAATATATGTCGTGAAAAAAGTCTCGTTACTGCCGTCAAATACCTCAAAGCACATGGCCTGAAAATATTCGGAGCAGATATGCATGGTGCCAAAGCCATAGCTGAAGTGGATTTCAATACACCCTGTGCCATAGTCATGGGTGCAGAAGGCGAAGGTATATCAGAGGCTATACTCCGCCTCTGTGATGAGAATATCAAGATCCCGATGAAAGGTAAGACCGAGTCGCTCAATGTCAGTGTCAGCGCAGGCGTGATACTCTATGAGGCGATGAAGCAGCGCAATTGAGCTATTTATTTGCTCCCACCCCGCACAGTCCTAAAATATTATTTGCAGTAGAGTCATGCAGTACGAATGTGCCGTTCAATACGAGCGCACTGTCATATTGCAGAGGGATACTCTGTTTGTATGAGAGATGGCTGCCTCCGGCATAGATCGGATCGAATATATAAATGGCACCATGATAATTGGTCGGCGGGCCCTGATGTATATGCGCTACGTATTTATAGTGCATGGTATTGTTTACCTCAATATCGACAATGGTCTGAGAGGAATCAGCCTGCTCGGTGAAGGTCAGTGTCCCGGTGATCCCGCTATTATTCTGAGGGATGATGGTATATTGGATCTGCCGTGTCGGAGTAGCATCTTTTTTGCATGAGCTGATCAATAACACCAATAGGATCAGGGCTGTCGAGGATTTCATTTTCATATCAAAATTTTTCCGACTTAACGGGCACTGATCTGAATTATTGTATTAAACAACTCTTGTCGATCTTATATCATTTTGATATCAACCGAAATCAAACCTATTTGGTGACTGAGAGCATAAATTTAGCTACTGCTACTCTGGTCTCAGGTGTCAGATAGTTCTGCGGTGGCATCTCAGGATAATCTGCACGCTTGTGTGTCGGCTTATTGATATAATCTGCTATTCCCTGCGGATTGTCCTTGTAGAGTGCCTGTATAGTGATGGTAGGCGGGCCCACCATCCTCACACTGAATGCATGGCAGCCGGAGCATACACCGTAGAAAGCCATCTTGCCCTTCATTTCGCCGGATACCACAGGCGACTCAAGCGGCTTGGCGAGCAGATAGGAGATGATCGAATCGGTACTGGCCATCATGCATTGGCTATAGTTGTCCAAACCGAATGAACGATAGCGATTCTTGTCTCTGATACAGCTGCCGCTGCCACCGCCCACGGCGAGAATGTCGGGCCCCTTGGTAGACATCTGAGTAGCCATGAGTGCCTTGACGCGATCAATAGGTTTATTGCCGTTATCGGTCATGAAGTTATCAAGTATCTGTATGCGGTCGGGATTTGGATCGCTCTCCGGATCATTAGACAGATTGGCGCCGTACTTATGATCGGTGATGGTGATACCGGAATTGTTATTGCCCGATATGAAGTTATTCTCTATGATCACATCGTCTGCCGCCATCACTATCACACCCGATCCGGCAGGCAGCTGCGATACGATAGAACCCGCTGCACCAAAGTTGACATGATTATTATTGAGTACATAATTATTGCGGATGATGATGTCGTAAGCGGTCTTGACAGGCAGGCCGGGAGTGATGAAGGCCAGTATCCCTCCGGCATTATCATAGGTATAGTTATCTTCTACCAGTGCATGACGGGAGTTTTCTATTTCTATACCCGCTACGTTGCCATAGACCTGATTGTGCCGTACATCGATATTATCGCACATCCCCACATAGATAGCGGCATCTTCGATACCCGTCAGGATGTTATGTTCTATCAGTCCGTTGGTGCCAAACTCCGGGAATATGCCATAGACACCCGCATTGATGATCCAGTTATTTCGCAATACATAATTATTGCCTCCCTGACCCATGATACCATTGCCTTTGAAGTTTTGTATCCGAAAATTCTCAACCGTGAAATTATTGCCTGAATAGAGGAATGCATCATTGAGTTTTTTATCTCCCTCCAGTGTCGGCCATTCATCTTTGATGATCACACCCTGTATGGTGATCCCGTCTTTGTCTATATAGACGGTCTCTTTGTAAGTGCCCGGATATACTCTGATCAGGTCACCGGGTGCGGCTTTGGTCACCGCCTGCTGAATGGATTCACCGTTTCGTACTTCTATCACTTTGCCCTCTTTGGTATTGTTCATACCTGAGCTCCGCTTAGTGGCACCCTGAAATAATTTTGCGACCGGTGCCTGTGCGGTAGAAGCGACTTTTTCGGGCCAGAGAAAACGAGACGTGAATATCCCTGCCGCAAAAATGCATACTGCCAGCAATAGTTTTAATAATGTCTTCATTCTGTTTTGTTTTTATTTTGATTGTAAGCGGATAATGTATGAGTTTCTTTGAGTCCCGATGGCACATGGGCCGGCACCTGCGGCGTGAAGGTTTCATCATCCAGTGTTTTCAAAAAATCAACTACGCGGTCTATTTCGTAGTCTGTGAGTTTCGGGTCCCAGATATGCCAGTGAAGATATAATTTCTCGCCTTTGGGCACTGCATGGCCGCGGCCTTTATTGTAGAAATCGACCGCTTCGCGCAGTGTGGCGAAAACGCCCGAGTGCATATAGGGTGCGGTCTTGTCTATATTGCGGAGTGTGGGCACCTTGAATCCCGCACGCATGGTAGAGTCGCGGAAAGTTTTTTCGGCACCTATGTCCAGCGGCAGTCCTTCAGGCTCGGGTGTGCCCAAGACCGCGATCTGCTGATTGGTGAATAGGGGAGGAGTATGGCATTCGGCACAGCGTGCCACAAACGAACGGAAGATATTGAGTCCTTCTATCTCCTGTGCGGACAATGCCTCATGATATCCCATCGCATAATGATCATAGCGGCTATTGAGTGAGACGAGTGAACTCTCAAAGGCCGCGAGAGACCTGCACACCTCTAACATCGAGATGGTGTCATCTTTTTTTCTGCCGGGAAATGCCGTTGAAAAAAGCTGCCTGTATTCATCGATGTTATTAAGCTTCGCTAAAAGCTTCTCCGGTGTACTACCCATTTCCGAAGGAGAAAAAAGCGGGCCGCTCATTTGTTCTTCCATTGAAGAAGCCCTTGCATCCCAGAAAAAGGAATTGAGAAAACCCACATTCCAGAGTGTTGGGGCAGATCTCTTAAGCTGCCTGTGATTGATGCCCACACTATGTGCCAAACCATCTGCGAATCCCATCTCGGGCTTATGGCAACCGGCGCAGGATAATGAGTTGTCTGCCGAGAGCACCGGGTCAAAGAAAAGATAACGGCCCAGATCGATCTGTTGAGGACTGAATCCATCGTGCATTTCGGGTAGTGCTGTCTGAAGGCCACCTACGCCTTTGCCTTTCAGCGAACTGAACTGCTGGTACATGCTGGAGAGTTTGCAGCGATTGTCTGCCGTCTGCTCGAAGCCCGGCGGGCAGTGGTCGCAGAGCTGAAACGACGACCTCCGGGTCTGCATACTGTATGTTTGATAGAATTTGAATGCACCAAAGAGTACGATCGCAATGACTATAAAAAGTAAGGTTCTCCTCATTGCTTTTTGTCTTGCAGCGAATGGATATATGCCACTACATTATCGATAGCTTTTTCATCTCCCAGTGTGGCCGCCATCTGTTTCATCTGCGCACCTGTTTTGTCATCGGGATGTGAGCCTCTCAGGCCAGATTTGAAATTGATCAGTTGGCGCTTCAGGTACCAATCGTTGATACCTGTCAGTTTAGGGGCTTTGAGGTCCTGATTGCCTATGCCGCCGGGGCCATGACATGCACCGCAGATCATATTGTAATGGTCCAGCCCGTTCTCCAGATTTCCTTCTATCGTTTTGGCCGGCAGGGATGGAGGCAGTGCTTTGATCTTGGCCACTATGTCGTCTATAGCCTGCGAATCGGGCAGTGTACGTGCTATGGCCGCCATCTGTGCCCCGATACTGTCTTTAGCATCGCCACGCAGTCCCGCTTTGAAATTTCTGAGCTGCTGCTTCAGGTACCAGGTATCCTGATTGACCAGAGCGGGTGCATGAAGCGCGATATTGCCTTCCGCATTATTGCCGTGACAGGTCATACATATCTGCACAGAAGCTTGTCCGGTTTTGATAGCAGAGGTATCAACATCGGTAGTCGTACTTTCTGCCGATCGTGGAGGATGATTATTGCAACCAATCATCAAAACTGAAAACAATACTATATATATGAATCTCATAATTCAATATTAAGGTAATGCTTTTTTATTAACCATGATTTACATCATTAAAACATTGGTCGGGATGTTCAGTCACCCGAAGAACTGGTGAATTCGTTGGAATTTCAATAGATGGGGTTCGTGGGCTGTCCATAGTCGCTCCATCTGAGACTCCGATCTTCAGCCTCGGTTCGTGTCCCACGAAACGAAATACGCAAATAGTGGTTTGTGTAGACAAACCATGGCGAAGCATTGCTATTTGTCTCATTCATAGGTAACAGCAGCAATACCGCAAATTTTGAGATCAGTCAAATATGGATTTTCATTTATACATAATGAAAGGCCACTACAATGAAATTTGCAAAAGTGATATATATGCTGTATATTCGCGCCCTCAAATCCCTGTAAAGGGAACATATATTTTTGAGTTCCGTAAAATTCAATAAACTACATTAATGAAGCTCTCCAGTTTTAACTTTAATCTCCCGAAAGAACTTGTTGCCCTGTATCCTACTCCTAACCGTGATGAGTCACGACTGATGGTGATACATAAGAAGACCGGCAAAATAGAACATAAAGTATTCAAAGACTCCCTGAAATATTTCGAAGAGGGTGATGTCCTGATGCTCAATAACACCAAGGTGTTTCCTGCCCGTATGTACGGTACTAAGGAAAAAACCGGTGCCAAGATCGAAGTGTTTCTGCTCCGCGAACTGAACAGAGGTGCCCTGCTATGGGACGTACTGGTAGACCCTGCACGTAAGATCCGCGTAGGAAACAAACTCTACTTCGGTGCCAATGATGAACTGATAGCAGAAGTAGTGGACAATACCACCTCCAGAGGACGTACCATCAGGTTCCTGTTCGACGGCGACTATGACAAGTTCAAACGTATCCTGTACAGCATGGGCGAGACCCCGCTGCCTAAGGCTATCAAACGTAATATCGAAAAATCTGACGAAGAGCGCTATCAGACCGTGTTTGCCAAGCATGAAGGAGCCGTGGCTGCCCCTACTGCAGGTATGCACTTCAGCCGTGAGCTGCTGAAACGCTTTGAGATCAAGGGTATAGAGCTCGCCGAGGTGACTCTGCACACGGGTCTGGGTACTTTCCGCACCATAGATGTAGAGGACCTGTCCAAACATAAGACCGATGCCGAGTATATCGAGATACCTGAGAAATCTGCCAAGATCGTCAACGCTGCCAAAGATGCCGGCAAGAAGGTTTGTGCAGTGGGCACCACCACTACCCGCGCGGTAGAGACCAGCGTATCGGCTCAGGGCTACCTGACACCATACAAAGGTTGGACCAATCTGTTCATACATCCTCCATACGATTTTGAGATCGCTAATGCGATGATCACTAACTTTCATACACCGAAGTCAAGCCTGCTGATCATGGCAGCTGCATTCGGCGGTTATGACCTGATCATGAAGGCATATGAAGTAGCTATCAAGGAAAAATATCGCTTCTTCACCTATGGTGATGCAATGCTGATACTCGAATAATTGATTTGATAATTGTATCTCAGGAAATCAGGTAAATACTTTGCTTGTCGTTGACAGATTTACTAATCATCAGATTCCCCCTTTTAGTGCTTAAAGGTCACGAAGTTATTCAGGGTGAAGTTCCATACCATTACCACGCTCACTGCCATCAGTTTAGAGAGATAGAAGTTCAGTTTCATACGGTCGCAGAGCACGTATATCAGACCGCTGGTGATGAGTAGGCCTGAGATCATGACACCCGCGAACTTGATAGCCTGCATGGTGACATCTCCATCCTGAGCGCCCCAGGTCCAGACACGATTGAGAGCGAAATTATATGAGGCCGAGAGAACGAATGCCATGGTATTGGCGAGATATTTATTGGCTTTGAACTTCTCTTTGAAAAGATAGGTGGTACCAAAATCGATCAGGAATGCAGAGAATCCAACCACTGCAAACCGGAACATTTTTTCGAAAAGTGTCTGATCTATTATCAATTTTGGCTTTTAAAAGCCCGCAAATATGGTTTATTTATCCGAAAGTTGTGCGTTTTTAACGCCTGCGAATATCAGAGTACCCCAACCAAGAATAAAGAACATGCCTCCGACAGGTGTGACCGGACCAGCCAGTTCTACCGGGAATCCTGTAAGCTCAGCGGTAGCCAGAATATACAGTGAACCTGAAAAAAACACTATACCGATCAGAAAAAGTACGGCCGCTGTCAATAGATAACGTACCTGCTTGACCTCAAATAAAATATAAGCCATAAAGGCTGCCAGAGTATGATAAAACTGATAGCTGACGCCTTTCTCATAGATCAGTCGCTGGTAGTCGCTGAGATGCGGCTTCAGACTATGAGCACCGAAGGCTCCCAATACTACGGCCAGCAGACCGGAGGCACAGATCATCAGTAAAATGCTTTTTGTCTTCATGTTGTTAAGTTTATAGTCGTTTCAAATCCTTTTGATCAAAGCAGCCCCCACCCATGTGTACAATACGAACCCAATGAGGTAAACGTCTGCTACAGAAGAGGCATTCGCGCCCATATCTGCGAAAGCCAAAACTACAGCTAAAAATCCTATAACCGCGAGTCCAAATGTAAACAATGTCAGCGCATTGCTTCTCCTTTCGGGTCTGTAATCATAATACTTGCAGAGTGGTATGGCCACCGAAGCCAGATATACGGTCAGGTACCAGAACGGATAAGCACCTGTCGAGTATGCAATGCCTGCACAGATCACTGAGCCAAACACACCGATCCCAGCTATGGCAGCGGATTTTTTCTCATCTGCACTCAGCACATGTCTGCCGAAACGATCCATGAGCAGAAAGAGATTCGTAACGGGATTGATAAGCCAGGTCAGATAGGTGAAAAATAACATCAAGCCACCTACCACATATAAAACAGGATATTCGGTAGCCATTGAGAATATGACCCTGCGACCGAGTACAAAGCCTATCATAATGGCCCACTGCACCCAATCCTTTTTATTACTCATCCAAAACCCATATTGCAGAAACCATCTGAAGAGGAAGTTTCGCGACTTGATGGCATTGATCATCCCCGCACGGGCGTTTTCGAGATTTGGGTTAAGGCGGAGTGCCTCAGCGAAATGCTTTTTTGCGTTCTCATAGTCTCCGGCTTCTAGCTTGCTCCATCCCACATTGCTATGAGTATAGGCATTATAGGGATCTGAAGAAAGTGTATCGTTGATATTGGTCTGCAGTTCTTCCATTCGGTTGAGTTTGGTGAGGCACTGAGTACGATGGTTGAGACTGGCTATATTCTCAGGGTCGCATTCGAGGCCCTTATCCGCATATTCCAGTGCCTTGTCCCATTCCTTACGATCAGAATATATATCCGAGAGTTTTGCCCAGTAGTCAGCATCTCTCGGGTCGAGATTGATCGCATCCCAGATATGGCCTTCGGCAGCTTTGCTATTGCCGTCTCTGTCTGCACAGATAGATTTATAATAATGGCCGATAGACAGGTCCGGCGCCAGAGCCAGCAGTTTATCGGTATATAACTTTGATCTATCATTGTCCTGAAGGTTAATGTAGCATACACACAGCATGATCAATGCATCGAGATTATAGGGCTCATACACTATGGCTTGCTCCAGTTCTTCGGCAGCTGCTTTAAACCTGCCTAAATTCAGGAATGACCTCCCGCGCTCTACATATATATTTGATGATTCCATTTATTCAAAATCTATTCGAAACTCTGACCATAGTATCCATTACTGCAAATAAAAAAAATATCCCGATCAAAAAAGGGAAACCCAAAGATATGAAACCTGCTATCATCAGAATAGTGATTACACTCACTACTATTACAAATGTCTTATCAGATCTCGTTAGGAAGTGTTTTGTCTCCGGCTTGACCCAAAGATAGAGATTCGTATAGGGATCTGATATACGCAGAGATAATCGTGAGAGAACATACAGTACAAGCAAAATGATCGCACCAACAACAAAAAAAGCGACGGGTGGGTTGGGCCATATAAAACGTGTAACAAAGACATCTATAGCCAAGAGAACTAATATGCCGATGGCGAGTTTGTTGCCATGCAGTTTGAACAGCCGCTCCACCTTCAATCCGAAATAGCGCATGGGGTTTGAATCGCGCAATGCCTGTAGCATATCTTCTTCATAGCCTTTCGCAGTAGGGTCGATGCGCAGAGCCACCTGGAACGCTTCCCTTGACTGCCGTGGCTCGATCCTGAGCATGTGATACCAGCCTTTTATATAGTGAACGTACCCTGAGGAAGGATATTGGCTCATGGCCATTTCAACGGTCATACCCAGTTCATCCAGGCGTCTGAGCTTAGCCAGATTAAGCATTTTATGGCTCAAACAAGTATAATGAAGGGGCTCGATCGCCAATCCCTTTTCAGCATAGTGTAGCGCCTCATTGGTCAGCCCCAGATCTCCCTTGATAGAAGAGATCAGGCTATAAATGTAAACGAACTCAGGGTCCAGCTCTAAGCATCTCTCCGCAGCCTCTATGGCTTTGGTCAGCCGCTTGTTTTGCTGCCAGGCCAGCGCCAGCATATAATAGCAGTATGAATCGTCAGGATCCAGTACGACAAGTTTTTGTGCAAAGTCAAGTGCATCTTCTGATTGTTCGCTTTCGACCAGGCTGAAGGTTACTTCTTTGCAGACCTCAATATTGCCTGGCTCTTTGGTATACAAGGGTATGAATATTTCAAGTGCCTGCTGATACCGTTTCATATCCCTCAGTGCCCGCCCATGCTCTAGTTTCTTCTGTTCAAATTCATCCATGGGCTCAATATTTATGGATAATGTAAGAAAAGAAAAGGATGGCAGCCGAAACCGGAATGACCAATGGCAGTATTACAAAAGAATGAGAATCGCTAAAGATCATTGCCCCATTTATGATCAGAGCAGCAAAAGCTAACACACTCACTATAATGAAACCTGTAGTGCGCCTGAGAGGTTGTGGGCTATTCCATTGAAACCAGATTCGAATGTCTGAAACCGGCGCTGATATGAAAACATTGAATAGGAGAAATCCCGCCACGATCAGTGTGACAAATAGAAATATCTGCGTAATCGGATATTCGTTCACAAAAAAATGGCCCACCGAATTCGCAATATCCAATACCAAAAAGAAGCCCAGCAGAATGAACCAATATATGGTCAAAGGCTTGCGTACATGCTGCGTGATCATAGCGAGATATCTGTATGGCCTTGCTTTCTTAAATGCAATAGCCAGTTCCCCCTGAGTTTCTTCGTCTGTAGGGTCGAGACTTAAAGCGATCTCAAATTCCTGATATGCTTCCGCACTTTTGTTTTTGAAAAGCAACTGCTTACCCAAAATATAGTGAAGGTAATATGAGTCAGGATACAACCTTAGCGCATCTTTGATATAGGCATCAAACTTTTCATCTTCAGACAGTCTGTATAGGCAGACCAACCTCTTGCAGAGACTGTCATAGTGTTCGGGGTCTAGCCTCAAACCCTCTTCGGCACATGCCAATCCTTTCTCAAACTCTTTTCTCCTGATCCATATCTGCGCCTTATTTGCGAAGGGTTCGGGGTAATTTGGCGAGATGGCAATAGCTCTGTCATAAGCAGCCTCTGCCTCATCTATTTTACCGTTTTTCATCAGGACTACGCCGAGCACATTATAGGTTAAAGTATTGTTCGGTTGTACAGCCACGAGCTTATGAGCATAGACCAGAGCTTCCTCATATTTGCCTATATTGACGAAGGTCGCTACGAGTTTTGCGATGGTCATAGCATGATCGGGGTGCTTCAGATGGAGGTCCATGAATATACTGATGGCCTCATCATAGCGTTTAAACTGTTTTAAGACAGAAGCTCGTTCATAGTCCTTTTGTTCGTGCTCATCCATGACATTGGCGGCCCTTACTTTTTGATCTTGAGGTATCTGAGTATGTCGTCATACAGTCCGCTTTCGTTTGAGTAGAGAGCATAATTCTTGGCAGTAGCGAACCATTCTCTGGTAGTAGCTTTGTGCCTGTTGATCGCATTTTTTATGTCCGCATTGGTCACCGGTATCACACGACCCAGTTTGATAGACTCAGGGAGTTTTGCTTCTATGGAAATATCGATCACCGCCTTGATATCTGCACCGGAATAGTCTTCCATCAGCTTGGCCAGGCCTGAATAATCAATATTTTCTATGGGTTTATCTTTCAGCGTGAGTTTAAGGATCTCTTCACGTGCTAGCTTGTCAGGTGGCTCTACAAATACGATCCTGTCAAACCTGCCCGGCCTTCTGAATGCGGCATCGAGATACCAGGGACAGTTAGTAGCGCCGAGTATCAGGATACCATCATTGGAATATTTGACACCATCCATCTCATCGAGAAACTGATTGATCAGAAAACGTCCTGCGGCCTTGCGCATATCTGTACGGCTGGCACCCAGCGCATCCACTTCATCAAAAAATAGTACACATGGAGTATTCATCCTCGCTTGGTCGAACAGGTCATGCAGATTTCTTTCGCTGCTGCCGATCCACATATCCAGCACCTCATTGATCCCTACGGATATGAAATGGGCGTTGATCTCACCAGCAGTAGCTCTTGCCAGCATGGTCTTGCCGCATCCCGGAGGGCCATAGAGTAATACGCCACCGCCGGTTTTTTTGCCGAAGGCTTTGTATATCTCAGGATTCTTGATCGGGTGAATCACCTTGAGTGCTATCTCTTCTTTGATGGATTCCATACCACCCACATCTGCGAAAGATATCTTTGGTTTTTCAATATCGCTGGACAGCAGCAAGTCATTCAATTGCTCATCTATGATGTACGACATGGCCATACCCGAATCTTTGAGCTTTTGATTAAGGTCATTAGTATAGTTGACATTTTCTACTGTTGAATCCAGTTTCACTGCTTTGTCGTAAAGATCCTTAGCTGCTTTGACATCATCTTTTTCAAAAGCGAGTTTTGACAATATCATTATTGCAGCAGCATTGTTTGCCTCCGCATCGAGTATCTCTTCTGCCACTACCTGTGCGGCAGAAGTCTTGCCCGCACGCAGAAAAGTCTCTGCCAAACCGAGTTTCAGACTATTGTCGGCAGGTGCGAAACGCAGCGCCTCACGATATTCTTTTTCGGCTTCCTCATATTGTGTCAATCCGAATAGCGCTTCGGCCAGCATTTTACGAAGGGGTACATTATCCGGTGAATGTTTCAGGGCTTCTCTGAGCCCGTCTATCTGGTTCGAGTTCATGATCAATGAGGCGGTTTAAACTGATAAATAGCTGCCACAAATATCTTGACAGCAATAGCTATCAATATTACACCAAAAAATTTCTTCATCGCGCCCAAAGTAGACTTGCCGATTTTGCTTTCCAAAAAATTAACAGATCTGAGCACGCCATATATCACTACCAGATTGATCAGTATACCTATCAGAATATTCGGGATAGTATAGACCGAACTGAGAGACATGATCGTGGTCAATGTCCCTGAACCAGCCAGGATAGGGAAACCGAGCGGCACTATGCTGCCGGATTTGCCCAGATCCGGGTCGGTACGAAAGAGATTGATGCCGAGCACCAGCTCTATGCCCAGGATAAAGATCACGATAGAACCGGCTACCGCAAAGGATTGCACATCGACACCCATGAGGTGAAGTATCTTCTCTCCGATAAACAAAAACATCACCATCAGACCGCCCGCAAAGAGGGTTGAAATGGCCGGTTGAAACTCCACCTGACGTGTTTTCATACTGATGATAAGTGGCACTGCACCTATCACATCTATGACCGCAAAAAGCGTGAAAGTGATCGTCAGAATATCGGCAAAAGTAAACATCGGGCAAAGATAGGTTAAAATACAACACAGACTGTAATGCCATTTATAACGTATCTTTAATCCGATGAATTCATACCTCAAATATTCCTCTATGGCATTTCAGATGGCAGCTACCATCGGCCTTTTTGCATTCATAGGATATAAACTCGATCAGCATTTTCAGATCAAGGATTCATACTGCACCATCGGTCTGGCGCTCACAGGCGTTGGTATTTCTTTGTTTTCAGTCATCAGAGATTTTATCAAACCCAAGTGATCTCCGTATTTCAGATACTATTTATTTTGAAAACAACTATATCATTGGTAAAACCTGACAAATACACTTTCTTTGTATACATATTGATATCAAAAAATGCATAAAGGTTTTATTTACCAATTGGTCGCACTGACACTGATACTGGCAGGAGTCATATTTATTTTAGACAGGGTCCACCTTTTTGACGGCTTTCAGTCGTTCGTGTGGGTCAGCCTTGTGTTTCTGACCATCACTACCATTCTGGTTTATTGCATCATGCAGCGGGCCATGGCCATGAAGGCACACGCTAATTTTGTGATAGCCTTCGGAACGGGTTTTGCTATCAAATCACTGGCATCACTGGCTTTCATCTGCTATTTCA
Source organism: uncultured Bacteroidota bacterium (assembly GCA_903917755.1). GTDB lineage: Bacteria > Bacteroidota > Bacteroidia > Chitinophagales > LD1 > UBA1941. The sequence continues at coordinate 20,146 of CAIXBT010000323.1, forward strand.
TCTTCATTCAGCCTATCCGCGATTCAAACTTCATCTTTCCATTCTTCTTTATGTACTTCGCCTATACAGGGCTGCTGGTATGGGACATCTGGCAATCAACCAAAGCCAAACCGCTTCCGTAAAATAGATGGCTTTGTCGGGGTGGCAGTAATACAAATACATTACTCTCAATACTATTTTTATTTTTGCGGTTCATAAAAATAATCGACAAAATGAGCACTACTCCTATTCGTGACTTTATAGAGAAACATTATCTGCATTTCAACTCCGCTGCACTCGTAGATGCGGCCAAAGGATATGAGACACACATGGCCGAGGGCGGCAAGATGATGGTGACACTCGCAGGTGCCATGAGTACAGCAGAGCTAGGTCTTTCTCTCGCTGAAATGATACGTCAGGACAAGATCCAGATCATCTCCTGTACAGGTGCCAACCTCGAAGAAGATATCATGAACCTCGTAGCGCACAGCCACTACAAGCGCGTGCCGAACTATCGCGATCTCTCACCGCAGGAAGAATGGGACCTGCTGGAAAATCACTACAACCGCGTGACAGATACCTGCATACCTGAAGAAGAGGCTTTCCGCCGTCTTCAGAAACACATCCACCAATTATGGAAAGACGCTGAGGACAAAGGCGAGCGCTATTTCCCGCATGAATATATGTATAAGATGCTCCTGTCAGGTGTGCTGGAACAATACTACGAGATAGATCCTAAGAACTCATGGATGCTGGCTGCAGCTGAGAAAAACATTCCTATCGTAGTACCGGGTTGGGAAGACTCTACGATGGGCAATATCTTCGCCTCATACGTGATCAAAGGACAGCTTAAAGCAGTGACCATGAAGTCCGGTATCGAGTATATGGTATGGCTGGCTGACTGGTACCGCAATAATTCTGCGGGCAAGGGCGTGGGCTTCTTTCAGATCGGTGGCGGTATAGCGGGTGACTTCCCGAT
>CAIXBT010000324.1 GCA_903917755.1 uncultured Bacteroidota bacterium
GCCGAAGATGACCTGATGCCTGCACTCACAGCAGATGAGCACTATTTATACTTTACAAGGCTGGAACGTGTCGGGCGCTTTCATGATGAGAATATTTTTGTGTCGGAAAATAGAAATGGGGTATGGCAGGAAGCTCAGCCTCTCGGAGAAACGATCAACACGCTCCAATACAATGAAGGGGCACACTGCATTTCTCCGAGCGGCAAGTATCTTTTCTTTACTTCTTGCGACAGGCCCGGCAGCTATGGAGGCTGTGATATTTATTTTTCTAAAAAGACAGGTGGAGAATGGGAGCCCGGCAAGAATCTCGGCCCTGTGATAAATACTTCAGGCAAAGAAACGCAGCCATATATATCAGGCGATGGCCGCACTTTGTATTTCGTGAGTTCACGCAAGGGCGGATACGGTGGCGGTGATATCTATGAATCAAAACTCGGCGATGATGGCAAATGGGGTGAGGCAAAAAATCTCGGCCCGGAGATAAACACCGAATTTGAAGAAGAGCGTCCGTTCATACATCCTGATGGGTTCACGTTGTATTTTACTTCTCGCGGGCACGAGGGCATGGGCGGTGCTGACCTTTTTATGTCACGCAAGCAGGCCGATGGTACATGGGGCAAGGCCATCAACCTCGGGTATCCTATCAATACACCCGGCGATGAGATTGGTATCTATGTGACAGGCGATGGCAAATGGGCCTACTTCGCATCTGAGCAGCCGGACACCAAAGGCGGCATGGATATTTATAAATTTGAAATGCCTGAGAACCTCAAACCATACCCTGTGAGCTATGTCAAAGGCACTGTGACTGACAAGGCATACGGCAATCCGCTTAGTACTAAGATACAGTTCTTCGATCTCGCATCGGGTATCATTTATTCCACGGCATCTTCAGACCCCAAGACCGGTGAATATCTCGTCACACTCCCTACAGGAAAAAACTACGCCTGCCAAATATCTAAGGAGGGCTACCTGTTTTATTCAGCCAATTTCTCTCTGAAAGATGTGAAAGAAGGACTGCCATATATCATGGACATCCAGCTCCAAAAAATTCAGGTCGGCAGTGCTGTGGTACTGAACAATGTCTTCTTTGAATCAAACAGCTTCGATCTGAAAAATGAATCAAAGACGGAACTCAATACACTGATAGAACTACTCACTAAAAACCCCGCTCTCAAAATTGAAATAGGGGGCCATACTGATAACTCCGGTATAGAAAAGGACAACGAAGATCTCTCTAAAAACCGCGCTAAATCAGTCTATGATTTTCTCCTCTCAAAAGGGATCACAGCTGACCGCCTGAGTTACAAAGGTTATGCTGCTACTAAACCTATAGCTGATAACAAAACAGCTGAGGGCAAAGCCAAAAACAGAAGGACCGAGTTTATCGTGACGGGGATATGAATTTGAGAATTCGGCGATTCGTTAATTTGAAGATGAAACAGCCGAAGTAAAATAGATCACAATTTTATTCCTCCTTTTTCAATCCTGCGACGATTCCCGAGATAAGCAGCACCGGCACTACCAGCTGCGCATAGAGTATCGGCATCATGTAGCGGAAGTTATTGATCGGTGCTGCGATCGTACTTGCTCCGCAGAATGCCCCGATGAATAGCACCAGTGCTGTCACGATCAGTTTCTGTTCTAAGCTCCAGTTCAGCTTTTTGATCATGATCAGACCAGCCAGAGAGGAGAGTATGAGCAGGACCCATGCCAATGAATCACATATTTGCCTGATAGAAGTGAGCGGCCTGAAAAATTCTTTCTTATAATGATAACTGTCTCGGTCAGTCGTAAAAAAGGTCTTCATATTCGCATCAGCATTGAACTCTTTGTATTCGCCGATGTCATAAACCCTGAAAACATTAATGAAATTTGGAATGATGTAATGTTTGAAAAATTCTACGCGATAGTGAGATTGCAGGAAGTCTCCGTAGGCATCCATCTGTGTGCCCATATATGCCCAGGCTTTCAGATAGGGGGTGCCTGTCTGCTGTATATACTGTACGAGGCATTGTTTGCCGGGATAATTTTTAGTCCACATGAAACTAGTAGCAATGATATCCGCCGTCTTGAAAACCGAATCGGGAAACTGGCGCACTATCTGATGTATGGCC
>CAIXBT010000325.1 GCA_903917755.1 uncultured Bacteroidota bacterium
ACCAATGGTGATACCCACCTGGGTGGTGATGACTTTGACAATGAGATCATCCAGTGGCTCGCAGCTGAGTTTCAAAATGAAGAAAGAATCGACCTGAAGAAAGATCCTATGGCCCTTCAGCGTCTGAAAGAAGCTGCTGAAAAGGCGAAAATAGAGTTGTCTTCTAGTCAGGAGACAGAGATCAATCTGCCATATATCACGGCTATAGATGGAGTGCCTAAGCACCTCGTAAGGAAGTTGACTCGTGCTAAATTTGAACAACTGTGTGACAAACTGGTAGAGCGTACCCTTGAACCATGTCGTCAAGCAATGAAGGATGCCGGCCTGACAGCCAGTCAGATAGATGACGTGATCCTCGTAGGTGGTTCGACCCGTATCCCTAAGATACAGGAGGTAGTGGAGAAGTTCTTCGGCCGCAAACCCAACAAGGGTGTGAACCCTGATGAGGTGGTCGCAGTCGGTGCAGCGATCCAGGGCGGTATCATGAGTGGTGAAGTAAAAGACGACATCGTGCTCGTGGACGTGACCCCTCTTTCTCTCGGTTTGGAGACACTCGGTGGTGTCATGACACACCTGATCGAGTCAAACACTACGATCCCTACTAAGAAATCTCAGGTTTTCACCACAGCACAGGACAATCAACCATCGGTAGAGATACATGTACTTCAGGGTGAGCGCGCTATGGCCAAAGACAACAAGACCATAGGCCGTTTCCACCTCGGCGACATACCACCTGCTATGCGTGGCGTACCTCAGGTAGAGGTGACCTTTGATATAGACAGCAACGGTATCATACACGTATCTGCTAAGGATAAAGGTACTGGTAAAGAGCAAACTATACGTATAGAAGCTTCATCAGGTCTGACCAAAGAAGAGATCGAAAAGATGCGTGCTGAGGCTAAGGCCAATGAGGATTCTGATAAGAAAGCCCGGGAAATAGCTGAAAAGGTAAATATGGCTGACAGTTTGGCATTTCAGACAGAAAAGCAGATGAAAGAGTTTGGTGATAAAATATCTGCCGATAAGAAAACAGCCATCGAAAGTGCTTTGGGAGAACTCAAAAATGCACTAACTTCGCAGGATATTGAGAAGATCGACAAAGCTAGCGAAGCCCTCAATACAGCATGGAACGCTGCTTCTGAAGAGATATACAAAGCCAGTCAGGAAGCTGCCAATGCCGGAGCCCAGCCTAATGCTGAACACACAGAGCAAAAACCTGGTGATACAGTGAGCGATGTGGAATATGAAGAAGTAAAGGATAATAAGTAAGAGACGATAGATAGGAGACGTTAAACAATAGACCTGAGGGTTCGTCCCTCGCCACCCGTCCCTCCGTCCCTTTAATAAAGCTGGTGACTTTAGTGTCTTTATGATACTGGTCACATCCCCTCGCAGCAATGTGGGGGGATTTTTTTTGTTATCTATTAACTATGAATTAGTTATTGAGAAGATCAATAAAATCATGTTTAAACGTACATTGAGTCGAGTTGGTCTCCATTTCTCCGCTTTCTGACGAAAATATCACCTGATTCAACTGGCTTTCACCGAACTTCGCACCGTCAAAACAAAAGGATTTATGATTGTTAGGTCCGCCCTTTTTGTTTTTACAGTTTTGGCGTGATTCCCATGTTGTAAAAAATGAAGGAGTAGATATCAGCGTGGAGGTCAATGTTCTTTTGTGTATTGCTGGAACCATGACCACTATTAGTGTCGATCCTGATCAGCAATGGCGCTTTGGTGTTTTTGCCTGCTATGGTTTGCAGTGTAGCAGCATACTTGAATGAATGAGCAGGAACGACTCTATCATCATGATCTGCTGTAGTAACCAGCACAGCAGGATATGAAACCCCGGCTTTGATATTGTGGAGTGGAGAGAATTTATATAAGGACTTGAAATCAGCCGTACTGTCTGATGAACCGTAATCAGCTATCCAGTTCCACCCAATAGTGAATTTCTGAAAGCGCAGCATATCCATCA
>CAIXBT010000326.1 GCA_903917755.1 uncultured Bacteroidota bacterium
CCATCTGGATGGCGTGGCTCTTGATCGTAATGCCCCGCTCCCGCTCCAGATCCATATTGTCCAGCACCGTATCCATCATCTCCCGCTCGGAGATAGTCTTCGTGATTTCGATCATTCTATCTGCCAGCGTACTTTTGCCGTGGTCGATATGTGCGATGATGCAGAAATTCCTGATATTTTCCATAAGGCGCGAAAATAGGGCTTATTAGGGAAAATTGCTAACTCCACAGTATATGTTAATGTGGATTAGTATTATTCCGCTCTAATTCATTAAAGGAACTACATAAAACAATCTCAGTCAGGCTGAAATATGGGGTAAATTTCGCCTATTACTTAAATCTGAGAGAGTGAAAAGCCGGTTTCATCAATTCGGCAAATCCATCTCTTGTATCAGACAAGTAAAAGTAATAGGCATCTGCCACATTATCTTTGTGTAACGCAACCACCATACAATACTTGTATTTTTGTGCGAACTCCGGGCCTACTTCCACAAAGGATGTGGCACCCCAATCCGCATTGAATTCTTTCATTACATCTTCTTTTCGGTATGCCATAGTTTTGGGGAGTTGGCCGCCTGAAATATTCATAAGAGTGGCCTGAAAAGAGGATTCGTATATCTGATTAGGGCAAATATTAACATCCCCTGCCTTCTTATTCATCTCTCTTTTTGCAAATTCCTTCATTGCCACATCCAGGGGCCTGATGGCTATCCTGACCTCAAAATTCTTATCCCCATATTTCATAGCATATTCATAATGCATCTGATCATTCTCTATCATTTTGGTTTCAGTAAGCTCTTTAGGTTTTTCAAAGGTCATTTTCGACCGAGCGAGCAGGTTTACCAGAGATGAAGGCAGCTTATCGGAAGCGAATGATGACATAAAAAGTATCAAGAGGATCGCAAGCGGATATTTGTGTTTTCTCATGAAGCTGTTCATTAAGCAGGTATGTCTTGCTAATATAGAATTTCTCAACCGATGTATTCTTAATGTCATCATTATTTCCTTAGTTTTGCCCCTGTCAAATGAATCTTTACCCCCTAATAAAGCCCCTTTTATTTCAGCTTGATGCTGAATCGGCTCATCATCTCACCATTTCAGCACTCAGAAACCCCTTGCTGAGGGCATTTTCGGGCGGAAATAAGATAGAACACCCATCGCTTCATAGAAAGCTGTTCGGTCTGGACTTTCCTAATCCGGTAGGTCTAGCAGCCGGTTTGGATAAAAACGCTGAAGTGATAGACGGCATGGCAGAAATGGGTTTCGGTCATATTGAGATAGGCACTATCACCCCAAAACCTCAGGACGGCAACCCAAGACCGAGGTTATTTCGCCTCATACCAGACCATGCCATCATTAACAGAATGGGGTTTAATAATGTAGGCGCCATACAGGCGGCTAAAAATCTCTCACAGCGCAAAAGCAAGGTGATAGTCGGTGGTAATATCGGCAAGAACAAAGTGACCCCGAATGAAGAAGCGGTGAAAGATTATGAGATATGTTTTAATGTGCTTCATGAGTTTGTGGATTATTTTGTAGTGAATGTCAGCTCACCCAATACTCCCGGTCTGCGCGAACTGCAGGAAAAAGAATCGCTGTCGAGAATTTTGTTTTCCCTGCAAAACATCAATCAGGGTAAATCAAAACCCAAACCTATCCTGCTCAAGATAGCACCGGACCGGACCCATGAGCAACTCAATGATATCATCTCCATAGTTAGCGACACGAAAATAGCCGGTGTGATCGCTACAAACACTACTATCCGACGCGAAAAACTGCCTCACTACCTGCCTTCAGAAATTGAAGCGATTGGAGCAGGTGGACTGAGCGGACAGCCCCTGACCGATATATCTACAGAAGTGATACGATATCTGCACCAAACGTCAGGCGGTAGTTTCCCAATCATCGGTGTAGGGGGTATAATGACAGCCAATGATGCCGTAGAAAAAATGCAAGCCGGTGCTTCTTTAGTGCAGTTATATTCAGGGTTTATCTACTCAGGACCTAAACTGATCGAAGACATCTGCAATCAATTGATCAAAGGCAAATGATCAGAAAATCAACTGGCGGTTTGAAAAACATATCGTATGATATTCGCGCCCATTTTGAGTGCTTTTTCGCGTACCTCCTGTGGATCCTTATGTACTTCTATATCTTCCCATCCATCGCCGAGGTCACATTCATAAGTATATAAAACGACAAGCCTTCCTTCATAAAATAATCCAAAAGCCTGTGGTGCTTTGCCATCATGCTCATGTATCTTAGGCAGACCGTTAGGGAAATCAAACTTCTGATGAAAGATAGGATGAGAGAATGGCAATTCTACCAGTTTCGAACCCGGAAATAGTTTCTCCAGCTGCGGCCGAATGAATTTGTCCATGCCATAGTTATCATCTGCATGCAGAAAACCTCCGCCTATCAGATAGTCTCTGAGATTCTCACGCTCCTGATCGTTAAACACTACATTGCCGTGGCCGGTCATATGTACAAATGGATAGTTGAATAACTCTACACTACCCACATCTACTGTAGGCGGATTAGGCTCTAAATTCATTCCAAGATTCAGATTGCAATAGGCTACCAGATTAGGCAGAGAGGTTGGGTTGGCATACCAGTCG
>CAIXBT010000327.1 GCA_903917755.1 uncultured Bacteroidota bacterium
ATGTAGGCGCGCTGACCTCTGCATCGGGTGCGGTGATATTCGATCTGGTCAATGACCCCGCTCTGGTGGCCAGACTCAAAGCCAATGCCGCTCCGCTATATGCGCAGCTATCAGCCCTAGACAATAGAGCTCCTTATCAAAATCCGAATCTGGTCAAACCCGACTCGGGTGCAGTATGGGATGAGGTACTGGTGCTGCTGAGTCAGCTCCCTATAGGTACCGTGACACCTAAGGACCCTAAGGTAGGCTCTGACTATATCCTGACCTATCAGAACCTCGGCACGCTTGATCTGTTCGGTATCGACCTCGGTCTCCAGTATCAGGCCACTAAGGACATCGCCATAGGTGGCAGCTTCAGTTGGGTAAATAAAAATGAGATACAGGTCAGCACCGGTCAGATGGCCCCGCTCAATGCACCTAAATTCAAATCGTCATTGACATTCGATCATACTATCAGCAAGGTGGGCTTCGGCTATGGATTCTCATGGCGCTGGCAGGATGCATATCCGGGCAACTCTTCTGTATATATAGGTACGGTGAGTGCAGCCAATCTCTTTGATGCGCGCGTGACCTACAGACCTAAGTTCTATAAGAAGCTGCTGCTGGCCGTCAATGTCAATAACATCTTCAACTATCACTGGCAGAGTTTCCCGGGTGCGGTGCATCTGGGCACCACCCTTCTGTGGAAGGCCATGATCACTTTCTGATAATGGCGGGTTATTACCTGATCATCTTAATGCTCACGGTATTGTTATCCTCATCATAATCGAAGCTACAGTCTTTGAATGACGGTGCTTTGATCTTCGGTCTGTAGTTATTAGAGAATCCATAGGGATCAGTAGGCACACCTATTATATTGGTAGAGATCTTGCCGTCGGCATCCATATCCTGATAGGTGGCTATGGCATACTCACCATATTCTACTCCTTTCAGATCGGCAGTGAGTGTCTTGCTCTCGGGCGTGAACCTGAATATCTTCATCTGATCTTTGGGGCTGGGAAATTTATTTCCTACACCATATATAGATACCTCGACCGGAGCCGAATCTGAAGCCAGGTTCTCGATGACCACGGTGAGCGGCCTGCGCACTTTCTTTTCAGTTTCTTTAGGCATAATGTTTTTTATTTAGATAATCATCACATCTGTGAGGAGGTTGTTTAAATTTTATCAGGCAAAGAATACAAAGCACAGGGATGACACGGGTTCAACGGATTTACATGGATCCTTTATAAAATCCGTTTGATCCGCGTTATCTGCGTGCCAATGTATTTGCATATTTTCATACACCTGCTTCGAGGCTATAAATATAGAGCAATAAATACGTCCTTTTTATGTTGTTATATATGTAGCAAAAGCTCCTTTGTCAGATATCCCTGTTTTCGGGTACAGGGCCACAAACCAGGTGTTGTGCCATACACCCCATTTTCACGAAATGGAAAAGCACAATGCCAAAATGGTATGATTTTGAGCCCTTTAACAATTTATCATTTGTGCCCTACAACGATACAATAAATTGAATTTCAGTTAATTACATTTTTTATTCCAAATTGTACAAAGTCGGGCACGTATTTGGCATTATGTGATTCATAATTTGATAACCGTATTAAAATCCAAAATTATGATAGCATCTAGAATGAGAAAAGTAAGAGAAGTTCGCGGCTGGAAACAAAGTGCAGTAGCTGACTCCATCATTCATAGGTATCCAGTTAG
>CAIXBT010000328.1 GCA_903917755.1 uncultured Bacteroidota bacterium
CCTGATATACTCCTGATCCTTTATACCAAATCCATGGTATAATAAACTTTGCATTCCCATATCTCTAAATTAAAATATTTCTATTTTCCAGGTATGCATTATTACGATGAACCAATAATATATCTAATTTTGCTATTAATATTTAAATAAAGCAATTTTGCATTTTAACAATTCACATATCGCTTTTTTCTTGTCTTGCCTTTTCTTTTCATCTTGCACGACCAACAACACATCTATGCCTCAGCACCCATATACCAATGACCTCATCAATGAAACCAGTCCTTATCTGCTTCAACATGCTCACAACCCTGTGAACTGGATGCCCTGGGGCGACAAAGCATGGACCAAAGCCAAGGCTGAAGACAAACTCGTAGTGGTCAGTATCGGCTACTCTGCCTGTCACTGGTGCCATGTGATGGAGCATGAGAGTTTCGAAGATACGGCGGTAGCCAGGATCATGAATGACCATTTCATCTGTATCAAAGTAGACCGCGAAGAGCGCCCGGATGTAGACCAGATATACATGGATGCTCTGCAGATCATTACAGGACAAGGCGGCTGGCCGCTCAATGCCATCTGTCTGCCCGATGGCCGCCCCATCTATGCCGGCACATATTTCAAAAAGGAAAACTGGATGCAGGTACTGCTCTATATGACCGATTACTTCCGCAAGAACCGCGATGAAGTAATGGAGAGAGCAGCTGAGATCACCAAAGGCATCAAGGTGATGGATACGATCCCCTTTGTGAAAGACACGACTTTCATGGCAGCGGAGCGGGCCGATATGTTCAGCAAGATAGACCAGACATGGGACTATCAGCTCGGTGGCCGTCGCGGTGCGCCTAAGTTTCCGATGCCGGTCACCATGCAATATCTGCTTCAAAACTATTACTATACTAAAAACCCCAAGGCACTGGAGGCAGTGACCGTGACGCTGGACAATATGATGGCAGGCGGCATATATGATCAGGCAGGCGGAGGATTCGCCCGCTACTCTGTAGACAGCGAGTGGACCATACCGCATTTTGAGAAGATGCTATACGACAATGCGCAACTTATTTCTCTGTATTCGCAGGCATATCAGATCACCAAAAATGAAGAATACAAACGCATAGTCTATGAGACCATTCAATACATAGAAAGAGAAATGACAGATAGCAGCGGAGGTATCTACTCTGCGCTGGATGCGGACTCTGAGGGCGAAGAAGGAAAATTCTATGTATGGGGATATGATGAACTCAAAAGCATTTTGGGCAATGATTTTGATGCATTCGCACAGTACTATGATGTGAGCAAAGAGGGGAATTTTGAGCATGGCAAAATAAACCTGAGAGCAAAGGACGGAGTAAAAAAAGCGAGGGACGGACGCTTCACCAATGAACTCCAGAAGCTACTCAAGATAAGAAACAAAAGGATCAGACCGGGTCTCGATGATAAGATACTGACCTCATGGAACGCCCTGATGCTAAAGGCTTACACAGATGCATACAAGGCCTTCGGTGAAGAAAAATTTCTGAGATCAGCTCTCAGAACTGCCAGTTTCATACGTCTCTACTGCATTAAAAAAGACCATAGCCTGTATAGAAATTACAAAAAAGAGAAATCGACCATCAATGGCTTTTTAGATGATTATTCCTTCACCATCGAAGCTTTCATCGCATTGTATCAGGTCACATTTGACGAAGCCTGGCTCAATGAAGCAAACCAACTGGCAGACCATGCCGTGCAGCATTTCTACTCGGCACAGACAGGCGTTTTCTTTTATACTTCTATCACAGATGACCCGCTGATAGCCCGCAAATCTGAAACATCAGACAATGTAATCCCATCATCAAACTCAAGCATAGCAAAGGCTTTATTCCAACTGGGCCATTACTTTGATAATGAAAACTACCTGCGCATCTCACGCCAGCAGATGATGAACATGAAAGAATATGCCATGTCGCACACGGCATTTTATGCTAACTGGGCCATACTCATGGATTGGTTTATCAGCGAGCCCTTTGAAGTAGCAATAGCAGGGAGCAAAGCTCCTGCACTAAGGAAAGAGATCAGCAGTCACTACCTGCCTTCGTGCATATGGTCAGGTACGATCAATAATAGTTCTTTGACATTGATGAAAGACAAAGTGAAAAGCGGTGAGACGCTCATCTATGTCTGCAAAAACAGATCATGCAGACTGCCTGTGAAAGCGGTGGCTGAAGCATTGAAAGAGA
>CAIXBT010000329.1 GCA_903917755.1 uncultured Bacteroidota bacterium
TCTGTCGGATGCATACTTCAATGCAGGTATATATGACAAGGCTTACGCCAGCGCACTGGATGCGGTGATACTGTATCCTGACCTCTCTATGATCTACAAACTGATAGATGCCGCTTCGGCCAATAAACAACCATTTGCACTGTTTCGGATACCGAGGGGCGTGCTGCCAAATCATGCTTCGAATGATTCACTGGTGCCTAAGGAGGAGCTCAAATATCACAAGACCAAATCAGGCCGCTGCTGGCAGTATTATATGGAAGCAAAGAAGAATATCGCTTCTAATTGTGATGCGAAAGGAAATATATCCGGAGCGGGAGATATTACCAAGCAGCATTATCTGGAGGTATATAGCTGGGAGTATATGCTCAGCAAATCAAAGGACAAGGAATTGGATTTCGCACGGAAAATGCAGAGCAAGGGATATCTCGATTGTTATGTTATGGTCAGTTGTTTTCATCAGGATTTTTATGATCAGTATAAGAATTTTGCTGATTTGAATAAACAGCGTATCAAGGATTATTTTGCAGTTCTTATGAAGGAATATGAGGAGAGGTAATTGATTATGTAAATTCGAGAATGGAATACAAAGGGTCTTGTGAAAACACAATGAGTGTTAGTTTTCATTTTGTAATATTTTCTTTATCGCTCTAACTTCATCTTTATGTTATCGGGGTCTTGCCGCCCGTCAAATATTGACAATATCGCTCCAGATTATTTTTTTAGCCATTCAGCAGTCCGTTTTTTTACTTCTTCATGTGTATTAAACATGCCTTGTTTAATTTCTTCTTTTGCTTTGCTTATCTGAGCCCTTTGAGGATCCGTAAGTCTATATGCCACAGTATCCTCGCATACCATTTGATAAATTTCCTGCAATAGTTCTTCGTCCTCTAAAGAGTTGATGAAATTTGTAAGCTTTTCTTTTATTTCAGGTGTTGACATATCATCGTTTTCTATAAAATTACTTAATAATATTTGCTTGTTGCAATTACCTTTTACTTACTCAAAACCTCGCTCCGATACTGATATAGAAACTCCTGCCCATAGATGGGATGATGCCTGGGCCGGGGTATTCGTTGGTGCGGAGGGTAAAGTAGTGGTGGTCTGCCAGGTTGTTTATCCCTGCTTTGATATTAAACCTCTTCAGAAATTTGTATGTGGCTGATATATCCATCACGATATAAGAAGGTATCATGCCTACTGTCGCATCTGTGGCGCTATAGGTAGTATTGGCTGCATCTGTATAGCAGGATGATGTGTAGCTGAAATTGTAGGTGATCGAAAATGACTTGATAGAGTATGTAGCCCCAAACCGCTCGATGAACTGTGGTGCATTTTCATCCCATTTACCTTTGTACAGCCCGGAAATATATTTAGCATGTACATAGCTGAATGAATTATACAAACTGAACTGTCCGTATCTCTGCTCTGATGTCAGCATCTTGACCGGAAATATTTCAATGTAGGTTTCCGCACCTGTATGAAGGCTGTTGGCCACATTGGTACGCAGATCATAGTTGTGTCCGAGCGAATCTGTTTTTTGTTCTATGCCGATAGTATTGTTATATAATAGCGCAAAGGCATTGACATCAAACATTATGTAGTTTCTAAAGGTGCCCCGATAACCCAGGTCTGCATTGAATCCTGAGGCATCTTTCATATTGGGGTCTATCACGGCAGACGATGCAAATGGTGTCAGCGCTGCATAATCCACCGGCCTGTATGCCTGAGAGATATTGGCATAGAGCTGTGTGGTGCGGGTGGTCTTGTATTGCATGCCGATGCCTGCCAGAGGTATGTAGCGATTCTTTGATCCTATGGCGCTTAATTTATTGCCGACATCGTCTGTGGTATAGCCTGCGGCAGTGGAGTGAATATATTCAAACCTGAACCCAGGAGTGATCGAAAACTCCGATGTGAAACGAAATATGTTTTCGAAAAAAGGAGCAAGGTTGGTAGTGGTAAACAGTAAGTTCTTTCCCCAGCCGGATGTATCTATGCTAAGGTCAAAATCAGAAGCGGTAGTACCCACGCCATCTTCCAGCCTGACCATATGTGCATAGTAAAACCGCAGGCCCCCTGCCAGTGTATTTTCTGTTTTGCCCAGACCATAATGCAATGAAAGTCGCGCCTCGGAGGTGAAGTTGTCAAACTGCTCACGCTCTACCTCGCGGCTATCATAGTGGCTGGTGAGAGGATTAATCGTATCCAGTGTACCCGGTCCCCCATCCTCATTGCGCCACACCAGATTTCTGGCGCTATGCATATATGTGTTTTTCCAGGAGAATGACACATGGTCACTGATCTTTGCATCCAGTGTCAGGGCTGCTATGTTCCATGGGGTCGTGATCCAGTTGCGGGAGCGGTATGAGGCATGAGGGTCAGCTGTAAACTGAGCATCATCCAAACCACCGGGCATGTGGATACGGTTTTGCATAGATGTGTATTCGGCACCCAGTGTAACCTTGTTATTGATCTTATATTGAACATGCAGATAGCCGTTATACTTTCGGTAGTCTGAATTGGGCCGCCAGCCTTGTGCCGTGCTGAAATCAAAATAGCCGAAATAACTTAAGCCCTTATACGTGCCTCCTATGCTATTATATGAATTGAAAAATCCGTAACTGCCCAGTGTCTGCTCAGTACAGATCTCAAATGGTTTATCCGGTGTACCTTTTTTGATCTGATAATTGATAGCACCGCCAAACTGCGGGCCGAACTGCAGAGAGGCTGCCCCGCGTATCACTTCGATGCGTTCTACGGCACTCAGTGGTGGCAGAAAGTAGGCTTCGTTATAGCCGAAGAGGTCGGCAGAGATATTATATCCGTTCTGACGTGTGTTCGTTTCCACAGACTGGACAGGGTTGACCCCACGGAAGCCGATACCATTGCTCGGGAAGCCACCTCCTTCCGTTTCTGAAAATACGGCTCCGGGCAGACGGCCCAAAAGCTGACGAGGATTGTTTTGGGCTGTATTGGCATCAATGCTGTCCAGCAGCAGCACTTCGGTTTTTTTGCCTGAATAAATGATGCAATTTCCCTCTTCCATCAGGTGTCCCAGACCTTTTATGGAACGTACTCCGACTATATTTACAGCATTGAGGTTTAAACTTTTGATACTTTTGGCCGTTGAATCCGGCAAGGTTTGAGAAAATGATAATGCACTAAAAAACAACAAGTTAGTAGCTAGTAATAGAGTTAAATACCTGTTCATTTGTCTTGTTTAGAATGATTCTAAATAATAGTAGGGCAAATAAATATTTTATTTAGAATGATTCCAAATAAAAGCGAGGCGAAATTATCCTTTATGTCATCATTTGAGTATGATTTTTGTCATATGTGATTTGGTGGTTTGTTAGTAATTTGCTATTTTTACACACAGTAAATAATAAAAGCAATAAAATATTCATTATGCATATAATTACTACGAATTTATTTTTTTCAAATACAATTTCAATTGATTTTCAGCAACTTGATTTTTTTCAAAAATACCATCCATAATGTCAAATATGGATTAATATTCATGTATAATGAAAACCCTTTTCTGAGCTTTTTAAGACGATCTTGTCTTTCTTTCTTACTTTTGACCTATCAAACAACAATAAATGAACGCACTTACGATAGATAAACCGGAGGCTAAGGCCACAACAGATTTTTTGCCGCTCAATGGTACTGACCATGTAGAATTTTATGTGGGAAATGCCAAGCAGTCCGCCTATTATTATCAATCGGCATGGGGCTATGAATTGGTGGCCTATGCAGGCCCCGAGACAGGCATGCGCGACCGCGCCAGCTATGTGCTCCAGCAGGGCAAGATCCGCATAGTGCTAACTACGGCCATACAGCCTGACCATGAGATAGCCAAACATCAGATAGCGCATGGCGATGGTGTGAAAGTGCTGGCGCTATGGGTAGATGACGCTAGAAAAGCATTTGAAGAGACGACCAGGCGCGGCGCTAAACCAGCGATAGAGCCCACCGTGACCAAAGATGAGCATGGTGAGGTCGTGATCTCTGCTATCTATACTTATGGCGAAACCATACATAAGTTCGTAGAGCGCAGGAACTACAATGGAGCCTTTCTGCCGGGCTACTCGGCTATCAAATCTCCGGTGCCTGTGAAGGGTGTGGGCCTGAAGCATATAGACCACTGCGTGGGAAATGTGGAACTGGGCAAGATGAATGAGTGGGTGAAGTTTTATGAAGATGTGATGGGCTTTAATCTGCTCATGACTTTCGATGATAAGGATATATCAACTGAATATTCATCGCTGATGAGCAAGGTAGTGAGCAATGGTAACGGCTACGTGAAGTTCCCCATCAATGAGCCTGCACCCGGACGCAAGAAGTCGCAGATAGAAGAATATATTGAGTTCTATCATGGTGCAGGGGTGCAGCATATAGCTATCGCTACAGATGATATCATTGCCACTGTGGGTGAACTCAGGGCAAGAGGCGTTGAGTTTCTCAAAGTGCCGGATTCATATTATGAAGAGGTTTGGGGCCGTGTGGGCGCTATCAAAGAGGATGTTCAGGCTATCAAAAGACTGAACATACTGGTAGACCGCGACGAAGAGGGCTATTTGCTACAGCTATTCACCAAGCCGGTGCAGGACAGGCCTACTTTATTCATTGAGATCATACAGCGTGCAGGGGCCAAGTCTTTTGGCAAAGGTAACTTCAAAGCACTGTTTGAATCGATAGAAAGAGAGCA
>CAIXBT010000330.1 GCA_903917755.1 uncultured Bacteroidota bacterium
ATTCCCTCCATCAAATAACAATTTCAAGGGCGATTATGATATTCAATTCTATTGAATTTCTGATTTTTTTTCCGATTGTCACCACTCTATATTTTCTTTTGCCCAAATCGTGGCGCTGGCTACTCCTTTTAGTTGCGAGCTGCGTGTTTTACATGGCGTTTATTCCAGCCTATATTCTCGTTCTGTTCTTCACTATAATAATAGACTACTTCGCCGGGATAATGATTGAAAACTCTGCTAGACGAAAGCGTAAAATGTATTTGCTGGCTAGCCTGTTCGGCAACATTGGCGTGTTGGCCGTTTTTAAGTATTATAACTTTTTCATTGAAAACATAAATGCGATTATTCAGGCTTCAGGATTACATTATACCCCAATTTCCGATCTTCAGATAATATTACCAATAGGTCTGTCCTTCCATACGTTTCAAGCCATGAGCTATACTATAGATGTGTATAAAGGCAATCAAAAAGCCGAGCGCCACTTTGGTATTTATAGCTTATACGTGATGTTTTTCCCGCAGCTAGTAGCTGGTCCAATTGAGCGGGCACGCCAAATGCTACCGCAATTTCATAATCCAAGAGAATTCGATTATTCTTTTGCTGTAACAGGCTTACGTTATATCTTATATGGACTGTTCAAAAAAGTGGTGATAGCAGATAACCTGTCGAAACTTGTAGATGAAGTTTACAATCACCCAAATGACTATACCGGAATAAGCTTGGCCATTGCCACAGTCTTCTTTGCGATACAGATATATTGCGATTTCTCAGGTTACTCGGATATTGCTATCGGCACTGCAAGCGTGCTGGGATTCGATTTAATGCAAAACTTCCGCACCCCTTATTTTTCCTCGTCCCTGAAGGAATTTTGGCAGCGCTGGCATATATCTCTGTCGACATGGTTTCGCGATTATTTGTATATCCCGCTGGGTGGAAATAGAACAAGTCCGCTTCGAAAATATTTCAACTTATTTATAACGTTTCTGGTATCCGGCTTTTGGCATGGAGCTAATTGGACTTTTGTTATTTGGGGAGGGATTCACGGGTTTGGTATGATCATCGAAAACTTTTTGTCCGATAAATTGTCATTCAAAGTACCTGTCTTTTTCCAACGCATCGCAACATTAATAGTTGTCTGCTTTGCATGGATATTTTTTCGGGCCAAATCATTAAAGGATGCTTCAACCATAGTTTTAAATTTAGGAGGTAATTGGCATTTGCAATCACTGCTTGACCTTTTTAAAAAGGCCTATTTTTCTCCCACTTTTGCTGCAATATTAATGACGATATCTTTAATATTTTTGTTATTAGAAACCAATTTACGGAATCATGACATAAGTGCTTTATTCGAAAAAAGATCGCGTTTCGTAAGATGGTCCCTATATTATATTATGCTGCTAATTATTGTTTTTATAGGATTAAACGATAACGCACCTAACTTTATTTACTTTAAGTTCTGATGAAAAAATTTCTAACGCGCATAGGGATTTTTGCATTAGTTCCGATTGTGCTGCTCATTCTTATATTCATAATACCTGTTAATCGAAAATACGCTTACAATTTCGTCATAAGAGGGGGATGTGAAGGAAGATCATCATG
>CAIXBT010000331.1 GCA_903917755.1 uncultured Bacteroidota bacterium
ATGCGGGTATTCATCTCCATGAAATAGAAGTTGTGATTCTTGTCCACCAGAAATTCTATGGTACCTACACTCTCATATTTGATGGCTTCGCAGGCGCGAACGGCTGCATCGCCCATCTGCTGGCGTATAGACTCTGTGATAAAAGGTGATGGCGCTTCTTCTACCAGCTTCTGATGGCGCCTCTGTACGGAGCAGTCGCGCTCGCTCAAATGGCAGGCACGACCGGTCTGATCGCCCGCTACCTGTATCTCTATGTGGTGAGGCTCCTCGATGAACTTCTCCATATAGACACCGTCATTATTGAAAGATGCTCCGGCCTCTGTACGGGCAGCCGTGTAGGCCCTATCGACCTCAGATGCCTCCCATACGAGACGCATACCTTTGCCACCACCACCGGCAGTAGCCTTGATGATGACGGGGAAACCTATTTCCGCAGCGATCCTTTTTGCGTCTTCTACGTTCTCGACCAGTCCTCCGGAGCCGGGGATACATGGCACACCGGCCTTGATCATGGTATCCTTGGCAGTGATCTTATCGCCCATAGCACGCAGATGCGCACCGGTAGGCCCGATGAACTTCACACCGTATTTATTGCAGAGGTCAGCGAAGTCAGCATTCTCAGCCAGAAAACCATAGCCGGGATGTACCGCATCTGCACCTGTCAGCTCCACAGCAGCGATGATGTTTAGCATATTGAGATAGGAGTCTCTGCTTCTCGGCGGGCCGATACACACGGCTTCATCAGCGAAGCGTACATGGAGGCTATCTCGATCAGCTGTAGAATATACAGCTACGGTCTTGATGCCCATTTCTTTGCAGGTACGTATGATACGCAGGGCTATCTCTCCTCTGTTGGCTATTAATATCTTTTTAAACATGATAAGTATTGACGGGCATTATACTTTTTCGATCAGGAATAAAGGCTGGTCGTACTCCACAGGAGAAGATTCATCTACCAGGATCTTGACCACTTTGCCACTGTCGCCATCGTATTCGATCTCATTAAATAGTTTCATGGCCTCTATGATACAAAGTACATCGCCCTTCTTGATAGTATCGCCCACCTTGACGAATACATCTTTGTCCGGTCCGGGTTTGCGATAGAAGGTGCCGATCATGGGAGATCTGAATGTGAGAAGATTGTCAGCTTTAGCCTGTGCTGCCTGCGTTTCTGCAGTGGTCTCCGACTTGGTCTCGGTTTTTACTTCAGGAGCAGCCTGTGCATATTGCATCATCGGTTGCATCTGCTGCATGGGTTGAAAAGTGCCTCCGGTCTTTATTGTGATCTCAAAGTCACCTTCCTTGACACTCAGTTCGCTGATGCCTGTTTTGTTGACTATCTTGACCAGTTCTTGTATTTGTTTTAAATCCATTGTGTTTATTTTTATACCAATAGGTTAGCGAAAGTAAAAAAAATGGGACAAAAAGGAAGATAATGAAGAAGTACATCCATTATGCTCAGGGGCAGAGGCTGAAATAACAACCAAGACTTAGTATTTTATTAAAACTCAATCTTATCTTTGGGAATATGAAAAACAACATCAAATATTACTTAGCATCCTATAATCTCACGGCTTTCATTTTCTGGCTGGCATATCTTTTTGTTTTTGCCGCTTCGGGGTTTAGGCTGAGCGATACGGGTCTGCTGCTTCTGAATGTTGCTCAGGGTATGGCCATATTTGAGATCGTACATGCGATATTGAAATGGGTCAAATCTCCTGTCATGTCCACAGCGGCCCAGGTGTTTTCACGAGTGCTGGTGGTGGTACTCATCAATGTTTTTTATCAGAATCCGCTTTCATCGATCACACAAAACGGAATTATTGTGGTCTCTATCGCATGGGGCATCACGGAGTTGGTGCGATACTCTTTTTATTTTCTCGGCTTGCTCGACATCCAGCCGAAGTGGCTGCTGTGGATGCGTTATACTTTTTTTATAGTGCTGTATCCGCTGGGAGTGACTGGCGAATGGCTGATCATCATCACACCTCTCATGCTGCAGTTTACATTTGGTCTGTATGCCGCTATGGTAGCCATTCTGGCCGTATCATACATCTATTATTTCCCTGTTCTCTATATGTATATGTGGAAGCAAAGAAAAGCAAGGCTCTAAGACCGATCAAATCAAAAAGCCCTCTCGGGTGAGGAGAGGGCTTTCCTTTTTTATTTAATGATAATACACAATCAAATTACCAGAGATGAACTCTTAGGCTGTCTGCCAGATACATCTTGTCTCCCTGTTTGACATTGAATGCTTCATAAAACTCAGGTACGTTTGGCATCGGGCCGTTCACGCGGTATTGTGCAGGTGCATGAACATCGGTCATGAGCTGAGAGGCCAGTTGCTCCTGACGTATCTGCATCATCCAGCCCAGCGCATAGCCCTGAAAGAAACGCTGCATAGGTGTCAGGCCGTTGATCTTCACGCCTTTCTTGTAGGTCTCTGTTTGTTTGAAGGCATCTATACCCAGCAGGATACCGCCGAGGTCTGCCAGGTTCTCACCCAGACTTGCCTTGCCGTTTATATGCAATGTATCAACTACCACCATTGCGTTAAACTGGTTGGCGAGCAGTTGTGAACGTTTTTTGAATTGCTCTTCATCTGTTTTGCTCCACCAGTTTTTGAGATTGCCTTTTTCGTCGAACTGTCTTCCTTCATCATCGAATCCATGCGTGATCTCGTGGCCGATGGTACTCGCAGCAGTATAGCCATACACGAGCGCATCATCCAGCTCCTCATCACGTTTGCCGGGGACGGTGAACTGCCCTGCTGGCAATACGATCTCATTGTTGGATGGGTTGTAATAAGCATTATAGGTCTGCGGTGTCATGTCCCACTCATCGCGATCTACAGGTTTGCCGAGTTTATTAAGGCTATAGTTATTCCACCATTGTCTGGAGCGTAACACATTCATTGCATATGATCCACGATCTATTTTCAATGCCGAAAAATCCTTCCACTTGTCAGGATAGCCGACTTTCTTTCTCACTGTGCTGAGTTTATAGAGCGCTTTCTGTTTGGTGCTGTCTGTCATCCAGTCGAGCTTCTCGATGCGGGCTTTGAAGGCAGTACGTATTCCTTCTACCATATCATTGTAACGTTTCTTGGCAGTCTCATTGAAATATTCATGCACGAACAATTGCCCCAATGCCTCGCCTATCGCTTCTTCTTCGGCATCAAGTACCCGTTTCCAGCGTGGGCGCATCTGCTTGGCACCATTGATAGTCTTTCCATAGAAATTAAAATTAGCGGTCACAAATGGAGTGCTAAGTGTAGATGCAAATGATTTGAGCAAATGGAAAGTCAGATAATCCTTCAGTGTCTCGATCTTCTCATTAGCCACGACAGCGTCTAGGGCTTTCAAAAACTCCGGCTGGCCTATTATCACGCTGTCTACATGCTTCACACCTATCGTTGTCAATATATCTGCCCAGTCAGTACCCGGATAGTTTTTTCTGAGATCAGTGATGGCCATTTTGTTGTAGTTGGCATATGGATCACGGAGATCTTCCAGCTTGCGCGAGGCCTTGGCCAGCTTAGCTTCGAGGGCTATGATGTTAGTGGCTTTGGTCGATGCCAGAGCGCTATCGATGCCGGAGAGAGAAAGTATACGTGAGACGTATGCAGGATAAGCGGTTCTTACTTTAGTAGTGATCGGGTCAGTATTGAAATAATAATCACGGTCCGGCAGTCCGAGGCCACCCTGACCAATATAGTATGCCATCACATCGCTCTGCTTGGCATCCTGCTGTGCACCTTCGTTAAAGAAAACATTAGTGCCATAGGTATGCATGCGTGCTGCCTGATGCATGACATCGGCAGGGGTCTTGAGTGCCTGAATGGCATTGAGTTCATCATGCATAGGCTCAGCACCTTTAGCATCGATAGTTGTGGTATCCATTCCGCTGAACCAGAAATCGCCGATCTGCTGATCCACTCCGGTCTTAGCGGCTTTTTTCAGCGCCATCTCGTTGATGTTTTTCAGGCGGCTGTATAGTTCTTCTTTTACCTTATGACCTATTCCCCATTTGGTCTCATCGTTAGGAATAGGGTTATTCTTCAGCCAGCCACCATTAGCATAGTGAAAGAAATCTTCGTTAGGCCTGACTGTCGTGTCCATGTCAGTGACCAGTATATCTTCGCTGGTCGTTTGTTTTGGCGGATTGCAGGATGACAACAATGCTGCCAAAACTGCGAGACATAAAAATGATCTATTCATGCTATTGAGTTTTATTGAATACGATGTTAGTTATTTTGAATAATAAAAAGAAATCATGCATCGGCCTTCTGCTCGGTGATGAAGACGGTAGAAAAACCTGCCAATATCATTAGAATACCTGCCAGCAATATGCCATGTATAGCCTTCGGACCAATGAATGTATGCGAAAGGTAATTCAATCCACCCAGCGAAGCGATGATCTGTGGTATGCATATGAACATATTGAAGAGGCCCATATATACACCGGTATCTTTGGCCGGAATGGCTGAAGATATGATGGCAAAAGGCATCGACAAGATGCTGGCCCATGCCACACCTATGAATGCAAAACTTACATAAAGCATCACCGGTGTGGTAACAAAATAGATAGACATCAGCCCAAAACCTCCCAGTATCAAACAGAAAAGGTGTATCATTTTTTTCGATACACCCTTGCCAAAGAAATATATGAGGAATCCTGTAATGACATTTGAGAGATTGAACACCACCCAACATCCATTGATGAAATCGGCTCCGTCATTGTATGCTGCAGAGGTGGTATCTGTAGCATGAAATACATGTGATGTGATGGCTGGGGTGGCATTGCTCCACATGGCAAAGAGCGCGAACCATGTAAACAGCTGCACGAAGGCGATCTGCTTCATGGCTGTGGGCATCCCCACTATGCACCTGAAGATACTTGTGAAAACATTCACTATCCCTTTGCTATTCTCTTTTTCCTTGAGGAATGCATCCATATCATACGGCGGGTCTTCGGGCGTGGTCAGATTGGTATACATGATCGCAGCCATAAAACAAAACGCCCCGAAGTAAAATGCATAACGAACCGAATCAGGTATGACACCTTGAGCTGCGGTATTATTGATACCTAAGCTGTGAAATATATTAGGCAGATAGCTGGCAAACATAGCTCCAAGCCCGATCAGTATACTCTGCATGGCGAAACCCTGAGTGCGCTGCTCATCGCCCAGCTTGTCAGCTACCAGAGCCCTGAAGGGTTCCATGCTAATATTGATAGAAGCATCCAGAATGCATAGCATACCTGTAGCCATCCAGAGCGCAGATGAGTTGGGCATAAATATCAAAGCGATGCACGACAGGACAGCACCTATAAAGAAATATGGTTTACGCCTGCCCCATTTAGACCAGGTACGGTCGCTATAGTGCCCGATGATGGGCTGTACCAGCAGACCTGTCAACGGAGCTGCAAGCCAGAGACCCGGGATGTCACTCTCGCTGGCGCCGAGCGTTTGAAAGATACGGCTCATGTTGGCTCCCTGCAGAGCAAAGCCGATCTGAATGCCCAGAAAGCCGAAGCTCATGTTAAAGATCTGCCCGAAACTCAGATGCTGCTTTTGATGCATAAAGTTAAATTTATGTGAAAAGTATAAATAAAATTGGACTTAGTGTGAAATTGACGCTTCCTTAGTCTTTAGATATTAAAGGGTATGTATCATACCATCACACGTTGAGATAGATACTAATCACAAGCTACTTACGTTTTTGTCTTACATTTGAATATTGAAAGCCAGATATACTAAACGATAATGCCGATAGAAAAAAGGACCCTGTTTTTGTTTTTGCTTCTGACCCTACTGACTTCGGGGTGTGCTGTCGCGCAACTTAATTATGAGTTTACTGAAGGTAAATATCTCATTAAGGGTAACATTTCAGATTTGAAGACCGA
>CAIXBT010000332.1 GCA_903917755.1 uncultured Bacteroidota bacterium
CCATGGTTCTGCACCATTAGCTATATATCCATCACTCAAAAAGATCACAGGCACCATGTGTTCCAATGATATTTTCACTGCGGCATATACTGCATCAAAACAATCTGATGGTGAGGAAGCAGCTACGATAGGAAGTGGCGATTCGCCGTGGCGGCCATACATACTCATAAGCAGGTCAGATTGCTCTGTCTTGGTCGGAAGGCCTGTAGAAGGTCCTCCACGCTGAACATCGCAAATGATCAAAGGTATCTCAAGGATAAGAGCCAGACCCATAGCCTCAGTCTTAAGTGCCATGCCGGGACCTGAAGTGGTAGTGATACCTAGTGAGCCTGCATAAGAAGCACCTATAGCCGAACAGATAGCGGCGATCTCATCTTCAGCCTGAAATGTTTTTACACCATTAGATTTATATTTGGCTAGTTCATGAAGTACATCTGAAGCCGGTGTGATAGGGTATGATCCCAAAAATATCTGCAGGCCGGCTTTTTCTGCGGCAGCTACCAGACCTATGGCAGTAGCTTGGTTGCCCGAAATATTGCGATATACCCCTGCAGGCAATTTTGCTGCTGAGGTTCTGTATCGGGTAGTGAATATCTCGGTGTTCTCACCGTAATTCCATCCGCTCTTCAGTGCGATAAGATTGGCATTCAGAATATCCGGCTTTTTGCCGAATTTTTCAGTAAGGTTTTGAACAGTGAAGTCTATGCTCTTGTCAAACATCCAGAAAAGGACACCTAATACGAACATGTTTTTGCAACGCTCAATCTCTTTCATACCCAGGCCTGAATCTTTCAGGGCGTCTTTGGTATGTTTTGTTACTTCTATCTTGTACACTTTGTAATTCGCCAGTGAACCATCTTCTAATGGATTAGTAGCGGTCTCGGGATATCCTGCCAGTTTCATGTTTTTAGAATCGAAACCTGCTATATTGGCTATGATGACTCCACCTTTCTTTAATCTTGGCAGATCCACTTTGAGCGCAGCGGAATTCATCACTACGATCACATCATACAGATCGCCCGGAGTGAATATCTCTTTACTGCCAAAATGGACTTGAAATCCTGATACACCGGCTATCGTCCCGATAGGGGCACGTATCTCGGCAGGATATTCCGGAAATGTACTAATGTCTTGTCCTAAAAATGCGCTGGTATCTGTAAACTGCATACCTGTCAGCTGCATACCATCTCCTGAATCACCCGAAAAACGAACTACTACACTGTCTTTGTCTTCTATAATAGTTTGTCGAGGTGCTTTTGATTCTAATGTTGTTTCCATTTATGAAATTATATATCGGACTGTTTATAAATATCAGGCCGCCTCAAATTTCTGAAAATACAAAGCGGGCTGAATAACAATTATGCTACATGCAATTTGGTTTTTTTCGCGAGAAGTGATTCTTCACTCTCCACATGATCCATATCTGCTACGCAGCAGTCTACTGGACACACAGAGGCGCATTGTGGTTCATCATGAAACCCCTTGCACTCTGTACACTTGTCAGTGACGATGTAAAAGTAATCGTCTGACACAGCAGGCTGTGATGCGTCTCCATCTATAGCGCTGCCGTTCATCAACGTATATTGTCCATGTACATCTGTCTTGTCAGACATTCTCCAATTATCTCCGTTAGTATAGATCGCCCCGTTAGGACATTCCGGTTCGCATGCTCCGCAATTGATACAAAGTTCAGTGATTTTGATTGCCATATTTTTTTGGTTTTAGTTGATATTTAATGTCAAATATAGAGGTTTTGAGCAAAACTGAACAAAACTTTTTTTTTAAAAATGCATCCTTTTTTTTCTCAAATAATTGGAAGTTCGTGTTAAAATGACAAACTTGCTTTCTGAAAACGAACAGTTGTTTGTTTAGCCAACATATTAAGAAAAACATGGGTCCAGCATCTCTTATTCTTTTGATTTTTGCAGGAGTAGCATTCGCAGGAGGAGGCTTACTGGCTTCGAGATTACTCGCAACATCCACTCGTAATTCGCAAAAAGGCCAGACATATGAGTGTGGTGTACCAACTCAGGGTACTACCTGGAATCAAATGAATGTAGGCTACTATCTTTTTGCATTGTTATTCCTTGTTTTTGATGTGGAGCTGGTTTTCCTCTATCCATGGGCGGTAGTGGCCAAAAAAACCGGCCTGCTGGCATTAGTTGAAATAGTTATTTTCCTTTTTATTCTGTTTTTAGGATTTCTATATGCACACCGCAAAGGTGCATTAAAGTGGATGTAGTATTTGCAGCGGGAATACAATGTCTCGCTTCATAAGATAAACGCAAGATCAATGGGACCGGATAATACAATAGATACTCACACAGCACCGGACGCAGCTCCTTTTCCTGGTACTGTGGTTCCCACACCGGGTGGCGGGATACTGGTCACAGCATTAGATGATGTGCTGAATTGGGCGCGTCTCAATTCGTTATGGCCTTTGGTATTTGGTACCAGCTGCTGTGCCATAGAAATGATGAGTACAGCCTCAGCTAAATATGACTGGAGCAGGTTCGGATTTGAAGTAGCACGTGCCAGCCCGCGTCAGGCAGATGTGATCATTATTGCTGGTACTATAGTGAATAAGATGGCACCTGTACTGAAAAGACTTTATGACCAGATGCCAGAACCTAAGTATGTGATAGCGATGGGAGCCTGTGCCACATCCGGTGGTCCGTTCTTCTATAATACATATAGTGTGGTAAAAGGTGCTGACCATGTGATACCTGTGGATGTATATATAGCAGGATGCCCGCCGCGCCCTGAGGCATTGATACATGCCATGATCACCCTGCAGGAAAAGATACGCTCAGGTGGCACAAGAGAGAAAATAACAATAGAAGATATAAAACGATAAATGATAGCAGCAAAGAATGACTAACGAAGAACTCAAGAACAAATTTGCCGAACTTCTGCCCGGTGCTACATTTGATGAGACGGGTGAATGGCTCAATGTGATGATCGACGCCAAAGAATGGTTGCCTCTTGCAGCTCAGCTTCGCAATTATTTTGATCTCCATTTTGATTTTTTGTTTTGTGTCACGGCTGTGGATTGGAAAACCCACTTCTCGATGGTCTATCATATGCGCTCCACTACATTGGGTCATACTATAGTGGTCAAGGCCAAAATAGCAGACCGCAGCAATCCTGAAATAGAAAGTGTCTCGAAAATATGGCGTACAGCCGAGTTTCATGAACTGGAGGCTTATGACCTGATGGGGATAAAATTTCAGAATCATCCCGGACTGAGGAGACTGTTTTTGACAGAAGACTGGGAGGGATATCCTCTGCGAAAAGATTATATTGATGAAGTGAATATGATAAAGCTGTAGTAAAAAATTATGATTGAAGAAGTAGGTACAACCACCGAAGGTGATCTGATAATAAACGTAGGCCCGCAGCACCCGTCCACTCACGGCGTATTGCATCTGGTCATCACTCTCAATGGCGAAACAGTTAAAAATGTAGAGCCCCGTCTCGGCTATATACATCGCTCTATCGAAAAAATGTGCGAAAGCCTTACCTACAGGCAGTTTATCTATGTGACCAGCAGGATGGATTATCTTTCATCTCATATCAATAATCAGGCCTGTGCACTGGTGGTAGAGAAGGCCTTGAAGATCGAGGTCCCTGAGAGAGCTCAGGCTATCAGAGTATTGATGGCAGAGCTGACACGTATGGCTTCGCACCTGCTCTGGTGGGGAGCTTTGGGTATGGATGTGGGTGCTTTCACCCCATTTTTTCATGCCTTTCGTGAACGTGAGCTGATCAATGACATTATGGAAGAAACCTGCGGCACTCGACTCACCATGAACTATATGGTGCCAGGTGGCGTGATGGCTGACCTTCATCCTGATTTTCAAAAAAAGGTAAAGGAATTCATCACGATGTTCAAATCTAAAATAGATGAGTACGATACACTGGTGACCGGCAATATCATATTTCAGAATCGAATGAAGGGGGTAGGCTATATTTCGGGCGAGGATGCTCTGTCTTATGGCTGTACAGGGCCTGTGCTCCGCGCCTCAGGAGTGAAGTGCGACATTCGTAAACTGGCACCTTATGACGGATATGATAAACTACAGTTTGAAGAAGTGATAGAAACCGGTGGCGACTCCTATGCTCGCTATCTGGTGCGCATGAGAGAATTGAAACAATCGCTCTCCATTATAGAGCAGCTGCTGGATAATATTCCGGAAGGTGACTTTCAGGCTAAAACAAAAGCTGTGCTCAAACCACCTAAAGGTGAATTTTATACCAGAGTTGAAACAGCACGAGGCGAATTAGGGGTATACGTAATAAGTGAAGGTGGATTAACACCATATCGGATCAAATTTCGCTCACCGGGTTTTTCGAATCTTTCAGCTTTACATCATATGACCAAGGGTTCAAAGATAGGTGATCTGGTAGCGACGATGGGGACACTAGATCTTGTGATACCGGATATAGACAGATAAAAACCCAATAAAAATAAAGACCACACAAAAAACAGACAAAGTCCAATGCTAAGCTTAGAAAATCTTACTCATACTATCGATCAGGCACTCAACAGATCATTCGGCCCCACTACCGTCCTGCTGGTTGAGATGGCTATGCTTAGTCTTTTTGCTATTGCGCTATTCGCTGTTTTGGGTTTGGTACTGGTATTCATGGAGCGGAAAGTATCCGCATATATGCAGATCAGGTTGGGGCCAAACCGTGTAGGCTATAAAGGTCTGGCTCAGACAGCTGCCGATACACTGAAACTGGTCATCAAAGAAGGACTAACACCAGACAGTGCGGACAAATTTCTCTTTAATCTCGCTCCTTTCGTGGTAATGATCGTAGCGATGCTGCTATTGGCACCTATTGCTTTCGCCAAAGGCTGTCAGATGTGGGATATGAATATCGGAGTGCTATATATTACGGCTGTCTCTTCGGTTTCTGTCATCGGTATTCTCATGGCTGGCTGGGCGAGCAATAATAAATACTCTCTGATCGGTGCCATGCGCAGCGGTGCACAAATAGTCAGCTATGAACTATCGGCAGGCTTGTCCATCATCTCAATGATTGTATTGACGGGCAGTTTGCAACTTTCTACCATTATCACATCGCAGCAGGACGGATGGTGGATATTCAAAGGTCATATTCCTGCGGTCATTTCTTTTGTCATATTTATGATAGCCGTGACAGCAGAGACCAATCGTGCACCATTTGATATGGCTGAGGCAGAATCAGAACTTACAGCAGGGTTTCATACCGAATATTCAGGTATGCGATTTGCCTTTTTCTTTTTGGCTGAGTATGTCAATATTTTTGTCGTATGCGCCATAGCGGCTACCATATATTTCGGTGGCTGGATGCCTTTTCACATTGGTCATTGGGAGGCGTTCAACCATATCATGGATTTCATTCCATCGGTAGTCTGGTTTACCGGCAAAACCTTTGCGCTGATCTTTTTGATCATGTGGTTCAGATGGACATTCCCGCGGTTGCGTGTAGACCAATTGCTGAATCTTGAATGGAAATATTTATTGCCGATAGGAATGTTCAATTTATTATTGACCACTGCGATAGCGATCCTGGGGTGGTATTTTTGATGTAAACTAAAAACCGTAAACTGACAATGTTTCTCGCTGACTATATAAAAAGTGTTTACAACGGAGTGACATCTCTGCTCAAAGGCATGCGCATGACTGGTTATTATTTCGTGCATCCCAAAGAGATCATCACGCAGCAGTATCCTGAAGTTAAGCAGGTGTTGCCGGAGCGTTTTCGTGGCGAGGTTGTGATGACTCACAACGAAAATAATGAGCATCGCTGCACCGGCTGCACAGCCTGTGAACTGGCCTGCCCGAATGCAACGATCAAAGTGGTGACAAGGTTTGATATCACACCTGATGGTAAGAAGAAAAAAGCTTTGGAAACGTTTGTATATCATCTTGAGCTTTGTACATTGTGTAATCTATGTATAGCGGCCTGCCCTACCGATGCCATCAGGATGGCACAGACCTTTGAACATAGTGTATATGATAGAAAGCTATTGACAAAAAGATTGGATAAACCCGGTTCTAAACTAATGGAGGGTGTGGAATAAAATTAAATAGCAGATCAGGAAAAGCAGATCATAAACGTAAACAAACAGTGAGTATATCATCTTTCATATTCTATTTTTTAGCAGCATTCATTCTGATCAGCGGCATGCTGGCAGTGACCACCCGCAAAATATTTCGCGCAGCTATCTATCTCTTATTTACTATGATCGGTGTAGCCGGTCTCTATTTCTGGTTGAGTTATGAATTCATAGCTGCGGTGCAGATAGTGGTATATGTAGGCGGTATCGTAGTGCTGATCATTTTCTCCATTTTCCTTACTCATCATCTCAGCAGCGAAATGGAGAGGCCCAATCTTTTTCGAATGGCATTTTCTCTGTTAGCGGTCTTGTTTGCTTTCACGTTTTGCTATTTTATTATTCTGAAGAATGAGTTTTTACCTTTAGGTGCAGTGCCATTGGACCTGACCGTAGAGCGAATAGGTGCGCAGATGTTAAGCCTTACTGAGCACGGGTATATCCTGCCATTCGAAGTGGTGAGTATGCTGCTGCTCTCTGCTATGATCGGATGTATAGTTATTGCTTTGAAAATACCTGTGGAGTCATCTCAAAAAAACGAAAACTGAAGATAGTATGATCGGAGTACCATTGACCCATATATTGTTTCTGAGCACGGCGTTGTTCTTTATAGGAGTTTTCGGATTCCTTACCCGTCGCAATATGATCACCATGCTGATGTCGGCAGAGTTGATGCTAAACAGTGTCAATATCAATTTCATTGCATTCAATAAATACCTATTCGGACATCAACTGGATGGTGTGTTTTTTACTTTGTTTTTAATAGCTATAGCCGCTGCAGAGGCTGCCGTAGCCATAGCGATCATCATTAATATTTATCGCAATTACCAATCAATAGATATTGATGACGCAGATACATTGAAGTTTTAGTAATGACAGATAAGAAAGAATAAAAAATGATGAGTGCCTCGATTATAGCGCTGATACCTCTTGTACCACTGGCCAGTTTTCTGTTGTTAGGTCTATTTGGCCGCAAATATCTGAGTGCTATATCCGGCTGGATAGGTACATTGTCACTGATGTTTTCTGCGGGTTTGTCTTTGGTTACAGCATATAATTACTTTTTTGTTTCCGGCAAAGTAAACGGCGTGTATCAGCAGATCACACTGGCTAAATTTACATGGCTTGCCTTCAGCCCGGAAGTATCAATCGATATGGGTTTGTTTCTCGACCCGATTTCGATGATGATGATCGTGATCGTTACTTTTATCTCATTGATGGTCCATATCTATAGCCTCGGCTACATGAAAGGTGAAGAAAGGTTTGCCACCTACTATGCTTTTCTATCCTTGTTCACATTCTCGATGTTGGGTCTTGTCTTATCCTGCAATATTTTTCAGATCTATATGTTTTGGGAACTGGTGGGTGTATCTTCCTACCTGCTTATCAGCTTTTATTTCGACAGACCTTCAGCAGTGGCCGCTTCCAAAAAGGCATTCATCGTCACTCGATTTGCCGATCTGGGGTTTCTCATTGGAATCCTTATCCTTGCCTTTGGAGCTCATACTCTTGACTTCAAAACTCTGATAGAAAAATTAACTACAGCCACGCCGGAACTGCATGGTATGATCAGCAGTTCTTTTTTGGGACTATCAGCCCTGACATGGGGATTGCTTTTAGTATTCGCCGGTGGTGCAGGCAAGAGTGCCATGTTCCCGCTTCATATATGGTTGCCTGATGCTATGGAGGGCCCTACACCTGTTTCTGCATTGATACATGCAGCCACGATGGTAGTAGCTGGTGTATATCTGGTAGCCAGATTGTTTCCGGTATTCGTTATGTCATGTCCCGGTGCTCTGCAAGTAGTGGCTTATGTCGGGATATTCTCCTCATTGTTTGCGGCAGTGATCGCCTGTACGCAAACAGACATCAAGCGTGTGCTGGCTTATTCTACCATGTCGCAGATCGGCTATATGATGTTTGCACTGGGAGTGTCAGGATATAGTGGCGAAGGAGGTCTTGGCTTTACAGCTTCTATGTTCCACCTTTTCACTCATGCTATGTTTAAGGCCTTGCTATTCCTTGGCGCAGGTTCAGTGATACATTATGTACATTCAAATGAAATGAAGGATATGGGCGGGCTTCGCAAATATATGCCTGTCACTCATATTACTTTTCTGATAGCCTGCCTGGCCATAGCGGGTGTGCCACCATTCAGTGGGTTTTTCAGCAAAGAAGAGATACTGACTGCAGCATACCACAGCAATAAGGCTATCTACATGATCGCCTTGTTTACTGCCGGCCTTACTGCTTTTTATATGTTCAGATTGTACTTTTCTATTTTCTGGAATAAAGAGTATCACGCGCATGACGAAAGTACCGATGCTCATCATGGCGAAGCACCCTGGACGATGAAACTTCCACTGCTACTACTGAGCATCTTGGCTTTTGCAGCAGGTTTTGTGCCATTCGGCCAATTTGTAAGTTCCGATGGTCACCCATTGGCCAGTGAGTTTCATTTAGCTTTGGCCATTCCGCCAGTAGTAATAGGTCTCCTCGGCATAATATTAGCCTTAGTAATGTATAGAGGTCAAAATAACCTTTCTGAAAAAGTGTCCGGTCTTTTCAGCTATCTGTATCAAGCGGCATATCGTAAATTTTACATCGATGAGATCTATTTATTCATTACTCGAAAGGTCATTTTTAATCTGATAGCGGTACCTTCTGCATGGGTAGATAAAAATCTAGTGGACGGTGCGGTAAATTTAAGTGCTAGTATGACCGGTGAAACTTCTGAGCTGATCAAAGGCTGGCAAAGTGGAAAAATGCAGCAATATGCTATTTGGTTCTTTGCCGGAGTGATAGGTCTGGTCATCATGTTTGTATGCATGTGGTATTGATATTTGGATAGTTGAAAACGAATTAAGCAATAAGAAAAAACGTAAGATATAATGGTACTCTCATTCCTTGTTTTTGTTCCACTGGTCACAGCCATAGTGATACTGCTATGTCGCAGCGCCGGACAGGTGAGACTGGCAGCTCTGACAGGCAGTCTGCTGCAGCTGGGCCTCACCGCGTTTCTTTTGCTGGCTTATACCAATGAGCGTCAGGCCGGCAATACTGATCAAATGCTGTTTCAATATCGTACCATTTGGTTTGCACCGCTCAATATACAATATCATGTAGGAGTGGATGGTATCTCCGTGGCCATGATATTATTAACTGCCTTTATCGTGCTGGCGGGTGTGCTTGTGTCATGGAAAATTGAAAATCTGACCAAGGAATTTTTCTTTCTTCTTTTATTGCTATCAGCCGGAGCATATGGTTTCTTTATTTCCCTTGACCTTTTTGTACTGTTCTTTTTCCTTGAAATAGCAGTGATACCAAAATATCTGCTGATAGGAATATGGGGCAGCGGCCGGAAGGAGTACAGTGCTACCAAGCTGGCATTGATGCTGATGGGTGGCAGCGCTTTGGTTTTCGTGGGCATTCTCGGTGTTTATTATTATAATGGTTCTCAGACATTCGATATGCTTGAACTTTCTAAAAGCCATATCCCAGTCGCCATACAGCACTTCTTCTTCCCGTTTTTGTTTCTGGGTTTTGGTGTCTTCGGGGCATTATTCCCTTTTCACACATGGGTGCCCGATGGTCACTCATCAGCCCCGACATCAGCGTCTATGTTTCTCGCAGGTATATCAATGAAACTCGGTGGATATGGATGCCTGCGTGTGGCTACCTACCTGATGCCCGAAGGAGCACATGAATATCAGAGCATCATCATATTGCTGGCGGCCATTGCTATTTTGTATGGTGCATTTGCTACCATGATGCAGACCGATCTCAAATATATCAATGCTTATTCATCAGTGAGCCATTGCGGATTTGTACTGCTCGGCATAGGTATGCTGACGCAAACTGCCATAATAGGTGCGGTGATGCAGATGGTATCGCACGGACTGATGACAGCCCTTTTCTTTGCTGCGATAGGTATGCTCTATGAGCGTACACATACACGTGCTATCGAAAAAATGGGCGGCATATTGAAACTGACGCCCTTCATTGGTACCGTGTTTTTTATTGCGGGTTTATGCTCTCTCGGATTGCCTGGGTTTAGTGGTTTTGCTGCAGAGATGACTGTGTTTATGGGTGCCTGGCAAAATACTGAAATATGGTATCGCATAGCGACCATTGCAGCCTGTGCATCGATCGTGGTCACGGCTGTATACATACTGAGGGCTCTTGGCAAAGTAATGATGGGGCCAGTGCTCGATGAGCAGCATGCAGATATAACCGATGCCGGATGGAATGAAAAATTTGCCACTGTGTTATTGATTGTAGCAATCGTTTTCATCGGGATAGCACCAATCTTTTTGCAGCATCTGATCACACCGGGAGCCGAAGCGATCATGCAAAATGTATCAAGAGCGGGATTTTAAAAATATAAGGTAAAAGAAAATAAATGGATCTGAGTTTTTTGATAGCCATGAAATTTGAAATGATGATCACCCTCATCATCTTCGTTCTTCTATTTCTGAAGATCGACGGCAGGGCGAGCAATCAGACGACCATACGCGTGGCATACGGCATGCTGGTTCTCAATTTGGTATTAGGTTTCGCTGGCAATGTGTATGTAGAGATTTTCAATGGCATGTTTCGTTCCACTCCGCTGTTGGCTTTCGAAAAAAACATGCTGAATCTTGCCACACTCATCATTGCCCTTAGCTCATATGAATGGCTTAGAAACCACAAGCATTTGGCAGAATTCTTTATGTTGCTCCTATCGTCTTTACTGGGTATGTTCTTTATGATGAGCAGCTGTAATATGCTGATGTTCTATTTGGGGCTTGAATTGTCTACCATACCACTTGCCGCACTTTGCAATTTTGATCTGCATAAGAAGATATCTTCAGAGGCTGCTATGAAAATGATCCTTTCATCGGCATTCTCATCAGCCATTCTGCTATTTGGTGTTTCTCTGCTCTATGGCTGCACGGGTACTTTTGATTTCAAAATGATCTCCGCGTTGCTCACCGGCAGCACATTACAGGATCTGGCTTTCATACTTATTTTCTCAGGTTTCGCCTTTAAACTTTCAGTTGTGCCTTTTCACCTATGGACTGCCGATGTTTATGAAGGTTCGCCGATAGCTGTCACCGCATTTCTTTCTGTAGTATCTAAGGCAGCTATGTCATTCGTTTTCATCTCAGTGCTCTATACCGTATTTGGTAAGCTGGGTAGTATATGGTATGCAATGCTTGCCGTTTCGGCCGTGATAACGATGATCATTGGCAATCTGTTTGCCCTGAGGCAATCTAACCTGAAACGCTTTTTTGCATTCTCATCCATCGCGCAGGTGGGCTATCTGCTTATCAGTATCTCTAGTGTATCTATTTTAGGTGTAGCTTCGGTCGTTTATTTTATTCTGATCTACATCTTTTCTAACCTCGCTGCCTTCGGAGTCATTTCGGTCATATCTTCATTGACAGGTAAGGAAAGTATCGAGGACTATAAAGGGCTATATGCATCAAATCCTAAGTTGGCTTTGATCATGGCGATATCGCTTTTTTCGCTCGCAGGTATCCCTCCTACAGCCGGATTCTTCGGAAAACTATTCTTACTTACTGCAGGGGCATCGGTACACAATTGGACTCTTATCATCATTGCATCGCTCAACCTGATCATCTCGCTTTACTATTATCTGCGAATCGTTCGCGTAATGTTTATAGATGAAACAAATGAGCCTTTGGTAAAACTTAATTTTTCTATCAATGAGACAGTAGCCTTTTTGATCTGTGTATTGGGAGTCTTGTCAGTAGGTTTTTTGAGGGGAGTCTATGAACTCATTTTCGGACTGAGTTCCGGTTTGTAATTTCACATCTGAACCGATATTTGAAAACGGAAATAATGTAGTATGGCAATCAATCAAAATCATTTATTCGACGATCTGGATGGCGTAAAATGCGCTATTGTAGAGAAGAACTGTACACCTGAAAGAGCTGAGTTTTTAAGAAAGCTTTTGACATACAACAGATATACGGTGATCTTGCTTAAAAGCCCCGCACCGAAGGCTGCTCCTGCTCCGGATGCTCCACCTGCTCCCGCAGTTCCCGAAACTTTTACAGTTGGTGTGACAGACCTTAGCTTCAATCCTACTAATGCTGTATTTGGCAGAATACTTCATACTCCTGATGGTCATGTGGTCACTCCAAACTACTGGAAACAGAAGGACAGCGTGGCGCATGATGAAATACCATACTTTGAAAAGGCTAAAATTTGACCTGTCCATTCCCTTGACACTATTGTACCACCCATCCACCATCTGCTACTAAAGCATGTCCGGTGACATATGATGAGGCATCAGAGCTCAGGTAGACTATGGTTTCGGCGATCTCTTCCGGTTTTCCCATTCTGCCCATCGGTATCATATTGGAGTATGCTTTTTCGATCTCGGGATCACCTCCTAGACCCCGCTGTACCATAGGGGTCATAATCACACCCGGGCAAACGGCATTGACTCTGATACCGGTCTTAGCTAATTCAAGTGCAGCCACCTTGGTCAGACCCACCACACCATGCTTCGAAGATACGTAGGCAGCCATATTTGCGAATCCCACTACGCCGGCTATGGATGCAGTATTGACTATAGCACCTTTGCCCTGCTGCAGAATATGCGGGATCTCATATTTCATACATAGCCAAATTCCCTTCAGGTTTATATTGATGGTCTTATCCCAATCTTTTTCCGAAAGATCCTGCAATGGCGTTTGCACGCCCTCGGTGCCTGCATTGTTAATACCGAAATCTAATCGGCCATAGGTCTGAATGGTTTTTTCAACCATAGATTTCACTTCACTGTCCTGAGATACGTCGCACCTGATGTAAACACCTTCACCACCGGCTTTCATAACCAGTTCAAGTGTTTCACGACCATCCTGCATATCTGCAATGACTACTTTAGCTCCTCTTGAGGCAAATGCAATAGTTGTAGATCTGCCTATGCCTGATGCACCACCGGTTATGATAGCGACTTTGTCTTGAAATATCTTTTCCATGTTTATCGTATTTTATTTTTTAAAAGATCATTGAATGAACCATATTAAGCTCCGCTCTGTGAATGTTCTCAATCCCTTTGATCAAGGCATCAGGGTTGAAGAGATACTATCGATACCCTGTTCCACAAGAAACTGTGCAAATTCGGGATAATCGCTCGGAGCCTGTCCGCAGAGCCCTATTTTGACATTCGCTTGTTTTGCTTTGCGGATGGCAGTGCCTATCATCCATTTGGCAGCCTCATTCCTTTCATTAAACAAGCTGCTCACGATGGTCGAATCTCTGTCGATACCTAAAGTAAGTTGCGTCAGATCGTTGGAACCTATTGAAAAGCCATCGAAAATCTTTGCGAATTCCTCAGCCAAAATCACATTGCTTGGTATCTCGCACATCACATAAATTTCGAGGCCCTTGTCACCTCGTTTCAGGCCGAACTCCTCCATCAGAGCCACTACTTTTTTACCTTCCTCTACAGTGCGGCAGAAAGGGATCATCAGTTTCACATTGGTCAATCCCATCTTTTCTCTCACTATTTTCATTGCTTCACATTCCATTCTGAATCCCTCTCGATACCTGTCATTGTAATATCTCGATGCGCCTCTGAACCCAAGCATCGGATTTTCTTCTTCAGGCTCAAAAAACCGTCCACCTGTCAAAGCCGCATATTCATTGGTTTTGAAATCACTCATACGCACGATCACATCATTTGGGTAGAAAGCCGCCGCCACCTGTGATACGGCTAAAGAAAGTTTCTCTATAAAATAATGCCGCTTGTCTGAATAGCCCCGCGTGAGTTGTGCGATTGTATGTTTGTCAGGGCCGTCAGGCAACTCATTGAACTTGACCAATGCCATGGGGTGAACTACAATTGAATTGCTGATTATAAATTCCATACGCAACAATCCGACTCCTTTGTTTGGATAAAAAGAAAGCTCAAACGCTCTATCGGGGTGAGCTAAGATCAGCATCGGATGGGTCTGCGTTTCGGGTATTTCAGACAGGTCTGTGACGGTTTCATCCCATTCCAGTTTACCCTCATAGATGTATCCATTCTCTGCGTCCGCACAACTGACTGTAATGATCTGCCCGTCATGAATGACACTTGTAGCATTGTTGGTACCCACTACTGCCGGTATACCTAGTTCGCGAGCAATGATGGATGCATGGCTGGTACGGCCACCTTTGTCTGTCACGATACTTACTGCCTTTTTAAGCAATGCATTCCAATCTGGATTCGTGATGTCTGCTATAATAATATCACCCTGCTGAAGTTTGAATGCATCGTTAAGGGAATTAATGATACAGGCTCTGCCGCTCACTATGCTTTTGCCCACGGCCGTCCCGCTGGTGATCACTTTACTTTTTGTTTTCAGGCGGAAGGACTTAGCTACAGCGCCTTTCTTTTGGCTTTGGACAGTCTCTGGTCGTGCCTGAACGATATATAATTTGCTATCCGCACCGTCTTTGGCCCATTCTATATCCATAGGGCATTTATAGTGATCTTCGATCAGACAACACCATTTGGCCAGTTGTTGAACCTCAATATCGCTTAGTATGAATTGATTTCGTTTTTCAGTAGTAGTGTTCAGATTTATGGTGCTTTTCCCTTCACTCGTTTTGTCGAGATAGACCATTGTATTTTCCTTTTCACCCAGTTTTCTTTTAATGATCGCATCAAAACCTTTTTTGAGTGTGGGTTTGAATACCAGAAATTCATCAGGGCCTACAGCACCTTGCACAATATTGTCTCCCAGACCCCATGCCCCTGTGATATAAACGGCATTTCTAAAACCACTCTCCGGTTCCAATGTGAAAGCCACACCGGCACAACCGATATCTGAACGCACCATTTTCTGCACGCCTACCGAAAGATAAACCTGCATTTGGTCAAAACCATTATCCTCCCGATACTTGATAGCTCTGTCGTAAAACAGTGAAACGTAACAGCGCTGACAAGCCTCTATGACAGACTGAGCACCGCTGATATTTAGATAGGATTCATGTTGCCCTGCAAAACTAGCCGTGGGCAGGTCCTCTGCCGTAGCGCTGCTTCGTACTGCTACCGAAAAATCCTCTTTTTGATCTTTAGAAAATGAGTCGTAGGCCCCTTTGATTGCATTGGCCAATTCAGAAGGCATCCGGGCAGAAGATATCAGGTCACGGCATGCCTTTCCGATCTCCGGTAAGTTGCTCAGCTTTTCTTTATCCATTTTGCTTAGGACATCTGTCAGTTTTCCTTCCAGATCATTCGCCTTGAGGAAAAATTTATAGGCAGTGGAGGTAAGTGCAAATCCATCTGGCACATTGATACCAAGGGCACCGAGTTTATTGAACATCTCACCAAGTGAAGCATTCTTGCCACCTGCCTCGGGCAGATCTGTGAGAGATAATTTTGAGAAAGGGATAATATACATATATGGTTCTTTTGAGAAAATGTAATCGTCAATTATGACAACAAACATATTCCTGAAAGATCATATAAATACTGAGCGTGGTCAGCCCGATATAAGACTAGTATCATTTATTTTACCAGCATTTGCCATACAATTCGAAGGCTCGTTTCTCGAGTTCTTCCTGATGGCTCGGATGAGAGATGGCTATCAAAGCTTTAGCGCGTTGTACAAGGTTCTTGCCATATAGATCAGCTATTCCAAATTCAGTCACTACATAGTGTACATTAGCGCGTGTGGTCACTACACCGGCACCTTGTTTCAATACCGGTGCGATCTTTGAAATCCCCTTGCCCGTCACTGAATTGATAGCTATGATCGGTTTGCCGTTTTTGCTCAGAGATGCTCCACGAATGAAGTCCATTTGACCACCCACACCACTATATATAGTAGACCCGATAGAGTCAGAACATATCTGACCGGTCAGGTCTATCTCCACAGCACTATTTATAGCTGTGACCTTATCATTTTTTCTTATCACAGATACATCATTCACATATGCCACATCGAGCATAGCCACTTCCGGGTTATCATTGATAAAATCATAGAGTTTTTGTGTGCCCATAGCAAAGGATGAAACGATCTTGCCCGGATGGCTCTTCTTTAATCTGCCGTTGATCACACCCTTCTCGACTAGCGGCAAAACACCATCGGTGAACATCTCGGTATGGATACCAAGATCTTTATGCCCGGACAAAAACTGCAATACAGCATTGGGAATGCCCCCTATACCCATTTGAAGTGTAGCGCCATCTTCTACTAACTGCGCCACATTTTTCCCTATCAGTGTTTCTGCTGCATCGATAGGTGCAGGCATGACCTCATGCATAGGATCACTTGCGAATACAGCCTTAGTGATGCGAGATTCATGTATCAGGCCATCACCCAATGAACGTGGCATATTGGGATTGACCAGAGCTATGATTTTCCTGGCCACATCGCATGCTGCACGGGTAATATCTACAGAGACCCCAAGCGAACAATATCCATGTGCGTCAGGCGGGCTGACTTGTATCAATGCAATATCTATCGGGAAACTGCCCCTGCGGATGAACAAAGGTATCTCACCCAGAAACATAGGAATATACTGCACATTCAAGCCCTCTACATATGGGCGGATATTTTTAGCAATAAAAAAGGCATTGACATGAAAGGAATCTGCAAACTCAGGACGCGCATAGGGTGCATCACCTTCTGTATGCATATGGCTTATCTCCACTGACCGGAGTTCTTTACTTCTGGCGGTTAGAGCATCGATCAGCCTCTGTGGAGCAGCAGCAGCACTATGAATGAAAACCCTCTCTCCGCTCTGGACTATACTTAAAGCTTCTTCTGTACTTACAAATTTCATTGTTGCAATTTAAATCAATTGGCGCAAAAATGACTTATGCTGTTAGATTCTTTACTGATCATTTGACGTGAAACAGCTGATAAGTTGGACACTGCGACAGTGTATTGACAGCGGAATAATCAATAATCTCACCATTCGACAATCCGTCAACAATATTGAACTGAACAGGATAAACCTGAAGCAAAGTAAAAACAATTTGCTTCCGGCTGTGAACGGGAGTCTAAGCGAAAATTTGGGTATAGGGCGAATGATAGATCCTGTCACCGGGCAATATCAGAATGGTACAAACTGGACCACTGAACCTAGCCTCGGTTTTTCTCAAAATCTTTTTAATGGTCTTCAATATCTCAATTCGATCAGGCAGAATGAACTGATACATCAGTCATCTAA
This sequence comes from uncultured Bacteroidota bacterium, assembly GCA_903917755.1. Taxonomy (GTDB): domain Bacteria; phylum Bacteroidota; class Bacteroidia; order Chitinophagales; family LD1; genus UBA1941. Next base: position 17,294 of record CAIXBT010000332.1, read on the forward strand.
ATTTGATCTGGAGGATGCTAAATTCAATCTGACCATCAATATTGTAAATGCTTACTTACAGGTTTTGTATACAAAGGAAGCAATCGGTATAGCACGAAATCAGGTATCTGCAGATAGTGTTCAACTTCAAACTACCTCTGATCTGGAATATGTAGGCAAAAAAACAGAGACCGATCTGCTGCAGATCAGATCGCAAATGACAACTGATAAATATACTCATGTAAATGCTACAAGTCAATGGAAAGTGGCAAAGGTAAACCTGCAGCAATATATGAACCTTCCCATCTCAGAAACTTTTGATATAGACTATAATACTTCAGTGGAGCTATCTCAAAAAAAGCCTGATAATATCAATACGATATATTCTCAAAGTTTATCCTTTCAGCCCATCGTCAAATCTGACTCGCTGAAAACTGAAGTGGCCGAATATGCAGTGCGGATAGCAAAAGGAGCTTTCTATCCACAGTTAATGCTCAAAGGTGCGGTCGGAACGGATTACTCCAGTTATGCTAAACAAACCACAACTACATATACAAATACCTTGGGGAATATTGGTTATTTACAAAGTAACCCATCAGAAATTGTTGTTGGGAATGTACCACAGCAAACAGTTCATGTAAATAATTACCCTTTCGGAAATCAGTTTGGAGATAATTTCAATGCGAGTTTTTCTGTGGGACTCTCGGTACCTATACTCAATTATCTGCAGGTACGAAACAATGTAAAAAGACAGAAAGTGAACCTGAGTAATGCAATACTAAGCGAAGAACAAACCAAAGTGAACCTCCGCAAAACTATAGAGCAGGTCTATGTCAACGCAGAAAATTCAGAAGCTCAATATGAATCAGCTATGGAAGAAGTAGCAGCAAACAAAGCCGCTTATGACATTTCAATAGTGAAATATAAAGAAGGGAAGATGATCGCCACTGATCTGATCGTGCTAAAAAACAGTTATATTAAAGCTCAGTCGGACTTACTGCAAGCTAAATATGGATTGTTATTTAATAACAAGATACTGGATTACTACAAAGGTGTCCCTATCACATTTTAATATTTGAATAATATGAAAAGAGGTCTGAAAATAGGGTTGATAGTAGGTTCAATTGTTCTGGCTGCGGGAGGCATAGGGGGGTATATATATTGGAGCAATATCCAGTCTGAAAAGGTACATTACAGCACTGTAGAGTTGAAGCGTGGCGATATCATATACGGTATCACAGCCACGGGAAACCTGAATGATTCTCTGGTCATCAATGTTGGTACTCAGGTATCTGGTATTATTTCTCAGATTTTTGTTGATTTCAATGATACAGTTAAACCTGGTCAGGTTATTGCCATGATCGATACTGTTCCATTGGCAACAGAAGTAACAAATGCTGTGGCGGCTTTATACAAAGCCAGAGCGGCGCTTCATCAGCAGGATAAGGAATTTGCACGATATAAAGAACTGCTGGCAAGAAAAGCTGTTAATCAGAGCGACTATGATATACAGGAGGCCAGCTATGGCGCTGCATTGAGTGCAGTCGAATCCGCGCAGGCTGACTATCAGAGAGCTAAAACCAATTTAGGATACGCCACTATCAGGGCACCCATCAGGGGTATAGTGATAAACAGGGCGGTGACAGTAGGTCAAACTGTAGCTTCCAGTTTTAATACACCGACATTGTTTTCGATAGGTAATGATCCGCATATAATGCAGGTGACTGCTAGCATCGATGAGGCCGATATTGGATGGTTGAAACAGGATCAGGATGTAGATTTCACAGTAGAAACTTACCCTGATAGGATTTATAAGGGAAAAGTTTTTCAGGTCAGACTCCAATCTATCATGAATCAGAATGTAGTGACTTATAACGTGATGATCAATGTCAGAAACGGTGACCTTTCTTTGATACCGGGTATGACCGCCACACTGACGGTGAAAGTGAAAGAGCATAAGAATGTATTGGTCGTGCCGATGACAGCACTTTTATTTAATGCTAATGCAAACGATTCGGCTGTACCCTCTGCCGATCACAACAAACAAACGATTTGGATACTTTGCGACAGTATGATGAAGGCCGATCATAAATGCATGGACATCAAAGGGCATTCTATGTATTGTGATACTGTGAAACGAGTAATGGACGACGGCGTGATGGCTGAGATAGAAGGGTCAGACCTGCGTGAAGGTATGAAAATAGTAACCGGGATCATAAAAGTCCAGGCCAAAAAAACAAAGGGTTTAATGCCTGTCACTACTGCACCACAACGACCAAGAAATTCGCCACATTGATCATACAGACAAATTATAATGGATACTGATAAACCGATCATAGAGGTAAAAGATATTTGGAAAACATTTCAAAGCGGGGGGACTACGTTCAGTGCTCTACGTGGAATCGACCTGAGCATTAAGGCCAATGAAATGCTGGCCATCATGGGCGCATCGGGATCAGGCAAATCAACCTTTATGAATATGCTCGGTTGTCTCGATCGCCCTACCAAGGGGCAGTATATTTTTAATGGAGTGGATACAACTCCCAAAAGCAACACAGATCTGGCACTGATAAGGCGAGATTTTTTCGGTTTTGTTTTTCAATCATACAACCTGCTGCCCCGCACTACAGCTTTTGAAAATGTAGAACTTCCTTTGCTTTATTTTGGTTTCAAATATGGACGAAGTCAGCGTCAGGATATGGTGATGGCCGCACTGAAACAAGTAGGCCTCGAGGATAAAGTACACAATCTGACCAATGAACTATCCGGCGGGCAGCAGCAACGTGTTGCTATAGCCAGAGCTATAATCAATAATCCTAAGATCATTTTTGCCGATGAACCGACAGGTAATCTGGATACACGCACCAGCTTTGACATCATGGCCATCATACAGGGTTTGAATGAAAAGGGAACTACCGTTGTTTTGGTCACACACGAGAATGATATAGCAGATTTTGCAAAGCGAAAAGTAGTTTTCAGGGATGGACAAATTCTGTCAGATAATATCAATGAGCATCCTAAAAGTGCCGCCGAAGAAAGAAAGAAATTACCGGAACTGATAGAACCCACGGCTGCCACATGAATATCATAAATCTGTTTATCACTGCTTTTCGTGCGCTGCGCAAAAATGGCCTTCGTACCTTTCTGACCATGCTTGGCATCATTATCGGCGTGGCAGCGGTGATAATAATGCAGGCCATCGGCAAAGGTTCTGAAGAAGATATCACCGCCCGGATCAATAGCCTCGGCAGCAATATGATTATCATAGCGCCGAATCCGAAAATTGTCAACGGTGTTCGGATGGGACAGGGCGGACAAACCCTTCAATACAAAGACGTGCTGATGATCAAAAGATACAGCAGTGCCACTAAATATATATCACCATTAGTAGGGGTATCGAGGCAGATCAAATATGGTGCTAACAACTGGAGTACAAGAATATCAGGTGTGCTGCCCGAATATTTTTCTATACGGGAAATTTCAGCTGTAGAGGGATCCTTATTTACCGACGAAGATCTGAGAAAGATCAATAAGGTATGCATGATAGGCAAGACCGTTAGGACCAATCTCTTTCCCGATGGCTCGAATCCTGTCGGCAAAACTATCCGAGTCGGAGCCATACCCTTCAAAATAATAGGTGTGCTCAACGAAAAAGGCCAAAGCGGAGTGGGAACTGATCAGGATGATGTGATCCTCGCTCCCTACACCAGCGTGCAGGATCGAATGGTACAGTCCATTTATGTCAATGTGATCTTCGCCTCAGCAGCCGATGCGCAGAGTATTAAAAAAGCTGTGAGCGAGATCAAATATTGCATTCGAACCAGTCATCATCTCTCTCCATCAGATCAGGATGATTTCACTGTCAATACGCTCTCTGATATCATGGCTACCATACAGGGCGTGAGCAAAATACTTACTATACTATTGGCAAGTGTGGCGGGCATATCGCTGCTGGTGGGCGGTATCGGTATCATGAATATCATGTTCGTATCAGTCACAGAGCGAACACGAGAGATCGGTACACGCCTCGCTATCGGGGCCACATCATCTGATGTAATGCTGCAACTGCTGATCGAAGCTCTGGTCATAAGCCTGGTGGCAGGTGTGATAGGTATATTTTCCGGCCTGCTTATCACAGATCTAATTACTTATTTCGCAGGATGGCGCACCTCGGTTACTGCTTCATCCATCATTATCTCCTTTGCGGTATGTACTGTGATAGGCATATTCTTTGGATGGTATCCGGCACGCAAAGCTGCCAACCTCAGTCCGATAGAGGCGCTGAGATATGAGTGATGCATTCAGCAAAAATCACTTTAAGCGAATGTTTATTTTCAGCTAATAAATTTAGATTTACAAAATGCTTGATCTAAATTCCATACTCCTTTATATTTTTATAATAATTATGGCACCGACCTCCATCGCCCAAACAAGGACTGAAACTGAAGCCGAGGCAAAGGCTCGTGAGATCATTTCAAAGATGACATTGAAAGAGAAAGTGTATGAAATGCATGGGCACAATATCGCCGGATTTGGTCTGTCGATGGTGTTTTTAAATAAGATACAACCCATAAAGGCAGGTGGCAATAAAAACCTTCATATTCCCACTACCATTTTTTTAGATGGTCCCCGTGGTATCAATCACTACAAAGGTGCCACCGCATTTCCCACTACTATGGCCCGGGGAGCCAGTTGGGACATGGCACTGGAGGAGCGAGTCGGTGAAGCAATGGCTGAAGAAATAAGAGCTATAGGAGGCAACTATTCCGGAGCCGTATGTATGAATCTGCTTCGACATCCGGCATGGGGTCGGTCGCAGGAAACATATGGTGAAGATCCGCATCATGTGGGTGAAATGGCCTCAGCGTTGATCGATGGGATACAAAAAAACAATGTACAGGCCTGCGCCAAACATTTCGCTGCCAATAGTATGGAAAATAACCGCTTCGGGGGAAGCATGAACATGAACAAGAGAACTTTGTATGAAGTGTATCTGCCCCATTTCAGAAAGGTAGTGAAGCATGGAGTCGCTTCAATAATGAGTGCTTATAACAAGCTGAATGGTGAATACTGCGGGCATAGCAAAACCTTGCTCACAGATATTCTGCGAAGCGAATGGGGCTTCAAAGGCTATGTAACTTCAGATTGGATGTTCGGTCTCCGCGATGCACAAAAAGGAATTGACGCTGGAATGAATATCGAGATGCCTCATGGCAGTTATTACAATCTGAAAACTGTAAAAAAATTGATGCACGATGGGAAAATAAAGGAGCAGCAAATAGATGATCTGATCTTTCCGATCATTCGCACCAAACTATTATTTGCATCAAGAAAGGATGAGAGGACGTACCCCAAGGAACTCATAGGCTGCAAAGAACATATCGCACTGGCTAGAGAAGTGGCAGAAAAAAGTGCGGTACTGCTAAAAAACGAAAACAATATTCTTCCCATCGATAAAAGCAAAGTTAAACGCATAGCAGTGATCGGGTCGATATGCGATGTGAAGCAAACAGGAGATCGTGGCAGCAGCGGAGTGACTCCGGCTTATATTGTCACGCCACTGGCGGGCATAAAAAATTATTTGAGCGGAACCGAAACGGAGATCATGACAGCTCCGATCAACGATATTCAAGCTATAAAAGATATTTGTGCAAAAGTGGATATTGTAATAGTAATAGCCGGCAACACATATCTCGATGAAGGCGAGTATATAGGCCAGGGCACTATACGCGATAGAAATCATCCTGACAAAAAAACCTTGGCCACTCGTACAGGCCTCTTAGGGCTGGGTGGAGACAGAAAGTATCTGCACCTGCATCAGGCAGATATTGATGCCATTCATGCTGCGAGTGCTGCCAATAAACGAGTAGTGGTGAGTCTAGTAGCCGGTAGTGCAGTGACTGTCGAAGAATGGCAAGCAGGAGTGTCAGGCATTCTCGAAACGTTTTATAATGGTATGGAGGGAGGCAATGCACTCGCTCGAATAATATTCGGCGATGTAAATCCTTCGGGTAAGTTGCCTTTCACCGTGCCCAGATCAGAAAGCGACCTGCCGCCGTTTGATTCCTATGCAGAAAATGCCGACTATGGGTACTATCACGGCTATACGCTTTTTGATAAAGAGAAAAAAACAGCCCGCTACCCCTTTGGTTATGGATTGAGCTATACCACATTTCAAATGTCAGATCTGCAGATCAGGAATAGCGAATTAACTGCCGGTGACTCACTGCATATTTCGGTGAAAGTGAAGAATACAGGAGAAAAAGCAGGAGCAGAGGTGGTCCAGCTTTATGTACACTTTCCCAATTCTAAGGTCGAGATGCCCGAGAAACTGCTTCGAGGTTTCCGCAAAGTATTTTTGCAACCGAATGAAGTACAGGTAATTGAATTCGAAATTCCTGCTGAAGAACTGGCTTTTTATAACACTGATATCAATAAGTGGGAGATCGGGAAAGAAAACTATCTTGTCTCAGTGGGCAGCAGTTCAGAACCAAAAGATCACCTCAAAGTTAGCTTTACATTTAAATAGAGTAAATACAGCTGGTCGATTTTTATATTGAAGTTGTTTAAACTTTTGTACAAAGCTAATAAAAATGTTATAAAAGCGGGATAGGATAGAAAAAAAAAGAAACTACCTATCCCGCAAAAAATGATAGTTATAGACGAAACTAAAATAAAAAGGAAATACTGCCA
>CAIXBT010000333.1 GCA_903917755.1 uncultured Bacteroidota bacterium
CATCGTAAACCTGTTTCAGACAGGCCTGACCCTCCCTGAGAAAGACTACTATACCCGCAAGGACTCCGGTACAGTAAAACAACGTACTCAACTAGCTGCACACATCGCAAAATATTTTGAGATGACAGGAACGGATGCTGCTGCTGCTGAAAAGCAAGCTGCAGATGTACTGGCCCTCGAGACCACTATCGCAGCTTCTCACCGCAGCCCGGTAGAACTGAGAGACCCGATGAAAAACTACAACAAGATGTCTGTGGCACAGCTGCAGAAACTCTCTCCTAATATCGACTGGAGCGCTACACTGACCCGTATGGGTATCAAGACCGATACCCTCAATGTGGGCCAGCCTGACTATTTCAAAGCACTGAGCACATTACTGGCATCTCAGCCGATAGCTGTGTGGAAGAACAAAGTGAAATTTGACTACATAGCCAGCAAGGCATCTGTGCTGAGCAAATCATTCCGCGATGAGGATTACAAGTTTGAGCAGATATTCTCAGGCTCTAAAAATCAGAAAGAAAGATGGAAGATCATCGTGCAGAATGCAGACAGCAGGCTGAGAGATGTACTGGGCCAGCTCTATGTACAGAAATACTTCCCGCCTGAGGCTAAGAAGCGTATGGACGAACTGGTGAATAACCTCCAGAAGACCTTCCGCGCCCGTATCAGCAAACTGGAGTGGATGAGCGACAGCACTAAGATGCGCGCACAGGCCAAGCTCGATATCATCATGAAGAAGATCGGCTACCCTGACAAATGGAAGAACTTCGATGATGTAACGATCAGCCGCGACGACTATTTCGGCAATCTGCAGAGCCTGAACCGCCATGACTACAATGAACTGGTGAATAAGGTCAATAAACCGGTAGACAGGACCGAATGGGGCATGACACCGGCTACCGTCAATGCTTACTACAATCCTACTTACAATGAGATCGTATTTCCTGCCGGCATCCTGCAGTTCCCTTTCTTCAATCCTGATGCTGACGATGCGATCAACTATGGTGGCATAGGTGCCGTGATAGGCCATGAGATGACTCACGGATTTGACGATCAGGGCCGTCTCTATGACGCCCAGGGCAATCTGAAAGACTGGTGGCAGACCACAGACGGAGAGCACTTCACCGCTAAGGCTAAGAACCTCGCTACACAATACAGCACATACACCGTGCTCGACGGCCTGCATGTGAATGGTGACCTGACCCTCGGCGAAAACATAGCTGATCTGGGCGGTGTGACCATCGCTTATGATGCATTCAAGCTCACAGCACAGAGCAAGGACACAACCAAGATCGGCGGTTTCACTCCTGATCAGCGCTTCTTCCTGGGCTTCGCACAGGTATGGAGAGGAGTGGTCAGACCAGAGTTTCTCCGTGTGCAGATCAATACCAATCCTCACTCACCGTATGAGTTTCGCGTGAACGGTACACTGTCAAACATACCGGGCTTCTATGAGGCATGGCATGTGACAGATAAAAACAAGATGTACCACTCACCGGAGCAAATGGTAAAGATCTGGTAGAATACAGAATTTGAAAATGAATGAAGATATAGCAATGCCATCTGATCTCTCAGGTGGCATTGTGGTTTTCAGGCCTGTCCATACACTTTTATGAAATAAATAAGTTCCCTGAATACATGAACAATATGACCTGTCTCAGCAGCACTAATGATTTTCAAACATAATCCTGCTTTAGAAATATTAAAGAATTCAAAGCTTACTTATTAGTACATCATGCCGTATATTCATGCCTTAAATAATGCTGAATATGAGCAAGTCAATAATAATCACCGGATCTACCGGAAATCTGGGCGGGGCAGTGACCAAACGCCTGCTCAAAGATGGTTATATGCTATATGCCACTCTTCTGCCTCACGAGAAGGCACCCGAGGACCCGCACATTCATGGTATGCATGTCGACCTCTTCAACGAGGCTGAGTGCGCACGTTATGTCAAGGAAGTAGTAGGTCGCGGAGCGAGTCTATGCGCCGGTATCCTGCTGGTGGGCGGATTTCAGATGGGCGGACTGACAGAGGCTAGTTTTGAAGCGTTGGATAAGATGTTTAAGGTCAACTTTTACTCTGCTTTCTCTATGGTCAAACCGCTTTTTGAGCATTTTGAAAAAGTGGGTGGCGGACAGATATTTCTGATAGGTGCCAGACCGGCTCTGCAGCCCAAAGACGGCAAGGGTGCTCTGGCTTATGCCCTGTCCAAATCATTGATATTTAACCTGGCGGAACTGATCAATCAATCAGGCAAGGAAAAAAACATCAGAGCTACGGTCATCGTACCGAGCACGATAGACACCCCGGCTAACCGTGAGGCCATGCCGGATGCGGACTTTCAGCATTGGGTACCGGCAGATAGTATAGCAGATGTGATAGCCTTTTTGCTCACAGACAGTGGCCGTATGCTCCGCGAAAGTGTGATAAAGGTCTATAATAAAGCCTAGATATAAACTTGATCATGACATACATTCTATTTGTAATTAATATTAGTATGTTAAATGATTTAGGTCACAATAGCATAACATAGGGAAGTTACTTTTACACGATAAATTTGTATCTTACGAAAGTCTTGAAATAAACTTGTGATTTTATAAAATATATCAGAAAGCTATACGACAAGCTTAGTATAAAGAACCTGAAACCGAAGAAATGGCATCTATCAATCCTGAAAAAACCAATACCGCGTGAATGAACTAAAACGTAAGACAGCCTTGTTGCTTGGTTGGGAATTTCCTCCCGCCATGGCAGGTGGACTAGCGGTAGCCACTTATGGTATAGTCAATGCCCTCAAAGAATTCATCAATATCATACTGATCATCCCATACAAGGATGCCCAAACTCCCGAAATGCCCAATGTGACCATCTATGGGCTGAACACATTGCAGGAACAGTTTTCGGAAGAAGTGCTGGTTGAGCTCAGAGAGTCGGTCACCACATTCAATGAGATAGGTTTCATATCTGCATATCCATTCATGTCGCATACCTATATGCAGCCTGAGACACACGAGAAGGTTTCGTATGTCCACAAACGCATGCCTATCGACAAGGTAAAATTATTTCAATCAGAAGATATTTACGGCGCAGGTCTCTGGGAGAAACTGCAGGCATACAGGGATCTGGTCTGTGCCATGTCTTCCATCCTTGAGTTTGACATCATACACTGCCATGACTGGCTCACCTTTGAGGCGGGTATGTGTGTGAAACGTATCAGCGGCAAGCCTCTGGCCCTGCATGTGCATGCGCTGGAGACAGACCGGATATCTGAAGATGTGCGCAATGAGATATATCAGATAGAGCGTGATGCTATGCTCATGTCAGACGTTATCTTTCCGGTCAGTCACTATACCAAGAGCAAGATCATTCACAACTATAAGATACCTGCCTACAAGATATTTCCGATACACAATGCAGTCGATGCCACCATCGCAAAGAAGTGGAAGCACCGCATACCGCAGAAGATAGTCACTTTCGTAGGCAGGGTCACGATGCAGAAGGGACCAGAGTTTTTCTTTCAGGCAGCGGAGAAAGTAGTGGACAAATTTCCCGATGTCAAATTTGTGATAGCCGGCTCTGGAGATCAACTCTTTGAACTGATAGACAAGACAGCCTTCAGGCAACTCGGCAAGCATTTTATTTTTGCAGGTTTTCTGAGGCGCGATGAGATAGATGCATTGCTGTCTGTGACAGATGTATATTTCATGCCATCGGTGTCAGAACCATTTGGCCTGTCAGCGCTTGAAGCAGCTCGTGCAGGCGTGCCATGCGTGATATCGAAACAGTCCGGTGCGGCAGAGGTGCTGTCGTCGGCTTTGATGGCAGATTTTTGGGATACCGATCTCTTTGCAGATCATATCATCAATCTGCTGACACATCGCGAACTGGCACTGCACGTAGTGGAAGAGTCAAAAAAGGATCTGGCCAAGATAAGCTGGGATACATCTGCATCTCAGATAGCGGAACAATATTCAAGGATATTATCATTGTAAAATATATGCCATCAGTTTGTTTTTACTTTCAGGTACACCAGCCATACAGGATCAAGAACTACGGTTTCTTTGACATAGGCTTTGATCATCAGCTTTTTGATGATGAGAAGAACCGTGAGATACTGGATAAGGTGGCCCGCAAGTGCTACCTGCCTACCAATGCGCTGATGTATGACCTGATCAAAAAATACAAGGGAGCCTTTCGTATCTCATACTCCATATCAGGTGTGGCATTGGAGCAGTTTAAAACATACAGACCAGATGTCATGGCCTCTTTCAAGAAACTCGTTGATACAGGTTGTGTGGAGCTGATATCGGAGACCTATTATCACTCACTCAGTTTTCTTTATTCCAAAAGCGAATTTGACCGACAGGTGAATCTTCACAGAGAAATGCTTTGGGATAACTTCAAAGTGGAACCGAAAGTATTCAGAAACACCGAGCTTATTTACAATAATGAAATCTCCTATCATATAGCAGAGCTGGGCTATAAAGGCATGATAGCCGAAGGTGTGGACAGGGTACTGGGAAACAGAAGCCCGAACTTTTTGTATCATCCGAAACACAGACCTGATTTTCCGCTGCTGCTGAAAAACTATAAACTGTCTGATGACATAGCTTTCCGTTTTTCAAATAAAGGATGGAAAGAACATCCGCTCTCTGCCGAAAAATTCGCCCAATGGGCACACCAGATTGCAGGCGAGGGTGAGGTGATAAATCTATTCATGGATTATGAAACATTCGGCGAACACCAGTGGGAAGACTCCGGCATATTTGAGTTTATGAAACATCTGCCCGAGAAGATATTGAAGCACGGTGATTTTAATTTTAAAACTCCTACCGAAGTGGTCAGCACATATCCGATACGTGGTGAGTATGATGCACATGAACTCACCTCATGGGCCGATATGGAGCGCGATCTCTCAGCCTGGCGTGCCAACTCGATGCAACATGAGGCACTGCGCCGCATCTATGATCTGGAAGATACCGTCAAGGGCCTCAACGATGCGACCATACTCGACGACTGGTCTAAACTGCAAACTTCAGATCACTTCTACTACATGTCTACTAAGTTTTGGAGTGATGGAGATGTCCATAAATATTTCAGCCCTTACGACTCTCCATACAAGGCTTATATCAACTACATGAACGCCTGCTCGGACCTCGAGTATAGGATAGAAAAGGTACAGCAACAGCCCCAGCCTGTCGCAATGCATGCAGTAGCACCTGCCGGTATTTGATTTGCTTTTCAGGAAATTTTTCATCTGCGATAAATTATTTATTTGTAGGTTTAGCAAGACAACTTATTAAACTACAAAAAACCAAACAATGAAAAAAGCAATCTCGGGGATCTTCATCATGGCACTTCTGTTTGCCAGCTCTTGTTCAAAAAATACCAGCGGTACTGCTTCAAACAGCTGGTCATTCAAAAGTGTGAACTACACCGCCTCTACCTGTATCGGCACCGGCAATACTCTCACGGCTACCTTCCTGTCGGGTACTAATCCGGGCACCCTGTCGGTCACTTTCTACGGGTCTCTGCTACCCATCACCGGCGGTACAGATACCGTATCTCCTGGCCTGATACTCAATGCGGCTAATCATGTGCTCGTGCAGGCCAGTGTCGGTTCTACTTATTATAACTCTACCGCAGGCAATGGTAATGAAACCGTGTCTGTGTCTGTGGCATCAAACGGCAAACTGACCATCTCAGGCTCGGGCATAGTACTCGCCAACACACTGAGTCAGGCAGACAGTTCGACAGTCAGTTTCAGCATGACTCAGCAATAATTTCATTGCAAAAAAAACCGATACCACTTTGTCGCTTTTTTTGAAACATTACTTGTTTGTATAATGGATAGAATTTATATTTTTGTCAAAATTTTTTACCCATAAAAACAATCAAAATGAAAAAAGCAATCTTTGGAATCGTGGCCCTCACCCTTTTGTTAGCATCATGCAATAAAAGCAGCTCATCTTCTAATTCATGGACTTTCAAAGGCACTACTTACAATACTACCACCTGTGCCAATGTAGTAGGAGTGCTCGAAGCAGTGACCACAAACGGAACCGTATCGGTGGTATTTTATAATAATGGACCCACAGTCAATACAACTTATACTGTCGGCGCCAATGGCAACCCCGGCTCAACTTCACAGGTGGGTGTTACATTGACAGTCGGCACGAATAACCCTGTGTACTATTCATCTACCGGTGGCAATGGCAGCAATCAGTCAGTTCAGGTATCTGTTTCTTCTACCGGAAAACTGACCGCTACAGGATCAGGTATCATGCTTTCAAACAACACTAATCCATCAGACAGCGCAACTGTTTCGCTCAATATCACTCAGCAATAATCGGCTGATCCATAACTCTTTCAGGCAAGCGCAGGACTTCATCCTGCGCTTTTGTTTTTTCATGTATACTATTTTATTTATTTGTAAGTTTGAATGGCCTAAACATTGATAAATCCCCAATAACCATACAATGAAAAAAGTAATCTTTGGCATCATCGCAGTGACCCTGCTTATGATCACTTCCTGCACCAAAAATAATAACCCCGGAGGCTCATGGACATTCCAATCTGCTACATACAATACAGCATCTTGCACCACTTCGTCTGCTTCAGCCACGCTGACAGTATCCAATACCTCTACACCCGCTATCAATAGCGTCAGTATGGTTTTCAGCTTTTTCAACGGGCTGCCGACCACAAACGGCACCTATACAGTACTCAATGCGAATAGCCACATCCTGCTACCTAGCGGAAACTGGGTGGTCATAAATGCATCTATGGGTGAAGCAATGACCCAGCAATATTACTCTACAGGTGGCGGCAACGGGCCTCAGAAACTATCGGTGACCATGAATAATGGCAAGATATCAATCTCCGGTTCCGGCATCGAACTGGCTAATACAGCCAATCCATCTGACAGTTCTGCGCTGACAGTGAATATCACACAGCTGCAATAAAGGCATCGAGATACATGGTTCAAAAAGAACTATGCTTTATCCTCTTTTCATTTATATTTGTCAGAATAACATCCCATTCATGAGAAAATATCTGGCTACATTCATAGTTCTGGCATCGGTCATCATTATCAGCCTTAGCAGCGGCTGCAAGAAAACAGCCGCACCTACTACCTGTTTCAATACCATACCTGATTCGGCATATGTGGGCCAGAGCCTGACATTCACCAGCTGCACACAGGGTGCTATATCTTTCTACTGGCTGTTTGGTGATGGCGGCTATGCCACTATGGCCAGCGCCACTCATACCTACACGGCTCCTGGCATCTATCATGGCGGCCTGACCACATCAAACGGCACCGGAGATACAAAATCTTTCATCATAGTCGTGAGTCGTCCGCTCAATATCTGGACCTTCCAAGGAGTCACTGATACTGCCACATATGCCATGTCTATAGGTGGCGATACGATCCAGACGAGCAATTTTTCTTCGACCAATATCTCTAATGTCAGCAATATCGTGTTTGTGTTTCCTACTCTGCCTACTGCCAGTGGCAGCTATCAGGTCATCAACGATCAGTTTGGCATACCGACAGGCAATCAGGTAGCTGTATTTCTAACCACCCCGAGCGGCAGGAACTATGGCTCTACAGGCAATGATCATGTGAGTGCTGCAATAACACTCAAAGGCGGTAAGATCAACATCTCTATCCCTGCAGTAGAAATGGTCAATATAGCGGTGCCTTCTGACAGCTCATCACTCTCTGCTACCATCACTCAGACGGAGTAGTTTTTGATTGATCTTTTCCATCATTTGATGTTCATCTAAAAGGCATCAACCCTTTCATTATTAACGATTAGTTATCAATTGGCAATTCTCCATTGTCGATTAGAAGCTTATATTTGTTAAAGCCCTCATTTTCTTCACCTAAAGGCATTGTGATGGACAAACATTTGATAAAACCCGATTTCGTATTTGAGGTAAGTTGGGAAGTATGTAACAAGGTGGGCGGTATCCATACCGTGATCTCTACCAAGGCCCTCACGATGGTCAATGAATGGCAGGACAATGTGATCATGATAGGCCCGGATGTATGGAAGGGTAACGGTGAGCATCCTGAATTCGTGGAAGACAAAGACCTCTATGCATCATGGCGTGCATATGCTGCATCATGCGGCCTCCGTATCAAAGTGGGCAGGTGGAAAATAATCGGCAATCCGGTAGTAGTGCTGCTCGACTTCACTCCTTTCTTCTCTAAAAAAGATGAGATATTCAGCGAGCTATGGGTCAAATATAAAGTCGATTCGCTGACAGGTCAGTGGGACTATATAGAGCCTGCACTCTTCGGTTATGCAGCGGGCAAGGTCATCGAAACTTTTTACCATCATCACCTCACATTCAGCGACAAGATCGTAGCACAGTTTCACGAATGGATGACAGGCACCGGCATACTCTATCTGAATGATACGGTGCCGCAGGTAGGCACGATCTTCACTACGCACGCCACCGTGATAGGTCGTGCAGTAGCGGGCAACGGACTGCCGCTCTACAGCAAATTTTACACCTACGAGGCCGACCATGAGGCTCGTGCATTCAATGTGATAGCCAAACACTCCCTGGAGAAAATGTCAGCGCAGACTGCAGATGCTTTCACTACGGTGAGTGAGATCACAGCACGTGAATGCGAACATTTTTTGGGCAAAGAGGTCGATCTGGTCACACCAAACGGATTTGAGGATTTCTTTGTGCCGGACCCGGTTTTTTATCAGGAAAAACGAGCAGAGGCCCGCAAGAAACTCTTGGCTGTGGCATCCACATTGACCGGCGAACATCTGCCCGAAGATTCGATGCTCGTGATCAAAAGCGGACGCTATGAATTTCATAACAAGGGTATAGATATTTTCGTCGATGCACTGGGTCAGCTCGACCATAGCAGTAAGCTCAACAAACAGATAGTGGCCTTTATATTCATTCCCGGCTATCAGACCGGCCCGCGGCGCGATCTGGCTGAGGCACTGAAGCATGGGCACATCGGTATAGACGGTCATGACAAACTACTCACACATCAGCTGCATGGAATAGAGACAGACCAGATATATAATCGCCTTCATCAGAATCACCTCTATAATGAGAAGGATAATAAGGTCAAGGTGGTATTTGCACCTGTCTATCTCGATGGCAATGACGGTATCTTTGATCAGACCTATTATGATCTGCTCACAGGTTTTGACTTTTCAGTTTTCCCGTCATATTATGAACCCTGGGGCTATACCCCCCTGGAGAGTTTAGCCTTTCACATACCTACTGTCATCACAGAGCTCAGTGGTTTTGGCCTCATGATGCAGAAACCCGAGATGCACATCAGTTCAGGTATAGTGGTGATAGATCGCGATGACCATAATGATATAGAGGCTGCAAAGAATATCGCAGAACTGGTACTGGAGTATGGCGGTATGAGCAATTTGCAGATAGAGTCAGCAAGAGAAGGTGCATTTCAACTTTCGAAACTGGCATTGTGGAAGAACCTGATACTATATTACAGAAAGGCGTTCACAGTAGCGCTGGAAAAAACGATGACCCGCTCGCACATGTTTCAGCATAAGCAACGTGTCGAGTCTATCGTGGCATATCAGCAGCTGCAGTCGCCGGAGGTCACACCACCGGTATGGAGAAAGATATATG
The DNA here is from genome assembly GCA_903917755.1 of uncultured Bacteroidota bacterium. Lineage (GTDB taxonomy): Bacteria > Bacteroidota > Bacteroidia > Chitinophagales > LD1 > UBA1941. Next base: position 9,649 of record CAIXBT010000333.1, read on the forward strand.
TGGAGTCTCAACTGCCGGAAGTGCTGCAGCCACTCAATGCAATAGCCAAAAACCTATGGTGGACATGGCATGAAGAAGCTCAGGAACTGTTTGCGATGATAGACCCCGACCTGTGGGTGGAGTTTCATCACAATCCTATCCAACTCATCAGTTCGCTAAACTATACTCAGATCAGAAGACTCGAGAAGAACAAAGCCTTCATAGATAAGCTGAATGAGGTGAATGCGAAGTTTCAGACATACATGCACAGCCCGATAGCGCATGACCCGCAGGTGGCATACCTGTGTATGGAATATGGCCTTGATACCAATCTGAAAATTTATTCAGGTGGTCTGGGTATTCTGGCGGGAGACTATCTCAAAGAAGCAAGCGATCAGGGCTATAATATGATAGGGGTCGGATTGCTCTATCGCAAGGGTTTTTTCAGACAGAAAATATCAGCTCATGGCGAGCAGGTAGATGAGTATGATATACATAAATTTACCATCCTGCCGCTCCAGCCGGTCTATGACAAGGACCAGGAATGGATGATGATCAGTATGTCGTTTCCGGGCAGGACCCTGCATGCCAAAGTATGGAAAATAGAAGTGGGCCGAGTGCCTCTCTATCTGCTCGATACAGACATACCCGAAAATACTCAGGAAGATAAAGGTATCACGGCGCAGCTCTATGGCGGAGACTGGGAGAACAGGCTCAAACAGGAGTTTCTGCTGGGTGTGGGCGGTGTGCGAATGCTGGAGGTGCTGGGCTATAAGCCGGATGTATATCATTATAACGAAGGCCATGCCGCCTTCGCAGGTCTGGAGAGGCTCAGAATATTGATACAGGACGGCAATATCACTTTCGATGAGGCGATAGAAGTAGTGCGTGCCAACTCACTCTTTACCACCCATACACCTGTGGCTGCAGGTCATGATGTCTTTAGCGAAGATCTGGTGCGTATCTATTTCTCGCACTATGCAGATCAGCTCAATATCAGTTGGAAAAAACTCATGGCACTGGGCCGCGCAAATGAGAATGACGGGCATGAGAAATTCTCAGTCAGCTTTCTGGCAGCACGTGTGTGTCAGGAGATCAATGGAGTGAGCAAACTGCACGGCATCGTATCGCGCAAGATATTCAGTGCGCTATGGCGCGGCATCCCTACAGACGAGTATCACATAGGCCATGTGACCAATGGTGTACACGGACCCAGCTGGACAGCACCTGAGTGGAAGAATCTGTTCGGTGAGGTACCCGGCAAAGATGGCAAGGAAGATCAGAGCGAGAATTACGATTATAAACAGATCAGCCAGATACCCGATGCGACTATCTGGCACCTGCATACCCGCTATAAAAGAGAACTGATAGACGAGGTCAAACGCCGCGTCAGGCTGGATAATTTTATGCCCTATCATGTGCAGGCAAGACTGATACAGCAGTTGACGAATTTCAATGAGGATACACTGGTATTTGGTTTTGCAAAAAGGATCGTGAAATACAAGCGTTCGCTGCTTATCTTCTCAGACAGAGAGCGACTGCTGTCGATCATCCGCAATGCCAAGTGCCACGTGCTGTTTCTCTTCTCAGGCAAGGCGCACCCGAATGATTTTGAAGCCAAGGCACTCGTGAAAGGCCTGGTAGAAATATCTAAAGAGCCTGAGTTTGAGGGTAAGGTGATCTTCATACAAAACTACGATATCGACATAGCCAAATATCTGACCAGAGGTGTGGATGTCTGGCTCAATACACCTGATCTGGAGATGGAAGCATCTGGCACGAGTGGCATGAAGGCCATGCTGAACGGGGCACTCAACCTGAGTGTACGCGACGGCTGGTGGGCTGAGGCCTATCGCGATGATGCAGGATGGGCCATAGGTGGCACCGAGCGTGAGAGCACATCTGAACTACAATACGAGATGGATGCCGAAAGTATCTATCGCAATCTGGAGGAGAATGTGATACCACTCTATATGGATCGAGACAAACATGGTATACCTGTCAGATGGGTAGCTAAAATGAAGACTGCTATCGCTGAACTGGTACCGGTATATAGCATGCGTCGTATGCTCAAGGAATATGCCGAGAAATATTATGTCAAACTGAGTGCACGCAATGTGATGATCAGAGAAAATCATTTCGAGGCAGCAAAGAAACTGGCCGACTGGAAGTCAAACATCATACTGTCATGGCCTCAGGTACAGGTCGTATCAATGGATATTTTTGATTCGGTCAATAAGCCGTTTCCGGTGGGAGATGAACTAAAACCGAACATAACCGTGGAGATAGACGGAATAGATGCGGCAAATATAGGTGTGGAGATAGTGTTCTTTGATAAGCGGAAACCTGATGCAGCTTTTGGCGAGATCATTTTCCGCAAAGAAATGACACCCATCCAGACCAAAGGAAAATTTGTGACATACGAATGTAAGATACCTATCACCGTGTCTGGTGTATTTGAATATGCGTTCAAGATATTTCCGATCAATCCATTGCTGCCGCACAGACTTGACTTCCCGATGTATAAATGGGTTTAGTTATTTGCCGAAAAACTGTTCTTATCCTCATACAGATATTCAAACGCTGAAGATATATGTGCAATGACATCTGATGCCAGCATAGATTCCGGATGAATATCTGCCAAAGCCAGATCTGCTGCCAGCCCGTGCAGATATACGCCGAGGAAGGTAGCTTCGCGAGGAGCATAACCACGAGATAGAAGCGCTGTGATGATACCCGTCAGCACATCTCCGCTGCCACCTTTGGCGAGTGCAGGGCCGCCGGTAGAGTTGAACCACACCGAACGGTCAGGCATGACTATAGCAGTATATGCGCCCTTGAGAACTATAATGATACTGTGTTTGTGTGCCAGTACCTGAGCACTTTTCAATCGTGCCCAGCTGTCTGTGTGTTTCTCCGTGAGTCGATCAAATTCTTTGGGATGCGGTGTCAGAATGGTACGTGCGGGCAGAAATGCCAGCCATGTTTTATTCTCAGAAATGATATTCAGCGCATCTGCATCAAGCACCAGCGGGCATGGGGTGGTCTGAATGAGCAGCTTCAATACTTTAGCTGTATCTGCATGTGTGCCCATACCGGGTCCGATACCGATACTGGTATATTTATCCAATGCCGGCAAACTACTGATATGCTCCTCTGTGCTATCCAGACTCACCATAGCCTCCGGCAGTGAGGTCTGCATGATCTCATATCCGCAGCGGGGTATATGCGCCGTGAGCAGCCCCGTACCGCTTCGTACACAGGCATGAGATGATAGCAGCGCAGCGCCCATCTTGCCGAGTGAGCCACTGAAGAGAAGCGAATGCCCGAAAGTCCCCTTGTGAGCGAATCGGCCTCTGCTGATCAGCAGCGATGATATATCACTATCCTGCAAGAAATAAAAAGCACTCTGCATTGAAGCAATATGGTCTGCATCTAATCCGATATTCAACACTTTGAGCTGACCGACATACTCTCCGCCTTCGGGAAATAAAAATGCCAGCTTGGGCTGCTGAAAGGTGAGCGTGACAGTGGCTGAGATCACCGGCCATTTCTTTGGCATAGGCTCATCTACAGGCAGGCCGCTGGGCACATCGATCGCGATCACTTTGTTCTTAGAATTATTTATCAGGCTTATCACTTCGGCTATGAGTCCCGCTGTAGGCTTATTGATACCTGTACCGAGAATGGCATCTATGATGATGACTTTCTCCTTTATCTTAAACTCGTCTGAATGACGGATGTGATAGATCTGCAGAGATGGAATTTTCTTAAGCAGTTCCAGATTAGAAATAAAATCAGGACTACTGCTTTCGATATATTCGAGTATGAATACTTCGACCGGGCAGGCAACGTGAACCAGCATTCGCGCTATGGCCAAACCATCTCCCCCATTATTGCCTTTGCCGCATACCACTATGAATTTCTCATCGGGTCCATGCATTTCCAGTATGTATTCGGTGCAGGCCGAAGCTACTCTCTCCATGAGGTCAATAGAAGCGATAGGTTCGTGGGCTATCGTGTACTGATCGGCTTCTCTTATTTCTGCTGCTGAGAGGATCTTCATATGGTAAATTTAAAGCAATATGCGTTTATTTCACATGAAATAAATCAGGGGATGAACCAATCTATGTTTCCCAATTAAATGTCCCATATTATTAAAGCCAAGAGGGTTTAAAAAACAAATAACTTCTTTCTAAACCAGATCGTACTTAATTGTATAACCTGAGGATAGCACCATGTCGTAAAAGTAAAAATAATGCATCACCTATCTCACCGAAGTAATATCCTGCCAGATGAATGTGATCCCCTTCACCAGGTCAGGATGCAGAGACACAGCCACCGGGCAGGTGAGGGCAGTATGCTCCAGTATCTTTTTGTCCTTGTCGGAATAATGGCGATCCGGCATGTGCAGTGTCACATCTATCTGAGAGATACGGCGCGGGTCTGCAGCCATGATCTTTTTGACCTCGAGTTTGGTGCCGTCGATACTGATGCCCATCAGTTTGCACTTGATGCCCATCGTGGTCACTATGCAGCTACCTAGTGCAGTCGCTACGAGATCTGTAGGAGAGAATGCTGCCCCATTTCCCTGATTGTCGCGTGGTGCATCGGTCAGTATCTCGGTGCCGGACTCTATATGCGTACAGGTGCAGCGGAGGTTCCCTTCATATACTATGTTTGCCGTCATGATATTATTGTTTTATTAATGCAAAGGTACATACTATGGCTTAAAGAATTAGATATACATGTCGAATCAATAATTAAATCTATGAAATCCCGTTTATTGCATTGAAAGCTTTTCATATTTTTACAAAAAGAATAAATCATACCTGATGGGAAAATCCTTTTTTATATCAGCCCTTTGTATCTGTTTATTTGCTCTGCTGAGCGGCTGCGATACTGTCTGTCAGGATCCTCATTCCCCTAACTTCAATCAGGTAGGCGGCTGTATCAATGTAGCAGGCAACATTACAGGCACCTATTCGGGTACGCTTAGAGACAGCGCCGGCAGTGCTACTTCATATGCAGTAATGCTCAAACTGACCCAGATAGACAACAGCGATGTGAGCGTACAGCTCGTTTCTCCTCTCACTGCTCCTTTTACTCCATTCAAAGCTACCGTGGTCAGTTCTGCTACGGGATATTATCTGTCTATCATCAGCGACAGTACCATATCAGGCGCGGCTATGGCTTATGGCAGTCCTGCAGATGGTGTCTACCTGAGCTCCGGCAAGCAACTTTCGGTCTATGCCCAAACCCACAGCGGCACATTCGAGGCATTCACGGGTATTAAGCAATAAGCCTTTTATCTTCCTATTTTCATTTTCGGCATAGTCAACCTTATCTGCGAAATAAAGATCGCGGGCGAAGGAAATATTTAAG
>CAIXBT010000334.1 GCA_903917755.1 uncultured Bacteroidota bacterium
ACAGACCTCACTTATCTTTGAACATGAAAACGCCAGATGAAATACATAAAAAATCCCGACTACTTATTGCAGTCGGGACTTGATAAAAGCTATTTTTAAATCCGTCAACCTATTTTAGGACGATACAGAATGTTGCGAATGCATGCGCAACCGATCCTAAACTAAGAAGCCCCGCCATCAGTTCTTTTTGAGTAAGTGTCATTTTCAGACACGTTTTGTTAACCATAAAAATCAAAAAGAACATGTCAACACAAACTCAGATCATACACAGCATACCCGTAGACGAACTGACCGGCTCGATCAGTGTGCCTATTTATCAGACATCTACATTCGTACAGGAAGCACCCGGAGTGCATAAAGGTTACGACTATGCCCGCAGCAATAATCCCACTCGAAAAGTACTGGAAGACGTCATCGCAAAACTGGAGAATGGCAGCAATGGCTATGCTTTCGCCAGTGGTCTTGCAGCTATCGATGCAGTGGTGAAGCTGCTCTCGTCCGGAGATGAGATCGTGGCTGTAGACGATATCTACGGCGGTGCATTCAGGCTGTTCACACACATCTATCAGAAATTCGGTATCAATGTGACCTATGTAGATGCTACCGATCATGAAAATGTGGCTAATGCCATTACTTCAAAAACAAAACTGATCTGGCTCGAAAGCCCCACCAATCCTACGCTAAAGATATCTGACATCAGAAAAATATCAGAGATCGCAAAGGCAAATAAAGTGCTGCTCTGCGTGGACAATACCTTCGCATCGCCTGTGTCTCAAAAGCCTATAGATCTCGGCGCAGACATAGTCGTGCATAGTGCCACGAAATATCTGGGTGGTCATAGTGATCTCATCTCGGGGCTCGTGGTGACAGCCACTCCTGAGCTGGGAGAGAAGATCAAATTCATTCAGAATGCATCAGGTGCGATATTGGCACCTTTTGATAGCTGGCTGGTGATACGTGGCATTGAGACGCTGGATCTGCGCGTGGAGCGTCACAGCAGAAATGCACAAGCTATAGCTGAGTATCTCAGCACCGAAGAAATCATCGAGAATATCTATTACCCCGGCCTCACCTCTCATGTCAATCACGCAGTAGCTGTCAAACAGCAGAAATATTTCGGTGGTATCATCTCATTTGATCTGAAGATTGATAATAAAGAGCTGGCTACTAAGATCGTGACGAGCACGAAATATTTCAAACTGGCGGAGAGCCTGGGTGGTGTCAAAAGCCTGTGCTGCCTGCCCTGCGAGATGACCCACAAATCCATCCCTCAGGAGAAGCGATATGCAGCCGGTGTGACTGATAGCCTCATTCGTATATCTGTGGGCCTCGAAGATGCAGATGACCTGATAGCAGACCTCAGGCAGGCATTTGCGGTAGCAAAAAATGCATTCAAACCTTCGAAGGAGGCTTTAATAACCATATAAACGGATAATAAATCAATAATGCTTTATTCTCCTCCCCTTTGGGGAGGTCGGGTGGGGCTTAACTTTTAAATAGCATGAAAAGGAAACAACTAAATATAGGACTATTCGGATTCGGATGTGTAGGTTATGGCCTCTATGAGGTACTCGAAAAAACACCCACACTCAAAGCCTCGATCAAAAAAATATGTGTCAAGAACAAAGCTAAACAAAGGCCTATTCCGTCAGACAGATTTACATTTGACAGAAATGATATTCTGAATGATGAAGAAATAAATGTCGTGGTAGAGCTGATAGACGATGCCGACAGCGCCTTTGAGATCGTCTCGGCAGCACTAAGAAAAGGTAAAGCAGTAGTGACTGCCAATAAGAAAATGATCGCTGAGCACCTGCAGGAACTGATAGCCCTTCAGAGGACCTATGATGTTCCGCTGCTCTATGAAGCCAGCTGCTGTGCCAGTATCCCGATCCTGCGCAATCTCGAAGAATATTATGACAATGAACTGCTCGACAGTGTCGAAGGCATCGTGAACGGCTCTACGAATTACATCCTCACCAAGATGTCTGAAGAGTCGCAAAGCTATCAGAATGCGCTGTCAGAGGCTCAGGCCAAAGGATATGCAGAGAGCAATCCGCTGCTGGATACGGGCGGTTTCGATGCGAAATATAAATTACTGATCATAGCAGCTCATGCATTCGGTGGCGTGTTGAAACCAGATCAGATATTCAATGCGGGGATCGATAGGATAGGGGCTTTAGAACAGCAGTATGCCAAGGAAAAGGGCTTGAAAATAAAACTCATTGCACAGGCCTTTAAAAAGCCGGATGGCAGTATCATCGCTTTCGTAGCGCCTAAGTTCATTAAAGCTACTGACAAACTATATCAGGTGAATGATGTCTATAATGGTGTCACTTTAAAAACTGCATTTTCAGAAGATCAATTCTTCGTAGGCAAAGGTGCAGGTGCATATCCTACAGCATCTGCCGTGATCAGCGACCTGTCAGCCCTGACCTATGACTATAGATACGAGTACAAAAAGATCAGATCAAACGATCATGTACCCTATAGCGATGATGTACTTCTTAAAGCATTCGTTCGTTTTGATGCCGCTGACAAGGCATTCGTATCAGATCGTTTTGAGGAGATAGAAGAGCAGTTTTCAAATGCCAGCGCCAGCTATATCATTGGTGAGATAGCTCTGACAGAATACATCAAACTGCATGAAAACACCAGCACTTCTGCCATATTGATCAGTGTGATAAATGAAGAAGTAGGCGATAAATTTGACATTGATGAACTGGTAGCAGAAACAGAATTGTCTGATATCGCGTAGCTGTTTTTTTGTGGCAATTATATTATATTAGCTATCTGACTGATCATAAATTAATATCAGATATTTTCTATCCAGCTTTCTTAGATATGAAAATGATTTTATATTTGTTGTTAGATTAGTAGAGTTAATATTTTTGAAAATTGTAAACGTAAAAACATGGCAATAATTGATGTAGTAAATTACAGAGGCGGGGAACAGGATTTCGTATGGAGGTTTCCTTCGCAGGATCTGAGATTGGGTAGCAAACTGGTGGTCAATACAGATCAGGTCGCATTTTTTGTGAGTGGTGGCAAGATACATGACCAGTTTGGCCCCGGTACTTATACTTTGAGTACCGACAATATCCCGGTGCTGGGCAAGGTGCTGAATCTGGTTTATGGTGGCAATAGCCCCTTTCAGGCAGAGGTATGGTTTGTAAATCTTGTTTCAAAGCTGGATAATAAATGGGGTACACCTGAGCCTATCCAACTCGAAGACCCGAAATATAAAGTGATCGTGCATCTCAGGGCCTTTGGGCAGTTTGGATTGAAGATCGCAGACCCTAGATTGTTTTTAGAGAAGCTGGTAGGTACACTGACTGTATTTACTACAGATAAGATACTTGCTTATTTTATCGGCAATATTATTTCATCTGTCACTACGCTTATTTCTCAAAAACTGATCAAGGATAACGTATCTGTGCTTGAGATACCCGGAGAGCTGGAGGCATTGTCGGGCTTCTGTGGTGCGAAGATCGCGGATGAGTTTACCAAATACGGCATCGATATTTTGAACTTCTATTTCATTTCTATCAATACCCCTGCTAATGATCCGGGTATGCTTGCCATAGAAAAAGCAAAGGAGAAGGCCATGTACATCAATACGGTGGGCCGAGATGTATATAGCTATGACAATAGCATGGATGTGATGCAAAAGGCGGCCGGCAATCCCGGTACTGCAGGAGGTATGATGGGTGCGGGTCTGGGTATGGGCATGGGTGTGGGCCTGGGACATCAGATGGGCAATATGTCCAATCAACTCAATACGAATCTGGACCAGCATCAGAACAATCTGACTCCGCCACCGCCGCCACTCGTGCAGTATCATGTGCTGATCAATAATGTGCAGCAGGGTCCTCTCGACCTATCTGTGGTGCAGGATCTGATCACAAAAAACACTCTTCAAAAAGAAACTTATGTATGGAAACCGGGCATGGCTAACTGGGAGAAAGCCGTTAGCGTGAGCGAGTTGCAGAATTTCTTTATGTTAGTGCCACCACCACCACCGATCAGCTAATATGAGCCAATTATCAAATTGTCCTAATTGCGGAGCTGCGATAGCAGAAAGCGAATCGAAATGCAGCTACTGCGGTACAGCGATCCCTCAGGATAAGATCAGAGAAACTAAGGTCACAGTCACAAGAAATACCTATACCACTACGGAGTCCTATGATGGTCCAACGCAGAGTCAGAGCGATACTTCAGAGCAATGGAACAGAAACGGGATCGGTTGCCTGATCTTTATTATCGGATTGACCATCTGGTATTTTATTGCAAAGTGGCTTCAGAGTTAGGAGTTCACTAGGTGAATCTGCCATCTATATTCGAAAATAAATATATCATTATAAGCGTGGCCACGATGGCAGCAATGATATAAGCGATCAGTAAGGGTATGGTCTTTGTCTTCTTGCCTAGAGAGATGTTCCATATCCAGATGATCAGTAGTGTGGCGCAGATCAAAAAGATGAATAAGAATGGGGCAAATAAACCCAATCCCATCATAGCCTGCAATACGATCATACAGATTTTATTTTTTACACCTTCTTGGTAGCGTGCAGGAGGTATGCCTTGATGAAATCATCCAGTTCGCCATCCAGTACAGGTTGTATATTGCCGGTCTCATAGCCAGAGCGGGTATCTTTGATCAGTTTGTACGGGTGCAATACATAGTTTCGTATCTGCGAACCCCATTCTATCTTGAGTTTGGTGCCTTCTATTTTGTCGCGTTCCTCATAGCGCTTCTCCAGTTCTCTTTCGTATAGTTTCGATTTCAGCATTTGCAGGGCACGCTCACGGTTGTCGTGCTGCGAACGGGTGATCTGACATGCCACTACTATACCTGATGGTATGTGGCGAACCCGCACTGCTGTTTCCACCTTGTTGACGTTCTGTCCTCCCGCACCGCTGGAGCGGAACGTATCCCACTCGCATTCTGATGGCGGTACATTGATCTCGATGGTATCATCTACTATCGGGCTCACGAATACGGAGGCAAAAGATGTTTGGCGTTTGCCCTGTGCATTGAACGGCGATATGCGCACCAGACGGTGCACTCCGTTTTCTCCTTTCAGAAACCCGTATGCGAATTCACCTTCTATCTCCAGTGTCACAGAGCGGATACCTGCCACATCATCATCGGTGCGCTCGGCCTCGGTGATTTTGTAGCCGTGGCTTTCTGCCCACATCACATACATACGCAGCAGGATCGAGGCCCAGTCGCAACTCTCGGTGCCACCTGCGCCCGCATTGATCTCGAGGATAGCCCCCATCGAGTCTTCGGGCCTGTCGAGAGTAGATTTGAATTCCAGTTTATCTATCAGGCCGAGAGCTTTTTGATATTGAGCTTTGAGATCAGCTTCTACATTTTCTCCGGCTTCATAAAACTCGCGCAGTACTTTCAGATCTTCCAGTTCGCGTTCGGTATTCTCATAATCCACCAGCCAGAACTTATTCAGCTTGATCTCTTTCATCACAGCCTCGGCCTTCTTGGGGTCGCTCCAGAAGTCAGGGTGGGCAGACGTAGCCTCATCCTGCATGATCTTCATACGGCGCTCGTCGATATTGAGAAATCGTTTCAGATTATCAAGTCTTCTTCTTATGTCGGCTATGTTCTCTTGTGTCACGGTGGATTATTGCAGCGCGAAGATAGGAGGGAATTTGAGAATTCACAGATTTGGGGTTTAGAGCTTGTTTTGAGCGATCGGCTACCTTGACGGATGCATCCTGAATCTAATGAGAAGTGTTTTGAGTTTGCTAGTAATTTGCTATATTTGTATTGTGTAATTCAATAAAGCAAAATAAATATCCATTATGCATATTATTATCACGAATACTATTTTTATTTATGTAAAATGTATTCATTTATAGGAAATTATTTTCCCCCCAAAAAGGCATCCATAATGTCAAATATGGATTTCAAATAATACATAATTGAAAATTTCAACAAGCTGTGTTCAAGCAATATTAAGGTTGATTTGCAGCTATTGCAGATGCTAATCTTTCAGTTTCTCTATCATGATGGTGCTGGTATCCTGTTTGAGCGATAGCAGTTTGTTTGAAGAGGATTTATTGAGCGCGATCTCCAATACCCCTTCGGAATTGAATAAGCCCAGCATCTCTCCGGGTGCCACATCGCTATAGTTTTGGTAGATCTCATTGATCTCATATATACCAAACTCGATCTTGAACCTCCCGACCCCGATATGTTTCATAAACATCTCTTTGGTGATATTGGTGATACCGTTTCCATACTGATCGAAATAAATAACGGTGCCTTTGATAAAACCGGGAGACTGCTGTGGTATCATCAGGCGGAGGCTTCTGATCTGCTGCACCTTATGGCCTATGATGGAGAGGCCGAGTCCCGAAGTGATAGCGTTGACCACATTGCTGATACCCTCTGCGTATATCAGACTGCTGCTCTCCGCTACATCATCATTGATCAGATAGGTTTCAGGGGGCACGCCATCGAAGATCAGAGTGATAGCGCCATTGTCAAACAGAATGAAATAATGTCCGTGATGATGGATACAAAGCATCCGGCCCTTGGCATCGGTAGCGCAAACATTCATGATGTGTATGCTGCCTTTAGGGAAAAAGGCGAAGGCGTTCTGCAGGATATACGAGCCCTGTCTGACCTTATAGGGGGCTACCTGTGTGGCGATATCTACGAGTTGGATGTCTATACATTTGCTCAGCAGAGTGCCTTTCAGCGCGCCGAGATAATAGTCCGACTGCCCCATGTCTGTGGTGAGTGTGACTATCTGCATAGGCTATGGTATGCTTTAGTATGCGGATGTTCTGAAATGACTTTGGATGACATGGTTTTTATCTTGATGTACTGCTTGTGCGCTGTGTGAATAAATGATTAAGCCTCATAAACGTGGAAAACTTGTGGGAAAGTGCTTTCGCCGACTTGATTTTCCGAGACCATAAATGTATAAATTGCAGAAACAAAAATTAAATCAATTGACAGAAATCAGCATTCTCATAGACGGAATAGATCCACTGGACTTCTTTGGTGTCAATAATTCCAAGTTTAATTTCCTGAAAAAATCTTTCCCAACCCTGCGTATGGTCTCTCGCGGCAATACCATCAAAGCTGAAGGCAGCGAAGATGATCTGCAGACCTTCCGGGACAAAGTGGACCGAATGGTGGTGCATGTGGAGCGACATGGCAAACTCAATGAGGATATCATGGAGCGTATCATAGTGGGAGAGTTAGACAACCGTGTGGCTGACAAGGAGCACAAAAATGTGATCGTATATGGCAATAACGGGCATATAGTTCGCGCCCGTACTGACAATCAGCAGCAGATGGTGACCGAATGCGATAAGAACGATATGCTTTTTGCTATCGGGCCCGCCGGAACCGGCAAGACCTATACTGCTGTGGCACTGGCCGTGCGTGCATTAAAAGAAAAAAGCGTAAGAAAGATCATTCTGACACGCCCCGCAGTGGAAGCCGGCGAAAATCTGGGATTCCTGCCCGGAGATCTGAAAGAAAAGATCGACCCCTATCTCCGTCCGCTCTATGATGCGCTGGAAGATATGATACCGATGGATAAACTGGCATATTATATGCAAAACAGGATCATCGAGGTGGCACCGCTGGCATTCATGCGCGGACGTACGCTCGATTATTCATTCATCCTGCTCGATGAGGCTCAGAATGCCACCACACCGCAGTTGAAGATGTTTCTGACACGTATAGGGCCCAGCTCTAAATGTATCATTACCGGAGATCCTACTCAGATAGACCTGCCACGCACACAGGAGTCAGGTTTAGGTGTAGCGCTCAGGATATTGGCCAATATAAGTGGTATCTCGACCATTCGCCTCAATGAGTCGGATGTGGTTCGCCACCGTCTGGTCCGTGAGATCATCAAAGCATATGACACCTTAAAGAGCGATAGGGAACATCAGTAGCAGAATTAACAGAATGGGAGAATTAACGAAATAATACAAAAACCAATGTGCTTTAATGGATAAAGATGAGCTTACATATACAGTGATCGGCTGTGCTATGAAAGTCCATAATACTCTTGGAAATGGGTTTGCTCATCAACTTTGGGGCTAAAAGTCTCCAATACAAGCTGATTTATAATAATAACAAACAGTATAAATTATCATAGTAGATTAATTCTGATAATTCTGTAATCTTGTGAATTCTGATACAAATTTTGGTTATGAACGCTATTAAAGATACTAACTTTCAATTTCCGGGACAGACGGATGTATATCACGGCAAGGTCCGTGATGTTTATTTTGTAAAAGACAAACTCATAGCTGTCGCTTCAGACAGGATATCTGCCTTTGATCATATTCTGCCGAAACCAATTCCATACAAGGGGCAGGTGCTGAATCAGATCGCAGCATACTTTCTCAATGCCACCAGAGATATATGTCCTAACTGGCTGGAATCTACTCCGGATCCCAATGTATCTATAGGCAAAAAGTGTGAACCTATCCGTGTAGAGATGGTCATACGTGGCTATCTGGCCGGACACTCAGCGCGTGAATACAAAGCCGGCAAACGTATGCTCTGCGGAGTGCCGCTGCCGGGAGGTATGAAAGAGAACGATAAATTTCCTACTCCCATCATCACACCCGCATCTAAAAGTCTCGAAGGGCATGATGTAGATGCATCTCGCGAAGAAATACTGGCACATGGCATCGTAACTCCGGTACAGTATTCTCTGATGCAGAAATATACCTACGGGCTTTTCGCACGTGGCACAGAGATGGCAGCCAAACAGGGTTTGATACTCGTAGATACAAAATATGAATTTGGTATTTATAATGATGAAGTGATCCTGATAGATGAGATCCATACGCCTGACTCATCACGCTATTTCTATGCAGATGGTTATGCGGAAAGACAAGCCAATGGTGAGCCTCAGAAACAACTTTCCAAGGAGTTCGTGCGCGAGTGGTTGATGGCAAATAATTTCGCGGGCAAAGACGGGCAAGTGATGCCTTTCATGCCTGATGAATTCGTACAGACTATCACAGACCGATATATAGAGCTTTATGAGCGTATCACTGGGCTCGCTTTCGAAAGATCGGGGTCAGAAGATGTGCCTACACGCATTCAGCGCAATGTCGAGAAGTGGCTGCGGGAGAATAAATAGCATCGCCCCAAATGCTTTCCGATCTTCCTGTTCATTGTCTGAAAAGTCTTTTACTTTAGTCGGGTTAAAATTATGCATCCTTGAGGG
>CAIXBT010000335.1 GCA_903917755.1 uncultured Bacteroidota bacterium
ATACAACTGTACCGCCACAGCATCTAAATCAATAAACGTAAATGCCAACCCGATCGTAAGCGCGGGAGCATCTATCCATGATATTTGTGCGGGAACGACCATCGCTATCGGTGGCAACCCTACCGCATCCGGAGGTACCACACCTTATACTTATGCCTGGAACTCCGGTGCCAATGCAGTGGCCGATCCATCAGTCACTCCGCTCACCAGTACCACATATATAGTCACTGTGACTGATTCAGTGGGATGTTCTGCTACAGCCTCCACCACAGTACTGGTGCGCCCTACCGTGCATGCAGATGCAGGACCTGACAAGACAGTTTCCGCATGTAGAAATGCATGTGTCACTATCGGTAGTTCTCCTACAGGCTTCGGAGGTGCAGGTGCATTGACATATGCATGGAGCCCATCGGCAGGTTTGAGCAGTACTACCATCGCTAATCCGATAGCATGCGGTCTCTCAGGCACTTCGTTCTATACCGTCACTGTCACCGATACTGCGGGATGTACTGCTACAGATCAGGTCATGATCACAGCCACACCTAGCTCACTGACAGCAGAAGCGGGTACAGGCGGAGCGTTCTGTACAGGCAGCGGAGATAGTGTGATGCTGGGCGGATATCCTACTGCGGTAGGTGGCGTACCTGCATATACATACACTTGGAGTCCTGCAGGCCTTAATCTTAGAAACCCGGCCAATCCTGTAGCATATCCTATAGCTAGTACTACTTATTATCTGACTATCACCGATGCATTAGGATGTACTGCTACAGATTCATCCATTGTCAGGGTATTTCCTGCCATGACCGCACAGGCCGGCAGAGACACAGCCGTGTGTGCAGGTTCACCGGTGATACTCGGAGGCAGCCCGACAGCCAGCGGAGGCAGCGGTAGCGGATACACATATGTGTGGTCGCCTGCCACTGATATTTCAAACATCACCCTTTCAAATCCTATAGCTAGTCCTTTCACCAGTATAGATTATGCAGTGACCGCTACAGATGGCAATGGCTGCAAAGCTACTGACCATATGATCATCACTGTGAGACCTAATCCGGTGGCACAGGCAGGTCCTGACAAATCTATCACTGCATGTCCGCTGGATAGTGTGGTCATAGGAGATAATCCGGCTGCTACAGGAGGCACATTACCTTATATATTCTCATGGTCTCCGGCCACAGGCTTGAGCAGCACTTCTGTTCCTAATCCAATAGTGACCGGCATCGGTTCTACACAAACATATATCCTTACCCTTACTGATAGTTTCGGATGCAAGGGTGCGGATAATGTGATCGTTCGTCTGGTGCCATCTACTCTTCAGGCGTTCCAGCCAAACGTTCAGCAGGTGTGCAGCGGCCCTAATGCATGCGTGCAACTGGGAGGATTGCCTACAGCTATAGGTGGTACTTCTCCATATGCCTATACATGGTCCGGCACTGCTACACTTTCTAATCCCGGCAGTTCTAACCCTATCGCTTGTCCTTTGGCAAGTACCGTTTATACATTGACCATCACAGATAGCAAAGGCTGTGTCGTTACGACCAGTGAATCAGTGATCATCAAACCATCACCTGTAGCCAATGCAGGAAGTGACACAGCTATATGTTCGGGAAAATCACTTACCCTCGGTGGCAGTCCTACAGCCAGCGGAGGTATCGGAAGTGTTTATACATATTCATGGCTACCTGCTACAGGCATCAATAATGCACAGATAGCTAACCCGATTTCAAACGCGACTGCTACCACTACTTATACAGTATCCATCACTGACTCTCTCGGATGTTCTGCTTCTGCCAATATGGTACTCAGCGTTCGCTCGGTACCGGTAGTAGATGCGGGCCCTGACAAGAGTATCTCTGTATGTTCTAACGATACGATCTTCATCGGCAATATACCGGTGGTAAGAAGCGGAGGAACTGCACCATATTCATATCAATGGTCTCCATCTCTGGGTCTCAGCAGTGCGACCGTTTCTAATCCGCTTGTTTTTGGAATTTCACAAACAGCATCTTATCAGATCATCGTAACAGATACATTCGGTTGTACAGGTACTGATAATGTGATCGTGAATGTGAACCAGCAAACACTGCAGGCACAGGCCGGCAATGCCAATGTGATCTGTGCTGCAGCGGGTACACCTGTCTCGATCGGCGGTTTGCCAAGCGCCACAGGAGGTACACCACCATATGTTTACAGCTGGACACCAGCAGCAGGTCTTAGCAATGCATCAGCACCTAATCCTATCGCTACAGTATCATCCACCACCATGTATTATCTCACTGTGAGAGATGCTAAGGGATGCGTATCCGTTGACTCTGTCAAGATCACTCAGAACCCTGCACCTATAGCAAACGCAGGTGCTGACACAGCTCTCTGTTCAGGTTTCGGAAAAATATTAGGGGGCAATCCGACTGCCAGTGGAGGTACAGGTACATATCATTATTCATGGACACCGACCTTAGGCCTCAATGCAAATAACACCAGCAATCCATCAGCATATCCTTTGACCACCACTATCTATCAGGTACTGGTGACAGACTCAAACGGCTGTCAGGCATCGAGTGCAGTGACCATCACCATTCATCAGAATCCGACTGCCGATGCAGGTGCGAGTGTATCTATGACCTCATGTATCGGAGACAGTATTCAGATAGGCGGCACACCTTCGGCATCAAACGGAGCAGGAGGCTATACATACGCATGGTCACCATCTACAGGGCTCTCTTCTGATTCAGCTGCCAATCCATATGTGAAAGGTCTATCATCATCATTACTCTATGCACTGACCGTCACAGATGCCAATGGCTGTTCAGCAGCTAGCGCCATGATCGTAAGTGTGGTTCGTTCGAACCTCTCTGCAGATGCAGGCAACGATGTCAATATTTGTGCAGGTGCACATACCATCGTGACACTAGGCGGAGTGCCAATACCAACAGGAGGTTTGGCACCATATACCTATACATGGGCTCCCGCACAATCGTTGAATTCTACTACTGTATCAAATCCATTTGCCACACCTGCCGTTACTACCAAATATACAGTGACGGTGACAGATGCCAGGGGATGTGCTGCCATAGATTCAGTGATCGTGAATGTAAATCCTTCACCTGTGGTGAATGCCGGTTCAGATACCACTGTCTGTTTTGGAAATCCGGTAGTCCTGGGCGGCAAACCTACAGCATCGGGTAGTCAGTCACCATATGTTTATTCATGGTCGCCTTCTATAGGAATGAGCAGCATCTCTGCATCAAATCCTACATTGACCCCGATCGCCAGCAGTGCCTATGCAGTGAGCGTGAGCGATGCCAATGGCTGTACAGCCACAGCGTCAGTCATAGTAGGTGTGAATCCAAACCCTACAGCAGACGCGGGTCCCGACAAAACCCTGTTCGGATGTTCTACCGACAGTGTAATGATAGGAGGCACTCCATCTGCCAGCGGTGGCTCTAGTCCATATACCTATCTTTGGTCACCGGTGGCAGGAACTTCTTCCGCTACTGCGGCCAATCCTTTTGTATCACATTTAGGTTCATCAGTCACATATACTCTGGTCGTAACAGACAAATATGGCTGCTCTGCATCTGACCAAATGCTCGTCAATACTACTAACAGCAGCTTATTTGCTGAAGCCGGTAATAATGTGACCGTATGTGAAGGAGCCACAAGCAATATTACTTTAGGTGGATTCCCTACTGCCACAGGTGGTATTCCATCATACACTTATGTATGGTCTCCTGCTGCAGGCCTTAGCTCCACCACTGTGGCTAACCCTGCCGCATCACCTACTCAGACTACTCTATATACAGTGGTGGTAAGTGATGGCTCAGGATGTATCGCGATCGACAGTGTTTATTTCACAGTCAATCCGAAACCGGCGGTCAATGCAGGACCGAATGATACCATTTGTCAGAGAGCATGTGTCGTACTCGGTGGCAGCCCTACTGCAGACGGCAATGATGGTGTCTATACATACAGCTGGCTGCCTACTCAAAACCTGAACGACCCGACCCTGGCCAATCCGACTGCCTGTCCTACTTCTACCATTACTTATACAGTGACAGCTACCAATCAGCTCGGCTGCTCTAACAGTGCCAGCGTGACCGTGAAGGTAAACGCAAACCCTGTGGCTGATGCCGGTCCGGATCAGACCATAGTACGCTGCAGCAATTCATGTATCACTCTCGGCGGGTCACTGGCAGGATCAGGTGGATTGCCTCCGTATACTTATGCGTGGTCACCTAATGTGGCTATCAACAGTAACTCATCTTCCAATCCGACATTGTGTGATCTGAAAATGCCGACCACATATACCCTGATCGTGACAGATGCCAATGGCTGTACTACTTCTGATGCTGTGACCATACAGACCACAGCCAGCAATCTGACTGCCGATGCGGGACCTGACAAATCCATCTGTGCAGGCCAGAGCAACTGTATCACTATAGGTGGCTCACCTTCTATCATGGGAGGTACACCACCGTACATCGTCAACTGGTCACCGATATCTTATTTCTGTAATTCCAATACCATCCCCAATCCGAATGTGAACCCCGTAGAACCGACAGTATATAAAATACTGGTTCAGGATGCAAAGGGATGTATCGCCTTTGATTCCATGAGGGTCATCGCCAACCCTGCCGTAACGGCTGTCGTAAACCCTGATACATCAGTATGTGCAGGTTCAGCAGGGGTCTTAGGCGGGTTCCCGTCTACAGGCTCCGGCGGTACACCACCATACTCTTATTCATGGTCACCGACAGTCGGTATGTTGAGTCCCGGTGCGAGCAATCCAACCGTCACACCATTCGTCACCACTACATATTGTGTGACTGTGACTGATGCCGTAGGCTGTTCTACATCTACCTGCCAGGCTGTGAATGTGAGCGTACCACTGATAGTCGATGCAGGACCTGACAAGACCATCACAGGCTGTCGCAGTTCTGTCATCATGCTCGGTGGCACACCTGTGGCGACAGGCGGCTCAGGCAACTACGCATACTCATGGACACCGACTGTAGGATTAGATAGTGCCCAATCTCCTAACCCTCAGGTACAGGGCATATCAACCAGTACTGTATATACATTGGTAGTGACTGATAGACTGACCGGATGTTCTTCTTCAGATCAGGTACGCGTGAGTGTCATTCCTTCTTCGCTCAGTGTGCAGACAGGTCCGGATCAGGTATTATGCTATAATAACCATACAGGAGTCCAGATAGGTGGCATACCTACCGCTAGCGGAGGTCAGACACCATATACATACAACTGGAGCCCCGGACAGGGATTGAGCAGTACCAATACCGGCAACCCTATCGCTTTGCCATCGGTCTCTACCACTTATTATCTGAGTGTGTCAGATGCGCTGGGTTGTCTCGTAGTGGACTCTGTGCGTGTGTCAGTGGTTCCGCCTGTACGTGTCAGTATTGTAGGTTTGAATCCTACTTACTGTATCAATTCTGGTAATATCGTTCTGAACGGATCACCTGCCGGAGGCACATTCAGTGGCTCAGGCGTGACCGGCAATATATTCCAGCCTGCATCAGTAGGTGTAGGAAACTGGTGTATCACTTATACCTATACCAATCCGAATACCGGATGCATAGGCGATACAATAGTATGTATCAAGGTCGATTCTCTGCCTACGCTTACCATATCAGGCTACAGCAGATCATATTGCCATCTGGACAATCCTGTCACACTCACTGCCACACCTGCAGGCGGCACATTCAGCGGTGCAGGTATGAATGGCAATGTGTTTACTCCGGCCAATGCTAGTTCCGGCGACAACACCATCACTTATACATATGGTGACACACTCAGCGGCTGTTCAAACAGTATGCAGATAGTCATCAATATCAAAGACGTTCTGACCATGACCATCGCAGCTTCTGAAACATCAGCCTGCCCCGGTTCGAATGTCAGTCTGTCTGCCACATACAGTGTAGATGTCTTCAATATCTTATGGACAGATATAAACGGCAATAGTATTTATTCAGGATTGAATCCTGCCACAGTCAGCCCTTCCGCTGCCAATAACTGCTATATCGCCACTGCTATCAATACTCCCGGATGTGTGACCAGAGATACCATCTGCATACAGCTGCTCAACTGCAATATCAAAGCAGAAGATGAGCCTTGCACTATGGATTCAATGGTCATGAATAGCACTATCACAGTCAGAGTGCTGGATAATGATACCATACCTGCGGGCAGCGATACTACCATTACCATCAGGACCACTATGCTGTATGGTACCGCTAATGTAAACAGCGACCACACCATCACCTATGCACCTCAGAAGGATTTCTCGGGAAATGTAGATTTCGTTTATCAGGTCTGTGTGACCATCAAGGGTTATACCGTATGCGATACTGCCAATGTGTGCATCACAGTGATAGATACCACCATCAAATGCCATTTCCCTAATACCATCACACCTAATAATGACGGAGTGAATGACAACTTCGAAATATCATGTAATGATTCATATCCGGGTGCGAATATCAGGATCTACAGCAGATGGGGAGCTGAGGTGTTCCGCAGCTTCGGGCACTACGACAATAAATGGGACGGACATAATCAGCAGGGCACTCAACTGCCTGACGGTACCTACTTCTACATGTATTACTTCAATGACGGCACAGGCCGCATGAAGAAAGGCTTTATAGATGTGTACAGATGATTTCGAAAACCAATAAACTAAGACTCATTAAATCATAAGTTATGAAGAAGATAATAATAGCACTTGCGTTTTTAGGTATAGCGTTCGCCGGCCAGGCGCAGCAGGACCCAGCCTACAGCATGTATTTATTCAACGGGTTATATGTCAACCCTGCTTATGCGGGAAGCCACGAGGTGATGAGCCTGGTAGGGATCTTTCGGCAGCAATGGGTAGATATGGATGGCGCACCGACCACTGCCAATATCAGTATCAATACACCATTCAGAAGGCCGCAATATGCCATGGGTCTGGTGGTGTCGAATGACAAGATAGGACTGGGCAATACCTTCAGCTTCACCCCATCCTTTGCATACCGTATCAAGATCAGGAAATCACATCTCTGTTTCGGTCTGCAGGCATCATTCGCCTATTTCTATCGCAATAATTCCAAATCTGATCTGCCATCAGGCACACCGGACAATACTACCTCTGTCAATACAAATCTGTTCATGCCCAATGTCGGCTTCGGGATATATCTGTATGGCAAGAAGTATTTCATAGGTGTATCTGCACCGCACCTGATGCCTTCATCTCTGCGCAGCAATGTGGGCCTGCTGAGTTATAACGATGCGATAGCTAGGATCTACAACTACTATGTCCTTACCGCAGGCTATGTGGTGGGCAGAGAGCAATCTGTGGTGAAATTCAGGCCCAGCTTAATGATGAAATGGCAGCAGGGTTTGCCCAATAACATTCCTCAGTTTGACTTCAACCTTGCTTTATTATTCATCGACCGGATATGGGTTGGTGCAGGCCTGCGCACTCAGGGCGATGCTTATATGAGCAGCGGAAGTACTTTGAAGTTCGGACCTGAGTCACTGATAGCTTTTGCTCAGGTCAGGATCACTCCGCAGCTGCAGCTGGGATATGCATATGATTATTCACTTTCCAATCTGCACAATGCCAATAGCGGCACACACGAGATAATGCTGGGTTATGATTTCTGGTACGATAAAAAGCGGTTTGTGACCCCGCGTTATGTATCCTATTTCTGACCCTATTTTAGATAAATCTATTAAATCCTTTGTTATGAATA
Source organism: uncultured Bacteroidota bacterium (assembly GCA_903917755.1). Taxonomy (GTDB): domain Bacteria; phylum Bacteroidota; class Bacteroidia; order Chitinophagales; family LD1; genus UBA1941. The sequence continues at coordinate 7,758 of CAIXBT010000335.1, forward strand.
CTAAACGGATCTTTAGCCTGCTGATCTTGATGATAGCCCTCTCTGCAGCAGCATTTGCCCGAAGTTCTACTTCCATTGATATGGGCAATCTGTACTACAAGCAGTTTAACTTTAAGAAGGCGGTGCTATTCTATGAGAAAGCGCTGAAGCACGATAAGGCAAACACATACCTGCTGCAGCATATCGCAGATTCATACCGGCTCATGAATAACTGGCCCGCTGCAAGGCCTTACTATCAGCAGCTCTCTGCTGACAAAGAAAATCCGCTCAATATGCTCTATTATGCGGAGGCCCTGCGTGCTGACAAGGACTACCCTCAGGCAAAAATATATTACACTAAATATCTAGCGGTGGTGCCTAATGACAGCAGTGTCAGAGAGCAGCTGAATTGGATAGACAGGACCAAGGAATTGTCTAATGAGCATATGCTGTATCAGATCACAAACCTCAAAGGTATCAACTCGCCTTTTTCTGATTTCGGGGTCACGATGCACGGAGCTGATGATATTTATTTCTGCTCAAACCGCAGGCCTGATGCCTATGTCATACGTGTAGACAACTGGACCAAAGGCTCATTTTTGAAACTATACAGAGCTGAAGTGAAAGACTCGTTCGGCACGGTCAAAGATTCAAAACTGATAGCCAGCACTACGGTCAATAAAAAATTTCATCAGGGGACTCCATGCTATAATGAAAAACTAAATGAACTGTATTTTGACAGAAGTAATTACAATGGCAAACGCGCTTTTTTTGCGAGCGACAAAACTGTAAAACTGAAGATATTCAAAGTGGGCTGGCTGCCTGATGCAAACAAATGGGACGGTGAACTGAAAGAAGCGGTACCGTTCAACAGCAGGGATTATTCCGTATGTCACCCATCATTGAATAAAGGCGGCGACACACTATATTTCACCAGCGATATGCCCGGAGGTTACGGACGCAGTGATATTTATATGTCCGTGCGTCAGAGAGGCGGCGAATGGGGACCGCCATCTAACCTCGGTCCAGGCATCAATACATCAGGTGATGATATGTTTCCTTTCATAGCTGAAGACGGCACGCTGTATTTCGCCTCAGATGGCCACATGGGTCTGGGTGGTCTGGATATCTTTTCATCCAAATATGAAAAAGGAAACTGGACCGAACCAAAAAATATCGGAGCACCTATCAATAGCAATGCAGACGATTTCGGATATGTGATCAAGAGCGATAATAAGCACGGATATTTCTGTTCAAACAGAGATGGTGGCATGGGAGATGATGATATCTATAGCTTCGAACGCAAATGTGTAATGGTGAACGGACTCACTTATAATGGCTATACCCGTGAACCCATAGAGGGAGCTGCTATCGAGGCCAAACCTACGATAGGCGCGAATATCCTGACAGCTAAGGAAGGTACTTTCAGTTTCTGCACTGATCCCAATTCTGATTATGCTATTACAGCAAAGAAGGAAGGCTTCCATCAGGCTAATGTCAACTATCATGTCACTGAGCATCCTGAGCAATTGAATATCCCCATGTATCCATTAGGTGATATCAAACTCGAAGTGACCGTGCAGGACAGAAAGACACATCTGCCCCTCGATAGTGCCAGAGTGAAAGTGACTAACCTCTATCTGACCAAAGATGAGATATGCTATACCAACAAGGAAGGCAAATGTATGTTTCTGGCTGATACTAATACCAGATACAGGATCGCTGCATCTAAGGAAACAGGAGACCGCAACGAGAAATATATAAACGTCAGTACGGAGATCTCTACTAAAGGCTACTACCCGCCATCACTGGTGAAACAACTGGTGGAATTAGACAAAGTGAAGATCGGTGTGCCTATCAAGATCGAAAATATCTATTATGATCTGGACAAATGGTTCATCCGTCCTGATGCAGCTATCGAACTGAACAGGCTGGTCAAAATACTCGCTGATAATCCTACTATGGAGATCGAACTGTCATCTCATACTGACTGCCGCGCTTCTGCACAATACAATCTGACCCTATCTAAGAAACGCGCCCAAAGTGCGGTAGAATATATAGCCAGTCAGGGCATCAATATGAAGCGTATGACATCTGTAGGATATGGCAAAAGCAAGCTCTTGAACAAGTGCCGTTGCGAGGGCAAAGACATAGTGCCATGCACCGAAGAAGAACATCAGGTCAACAGAAGAACAGAGTTTAAGATAAAGAAATTCTAATAAGCATTGTGCTCATGCAGGCTGAAAGCGATCGGTGTCAATACCGACCTTTCAGCCTGTGATGTTCAAGCTTTACAAATTGGCAACCAAGCCTTCTCTGCACGGGGAAGGCAAAGCTATGTACTTATACTGGCATCTCCGAAAACTTCACAAACAACCTACTTACATCAGTGCAGGAATTCGCGCAGGATGGCATACTGGCAAAAAACAAAGAATGCCGATCACGAAGAAGATGTTTTTCATGTTCAAATTATCTATTCCCGAAATACGTAATTAAAGGGAAAGATAAAACTGCCTACTGCCCCGAGCAGGTCACCTTCATTGTATATAGATCCTGCACCGAGGTGCCCATATTGATAAACCCGCTGAGGATGTGGTTCTGCTCATCCCAGTTCACCTCGCTGAACCAAAATTTAACTCCATTGGTCACCATCACATTTCTGAATGCCACCGTGACGGGTATCGAGCCGCCTTTGCCATCTGTCAGGCTCACCTCTACAGATTTTTGACTTGTTCCTATCAGTGTGGCTGGCAGATCGAGCTTAGTGAGATTAGAATCAATAAAACTATTGAACACCAGATGCTCTATCGTGATGATCCTGTCCTTAGCAGCTTTGTCTTTCACATCGAATGCAAAGGGTATGCATATCTTGCCGGTTTTGGGGTTATGAGACCAGTGCCTGAATCGATTGCTGCCGTCTTTGAGCAGGCCCACCAGCCATGTCTTATCCTTCACGGTACCATTGTGCAGGTTCATCCACCATATCCACTCATAGGGATGTATCTCGGGGTGGCAGCTATGATTGCAGTCTAGACAGTAGGGCCCGTAGAAGCCCATAGACGGAAACCTGCTCATGAAGTTAGGGTGCTCGTTGATATTGAGACCCGGCTGTGTAGGGTAAAAAAGATAATGCAGCAATGGCCTGAACTCGCGCTGCGGTGTCAGTTCGCAGTGCAGTCTGTATTGATACATGTCCGCATTGTTTGTATCGCGCACGAATGGCGGACCGGTATATTTATTCCTGTGTTTGTGGCCGGGATGGCGCAGCTTAGACATAAAATCCTGTCTGTGTATCTTGGCCTGACGGTCATAGGCGGTGAATATCTTCCAGAGGTATTTATGTGTGTGGCTATAGAGGTTGTAATTAATGTCATACTCTGTAAACTGCTCCTCGCCGCTGCGGCTGTCGCCCCTGATGGTTCCGACGAATTTCTGTTTGACCATATTCAGTGCACGCCAGTTGTAATCTCCGAAGGCGTGTATCATCCAACCTACCAGAAAGACCTGATGATGCTCTTTTTTTCGGTCCAGTACCGAGTCTATCACCATCGGGCTCACGAGGTCTACGATCTCTTCATTGATCGTGTCATTATCTTCTATCTGCTGATTGGTCAGTAGCAGATTGCGAAATGTGACAGAGGTCGAATTAAAAGTGGAGATGGGATAGCTGACCTGGGCAGACGAGAACTGGAGTACAGCAGCAAACAAAAGGCTGAAAAAGAGATGCTTCATAAATCGGGAGTGATTTTGTACAAATAAATAAAATGTTTGACCAAAAACTTGAGTAAAATACTATGCCTAAATTAAGTTATACGAACGGCGCTTATAATCCTGTATTCGCCATTAAATTTTTTGTGTATCATTGAGAGGATGAAAGCAGCAGCATCTTGGGAATGGCTCAGAATACTGATAGCCGTGGCGACAACGTCGTTTTTCAGCTATCTGATGCTGCATATCGTCCTCCCCTATCTGGCCTTTCGGATCGATACTGACTTTCTGCTTGCCAAGCAGTCCATCATCCACATCAGGCACTGGCGCTACGCCTTCTATATACATGTTTTCACGAGCACATTCGTCTTGTTTCTGGGTATATTTCAGTTTATCGACAGGCTGGTCTATGGCTACCCGCGGCTGCACCGCGCCATCGGGCTGATATATGTGAGCATCGTGGTGCTGCTCAGCGGTCCTTCAGGCCTCATCATGGGCTATTACGGCAATGGCGGCCTGTATGCACAGATCAGCTTTATGACCCTGGCCCTGCTATGGATCGGATTTACAGCCACGGCATATCTGCTGGCCCTCAGACGCGATATAGAGTCGCATCAGAATTTTATGCTGCGCAGCTATGCACTGACGCTTTCTGCCATCACATTGCGCTCTTATGCTTTCATCATACCGCGACTGATACACATGAATGGAGGCGATGAATATGTACTGATAGCCTGGCTGAGCTGGATACCGAATCTGCTGATAGCAGAGTTTCTGATCAGAAAAAAATGGAGAAGTATCTGAGCACTATTTAGGTTTAGAACCGAGGAGTTTGATACTGCCATCCTCTCCCACTTGATAATATGTTACAGACTTCAGTTCCTGCTTCACTATAGAATTATTGGCATAGCCCTTATAGAGCGGGTCCTCTTTCCATGTCTGTTCGGTCTCCTTGACCTCTATCACACCTGCGGTATCGATCATGGCAGACTTGAGGGTGAAAGGGCTGCAGCCGCAGGCTATTTCCTGCTGCGCTATCAGGCTGTCATCCAGGTCTACGGTCATAAGAAAGAAATGCACCGGATAGAGTGTATCTCTCTGATAGTGCACCTTGGTATAGATGAAAGTCTTGTAATCTTGTGACAGGTTCAGCCTGGCGTAATACTGAAATTCACTACTGGTCTCCTCGCCCATTTCCATCTCCGAGAGATCGGATATGAAATCTGCAAATCTGATGTCGATATGCCTGCCATCATGTTTGAAGAGTTTATATTGAGGAATGCTGAAGGGCAGCGTACCTAGTGTGAAATTTTTCTCAAAGACAGCCATGAGCGCCTTTTTACGGCTTGCATCATCCGTCTTATATTTCGCCATCAGTATCTTAAATTCTTCTTTATCATGAAACCTCTCGAAGGCCTTATCTTCCTTTATCTCATCCACATCAAAGGGATACTTGGCCAGCGCATGAGACAGATACTCCAGCGCATAATCATTGTGCTTCATCGCCTCACTCTTAGCAAATCCCAGCAATGCCTGTGAATTATTCTCTTCATCGAGTGAGTTGAAATAAAAATACACACACGATGAGGTGGCATAATCTCCGCTGGCATAGAGCGCATCTGCATATCTCAGATATTTGTACTGCTCAGGAGCTATGCGCAGAGACCTGAGAAATAGCGGCAGGCTCGCTGGTGCATCTTTTTTCTTGTCCAGCGTCTCCACTGCATCATTGTAGAGCTTTCGGGCATAGTAGATAGCATCTGTAGAAGGAAAGAAAACCTTTACCGTGTCATACTTCATGATCAGCGCTGAGTCCAGCATCGGAAAGTCAGTAGTGTCAGAAGCTGCTTTTTTATGTCTGAAATAACCGCATGAACCGGCCATGAGCGAAAGAAGAAAAACAACCAGCGCGATCTTGATTTTCATATCAATGATATAATGTTTATTGATTGGTATCTGAAGACTGTGCAGTGCCTTTGCTCGCGTGACTTAAGTCAGGTTTTTGGGCCAATGCATGGATGATACCGTTTTCCATCACCATATAATATTTCACGTCTTTGACCTCCTGCTTCACTATTTCATTGCCGGCATAGCCCTTATAGATCGGGTCTTCTTTCCATGTCTGGGCTATCTCTTTTATTTCCACCACACCATTACTGTCTATCTCTGCCGTCTTGATAGTAAGCGGGCTGCATGAACAGGCTATCTCCTGCATGCCTCTGGTAGTGCCGGTGCTATCGACCGTCAGCAGAAACTGATGCACGGGAAAGATCGTATCGCCATTGTAGTTGACCGTGCGATAGATGAACGTATGATAAACCGGAGACAGGTCGAGTTCAGCCATGTACTGATATTCTTTTTGCACCTCTCGCGAAAACTGCCCGTCGGTCATTCCCTCTATGAATGCCGCATATCTGAAATCGATCTCCTTGCCTGTATGCTTGCCCAGAGAATCGGGTGGGATGCTATAAGGCAAACCAGCTTTGTGGAAATTTTTTGCGAAGAGTTTGAGCAGCGCGACAGTTCTATGTTCTTCATCCGAATCATATTTCGTCATCAGCAGTTTGAATACTTCATGGTCCTTCACCTTTTCAAATGCTTTATCCTTAGCCAATTCTTTCACATCATACGGATATGCCTGAAGGGCTTCTTCCAGATACATAAGCGTGCTGCTGGTGTCACTCGTCATTCCGGCACATCTGGCCATGCCGAGAGATGCATCAGCCTTCATCGTTTCATCGCGATATTTCAAATACTGATATGCCTTTTCTGCCATATCATAGTTAGCATCCGCATAGAGCGCCTCCGCATATTTGAAATAAGTAAAATGCTCAGGCGATATCCTGATAGACTGCAGAAACAGCGGCAGACTGCCTTTAGCATCTTTTTTATTGACAAACATATCTATGGCATTCAGATATACCTTGCGGGCATAGACCACCGCATCAGGTGATACACTGAAATTATCCACGACATTACCGATAAAAATATCTGCCGAATCAAGCATCGGAAAGTTGACCGCGGTCTCCAGCGGTGCCGCCTTATGCGAGAAATATTTGCAGCCGCCTAATGACAATGCGAGCAAAAAGATAGCGATCAACTTGATTTTCATTTGTCTCATTTATAAAATTGTCCATTAATAAGGTGCTTTCTCAGGCAAAGAATATTTCCTGCCTGCATTTTCTTTTTTCAACCATACCATCAGCGGCCCGAAATAGTCCACCATCGGCTTAGCGCTCACATCGCTGTGGATACAGTTGCGCCAGTGCTCACGCCAGTCCACGCTGGCACCGGGTGTCATGATCTTTTTGAGGAAATTTCCCACCTCTTTATTGCCATAATAATTGGTAGCATGAGGGTCCTGATGCAGGATGCTGTCTGCTATGAAAGTGTGCGCCTGAAACAATAAAATATTAGCGATACAGTAGTCATAATATGCGGCAGGATCATCGGTGATGTGTGTCTTGGTAGCTGCATCGCAATACTCCTCTCCTCTCTCAGACGGCGGCACTACCCCTTGCAGGTTTTTGACCAGTTCCCACCATCTCGCGTTAAACTTATCTGCCGACAGATTCTCCGCATACAGTGAATGCTCGAACTCAGGCATCGTACCACCTGCCCAAGGCACCATCACGATATATTGCAGTGCATCTTTGAGCATCTTGAGTGTGTCATTGCTGGTAGCGTTTGCATCGATCATGCCGAGGCCCACGAGAAATGGTTTCTGCATGGAGGCCAGCCCCATCATCGTACCAAATGCCTCATGATATGCGCGATTGGCGCCATTGCGGAGCACGATAGGCACATTAGGATTAGAGTATGCCCTGAAATAATACACATGCCCGAACTCATGCAGACAGGTAGCCCACCAGCGGGTGTTTGGCTCTATGCTTTGCAGGGAGCGGATGTCTTTGCCCAGATCGAGATGCCATGCAGAGGCGTGTGTATTCTTTTTATAACCCGCCTTGACATCGAGCGGATAGAGCGATGAGTTTTTCCAGAAGCTCTCATCAAGCGCATCAAATCCGATGCTCATATAGAACTTCTCCGACTCCTTAGGTATCCATTCTGCGCCCTTACCTTTCAGATAGCCATCTATGTTCAGCCCCTTCACATCTACCAGATCGCTCCAGTCCTGCGCCCACCTGTTTGGCAGCCACTGAGCGGGGATATATTCAGGCACGGGCTGCTTGTATTGCTCTGCCAGATGATAGCGTGTCCATGTATGCAGCTCACGATAGAGCGGCCACACATCATGTATGAAACTGCGGGTCATCTTCAGCATCTCATCGCTGCTCATGCCATACTGCGACACCATATAGGCGAAGAAGTCATGATAGTCGAGCGGTGCCACACTCTTATTGCGCAGGTCGCGAAGCTCTGCCAGACCGGGTTTGAGTTTCTTGCCCACTTCCTTGCTGGACTCCCATGCTGAGGAGCGCTCTTTATTGTCAGTAGATTTGCGAAGTATATTATCGATATCATTCGGTGTCACCTCCTTGCCGTTCATCATGAATTTGAATCCATAGAGCTTCTGCAATTCCGCATTCTGCAGGTCTATTCTTTTCTTGACCACATCGCCTGCTGTGGCGGGGTTATTGCCCGCCAGATAGAGCATGGCATCGAGCTGTCTGACCTGGAGCGTCGTGAGTTTATCTTTCACCTCCATGAACTTTTTCACCGAGTCGATATTAGCTACGCTGCCGGTATATTTCTGCAGCGCCTCATCTGCCAGCGATGCCAGATGGCTGTCCATCGTGTCACCCTCTACGATGTGTGTATTGAGCTGCCACTGTGCTATCTGGTCAGCATACATGAGCTTCTGATATTCGGCATTGTACTGATCGAGATAGGTCTGCACTTCTGACTGTATGGCGGTATTGTCAGGGGCTTTAGGTTTGCAGCCTGCCATCGCGAGGCCTATCAGAGCTAGAAGGAGTATTTTATTGCGCATTTGGTTTATTTTATTGGCTAAATGTATGCAAAAAAATGAAACGATGCCTCTTAAACAGCTCTGAATACTTTAACATTCGGATAACATTATTTTTTGTTATTTACGCTTAACATTAAACCCACCCGCATGCGTCTGACCATACTTTGTTTGCTTACTCTCCTATGTAGCGGCCTGTCTGCACAGGACAAAAAGATACACGTCGTCATGTTCGGCGTCGATGGCATGAGCCCCGATGGCCTGCGCCACGCCAATACCCCTAACATGCATCGCATGATGAAAGACGGTGCCTATACGCTTCACGCACGATCTGTATTACCCACCAGCAGCAGCCCTAACTGGGCCTCGATGATCAGCGGTGCAGGTCCCGACCGGCATGGTGTGACATCTAACAGCTGGGAGCGCAATGATGACGGTATAGCGCCCGTAGCGATAGGCGATGAGGGGATATTCCCCACTATATTCAGTGTGGTGAGGCATGGCAAACCCGATGCTGACATAGCTGTGATACATGACTGGGAGGGATTCGCGCGTCTGGTCGAAACCACCAAAGTGAACTACATCAAACACGAAGAAGGCCCCTATAATACGGTGACCGAAGCCGCCAGATATATCGAATCAAAGAAGCCTGATCTTCTCTTTCTCCATCTCGACAATGTGGACGATGCAGGGCACGGCTCAGGACATGGCTCTGCCAAATATTATGCAGCAGTGGGCCTGGCAGACTCGCTGCTCGGTGTAGTGATAGAGGCATACAAAAAAGCAGGCATCTATGACAATACTATCTTCATGGTCTCTTCAGATCACGGCGGCATAGGCTTCGGACACGGCGGCGAGACGATGGCAGAGATGGAGATACCATTTCTGATCTCAGGCCCCGGCATCAAAAAGGGATATGAGATCAAAGGCCCCGTATATCAGTATGACAATGCCGCTACGATAGCCTATATATGGAAACTGCCCGTACCATCAGCATGGATCGGCAGGCCTGTGAAGAGCGCCTTCTTCGGCAATGATGAAGAGGTGGCAGACCCGATGGAGAAATTCACGCTTGAGGCTCCGCAGATCATATCAGATGCACCGGCGGGCTCGCCTGCGGGAGGACTTTTCATCGACTCGATGCCGAGAGTAGTGATCAAGGCAAATTCAGAATACAAACTTTTTTATACCCTCGATGGCTCCGAACCTACAGAGAAATCTATGGTGTATATGCTGCCCTTCACGCTCAACAGGACCACGGTGGTCAAGGTCAAGGCATTCGACAAGGCTGGCAGCCAAAGCCCCACTGTGTGCGGGTTCTATCGTGTGCGCAAACAGAGCGAACTGCATCAGATGATATACGGATACTATGAGGCTGATGATCTGGAGGTGCTGCCGGATTTCCGAAGTATGGAGCCCAAGACCACAGGCCACTGCAATGAATTTAACCTCGATGAGATACCCAATCGCGGCAATAATTTCGCGCTCGTGCTGGGTGGTTATATTTATATAGCCAAAGAAGGTGACTATAAATTCTACACCGCATCTGATGATGGCAGTAAACTCTATATAGATGATCATAAAGTGGTCAATAACGATGGCAGTCACGGTATGATATGGCATGGCGGAGATATAGCGCTGGTCAAAGGCTGGCATATCATCAAGGTCACGTACTTCAACGGTGGCGGCGGGCACATTCTGAATGTTTACTATCGCGGTCCCGGCATCACTAAGCAGCTGATCCCCGCTGATGTGCTGTATGGTACTAAGCAATAGTTGATGGAAGGAAGGCAAAAAGCTTTTGATCAGCTATTATGCTAAAGATTAAATGGCATCATTTTCCGCAAAAAAATTCCGTTCATCTCTTTTTATAAATGCAAATTTGTATCACAAAAATCTCAAGGTCATGAAAAAGAGTCTCTCTGGAATTTTCTTTTTAATATTCATCATGAGTATGAATACATCATATGCACAGATAGGCGAACCGAGCAAAGGTGCGATCAGCACAATGAAGACAGAAGAGTTTACATACAAAACAGAAGGCCTGACACAAAAAGGCTATGTGGCATATGTGCCCAATGAAAAAAACAAACTGCCCATCGTGCTCGTGGTGCCTGAGTGGTGGGGCTATGTGGAATATGCCAAGATGCGCGCCCGCAAACTGGCCGAACTCGGCTATATAGCGATGGTGGTAGACATGTATGGCGATGGCAAGGAGGCAAAGACAGTAGCCGAGGCACAGAAATTTTCAGAAGCTTTTTATAAAGATCCGGCGCTGGGCAGAGCACGGATACAGGCTGCTGAGCGAAAGATCAAAACCTACACACAGGCTGATCCGAGGCGCATAGCTGCCATTGGATATTGTTTCGGTGGCAGCATGGTACTCAATGCCGCCAAGATGGGCATGGACCTGAGAGGTGTGGTGAGTTTTCACGGCGGGCTGAAGGGTGTGCCTGCGGCCAGAGGCGTCGTGACCAGCAAGATATTGGTCTGCAATGGTGGTGCCGATAAATTCGTGACGGAAGATGACATCAAAGAATTCAAACAGAATCTGGATTCTGTAGGCGTGAGATTTTTATTTAAGTCATACCCTAATGCCACTCATGCATTCACCAATCCTGATGCCACTGCAAACGGCAAAAAATTCAATCTGCCCATCGCATACAATGAAGAAGCAGATAAGGAATCATGGCAGGATATGAGAAGATTTCTGAGAGAGGTCTTTTATGCTAAATAGTGCATCTTAGTTTTCCATCTCTGCCTTGTGCAGACGGTGCGCATAGCTGCCCCATATGGCCACACCCGGTATGGTGATGCCCACGCCTGCGGCTATCATCAGGATGCCCACTATGGACCCGGGCGATGGAGTGGAGAATAGCACACCACCCGAACTCGCTGTGCTCTGCTTCGGAGACACACTGAATACTACAGCCCCCAGACCTACCAGACAGACACCACCCACAGTAAGGCCGATGCCGATGTTACGTTTCTTGACCAGTTTGTCAGTCACGCGCGGTGTGGCACGGTAGCCGTTGAAAGCTACAAGATCCTCATAAGGCTGATCTGATTTGACCACCACACGCTCCGCATGTTTGTCGGGATTTTCAGGCCTGACCACAGGTTTCTCGGGTTTCTCGACATAGTTGGGATTGTCCACCCGGTATTGGATCCTCTTTATTTGATTGTAGTTGATGCTGTATATACCACTATGATAAACGGTGATGATGAGCGAGTCGCCTTTTTTATCATCAGATATCTGGCCCACATATATCTTGTTGTCTGCTGTGAAAACTCTATCGACCACTCTGGCTGTATCCTGCGCAGATAGACCTATACAGCTACTCAGTAATAATGAAAAAATAAACAATTTGATTTTCATGAAAAGTGTCGAATCAGATATCTAAAGTAAGAAAATGAAATTTCTAATCTAATTATTTGCTTTTCTATGTTTGTGGCCACATTTACCCAGTATCAATGCTCCCGGTATGGTCATACCGATACCGCCGAGAGACATGAGCATTCCGGCCACTGTGCCCGGTGTGATAGATGAGAGAAAACTTGTGTTAGGTGTCCTCGGCGTCAGGGCTATCAGCGCTACACCTACACCAAGCAGACCGACTCCGGCTACCGTGAACCCAATGCCGATATTGCGTCTTCTGGTCTGATGAATGCTATAGAAGCAGCGTATCGGTGCCGTATTGTTTGTCACATAATGAGAAGTGAAAGTGTCTATCTTCATGACTGTATCATACATGGGATTATCAATACGATATTCCACACTTGCCACATTGATATAGCTGATAGTATCCGAAGCCTTGCCATTGATATTCATTAGCAGGAAATCACCTTTCTTGTCTGCTGTGACCTGTCCTAGACGACTACTGTGATCATTCATATTCACTCTATCTACTACCCTCGCGGTATCCTGAGCAAATAGCGTGATGCTACTACTTATCAAAAAAGAAATGATGCAAAATATTTTTCTCATACTTATATTAATAGTATGAAAGTATGAATATTTGAATCAAGCATGAAATGATGCATTAAAATGCTCTTTGAAAAAAGTTTTCAGGATCATCGATTTTGAGCGTACATTTGTCTCTCTATTCTGCATCTGCTCCGAGCGAAAAAATAGTTTTTTTATAAAGTGTTTTCGCCTATAGCAGAAAACAAGCCGTATAAGGTAAGAATGAATGGTGCCAAGGCAATAAACTGATGATAGTCAGTGTATTTTATGACATTTATCATAAAAAGTCAACATTGCTATTTCGTAAATTGCATCATTCATAAATCAAATAATTCCCCGTTATGGCTAATGAACAATTTCTTGTAGAACTAGGTTCCAGGATCAAACAGATCCGCAGTGAGAAAAAAATGTCCCAGATCAATCTGGCTGCTAAATGTGATTTTGAAAAAGCAAGTATGTCAAGGATCGAATCCGGCAAGACAAACTCGACTATCTTAACTTTGAGAAAAATAAGCAATGCTCTTGAAGTAGACGTAAGCGAGTTGTTCAGACATGGACAGGACAACTAAATAATCGCTGATTGTTTAGCTTCGTTTTATTCTGCAGTATAATTAACTGCGGATAGATGTAGTGTCGGCTCTTGTAGTAGCTGATCCATTTCGTCCTTTAATTTCTGCTTTTCTAGCATGATCATGCTTCGCTGATCGACTGCCACAGGTTGTTAGGTATATATGGTGCCTCTTGGTTCATTATGGCCCAATACAGACCCAGACTAGTGATGGTCTCACTGAATGAGCCAAACTCAATGGGTTTGACTATATAGCTGTTAGCCCCCAGCGCATAGCCTTCGGCCACATCACGGTTTTCTCTCGATGAGGTGAGGATCACTACCGGTATGGTTCTGGTTCTTTCATCACTCTTTATCTTCTTCAGTATTTCCATTCCGTTCATTTTGGGGAGGTTGATATCCAGCAGCACTACTTTGGGTCTGTTGCTTATATCACGACCTTCATATTCACCGGTAGCAAAAATATAATCAGCGGCCTGCTCGCCATCTCTCAGATGCAGCAGATTGTTGGTGAGGTTATGTTTTTTCAGATTATGAAGAGCTAGCTTGGCCTCATAGTCATTGCCTTCTATCAGCAGTATGTCTACTTTTTCGTTATGCATGGTTGGTTCGTTTGATGATGAATAAATTATGAATTGGGCAGACTGAAATAAAACACGGCACCTTCGTCTACTTTGCCGTTTGCCCATACCTTACCACCATGTTTGGAAATTATCCTCTGTACTAAGGCCAGCCCCACACCCGTACCGTCAAACTCCGAGCGGTCGTGGAGACGAACGAATACACCGAAGAGTTTTGCTGCGAATTTCATATCAAAACCTGCTCCGTTGTCTTTTATGTAGTAGACTGTCTGATTGCCTTTTTCATATGAGCCGATCTCTATCTGCGGCGTTCCTTTTTTCTTTGAATATTTGATCGCATTAGATATCAGATTGGTCCAGACCTGTCTGATCAGTCGCTGATCGCAGACGGTTGGGCTCAGATCCTGTATCTTAAAATCAGCCACTATGGAATTGTCTTCCATTTTCAGTTCATGAATGACCACCTGTGTGATCAGGTTCATATCTACAATGGTCTTATTGATGGCTTCTCTGCCCAGGCGAGACAGATTAAGCAAGTCATCGATCAGACGGCTCATGTATTTTGTGTTTTCGATGATGGCAGTCATAAACTCTTTGCCATCGGCATCAAATTTTCCTTCATACTCATTTGAGAGCAGCTTGGTATATCCGTTTATGATGCGCAGAGGCGCTCTGAGGTCATGCGAAACGGAATATGAAAACGCTTCCATTTCTTTGATAGACTGCTCGAGCTGGCTGGTGCGCTCCATTATCTTCATCTCCAGAGATTCATTGAGTTTCTTCAGCTCGGCTTTATTAGCTTCACTTTCTGAGATGTCTTTGGCCACGCCGTATATGCCTGTGAACTTGCCATGCACGATCATCGGCATGTTTGAAATATTGAGGTGGCGTCTGTTTCCGCTTATATCTATGATGACCAGATCATAACTTATCTTTTCGCCGGCTGCTGCCTTGCGGAAACTCTCTGCGGCTACTGACATATATTCAGGGTCTACGAATGGCACGAATGACATGGTGAGTATCTGATCTATGGGGCAGCCTGTCAGTTCAGCCACCTTAGCATTGGCGCTGGTGAAATTGCCTTTGAGATCGAGAGAATATACGGCATCAGGATTATAATCAAACAGAGAACGATATCTCTGTGTGCTTTCCTGAAGGGATATCTCGGCAGATTTTATATCGCTGGCATCACGGCCGGAGCAATAGAACAGATTGTCATCTGCTGACCAGCTGACAGACCATAGCATCGGTATGCTGTGGCCCTCTTTATGAGCGCACCTATTGTCTATGGATGTTCTCTTCCCTGTAGATATACAGGCGCATGCAGCTTTGAGTGTTTTCTCGATATCATCTGCCACTACGAAATCAGTGAAGAATTTACCTTCTATCTCTTCGGGAGAATAACCCCACAATACACAGGCATCATTGATGGTCAGAAAACGTCCCTTGCGATCCAATGCGCAGATCACATCCGGGCAGTTTTTTATGATAGCATCCTCAGCGATCTTGCGGGCATTATGCAGAGTACGCATTACCGGTTTTGTTTCGATAGTATCTATCTCTTGTTTGGCAACAAGCAGCTGGCCAGAAGAGTTGACCACACTTACGCCGGAGTCTTTGAATGGTATGTGAGATATTTCAAATTCACTTTTTTGCGCAGAAAAATGGAACCTTTTGGGGGTTACGGCTGCAGTGCTGAAAAATTTCATGAGTAGGATGTTCTTCATACGGCAATGGTTTTAGAAAGGTTAGATATCATTGAACCCGCCTCGTCTGATATGAATCTATCAAACACCTCCACACCCAGTTCTAACTTGGCATGTTCATTGATAAACTCAGAAAAACTTTTTGTGCCGTATTTTACTACTGTCTCCTCTGTGACCGGGACATCTTCTGAAAGCAAAAAGTGAAGCTGTACGTTCATCACTTCACAAAACCTGCTCAATGTATCTATACGCGGACTACCGCTGCCCTGCTCCAGAAAACTGAATGCCTGCTGCGTGATCTGCATCGAAGAAGCTACTGCGGATTGTTTCCAGCCTTTCACTTCTCTCACTTTCCTCATTCTGATTGCGATATTCATAAAAGTTTCGTTTAGGTGTTTAATAATGAAAAGTACATTGCAAAACTTGTGCCGTTTAACATTGAAAACGGAACATAATCAGCAAACCTTCTGACACCAATGGTTTGAGCTCATGTTGTTGAATACATGTTGCACCTTTTATTTCATATAAATACGCCAAATTGGAAGCGATACTTTCCATTTCGACAAATAGTGAACAATAAGTTTTTTGTAAACTCACAAAGTACAACAGGCTACTTGTTTCAGTCCACAGCGGGGAGTGTGAAAAAATATAATTGTAGTTTTTTAGCGGCAAATTCTTCGATTTTCAAATTAGAATTTTACCTTACGAGACGATAAAAACCCATTTCACCTTAAATCCGCATTATGAAATGTAAAACTCTACTACTCTCGGTATTAGTTTTCTGCACCACTGTATTATTTGCTCAGAGCACCACCATATCCGGTCGCGTCAATGACGACCGCGGCGAGGGACTGCCCGGTGTGACCGTGATCGTAAAGGGCAGCACCACTGCTGCTGCCACAGATTCGACCGGCCATTTCACACTGACCATTCCCGCCGATGCTAAGACCATTGTGTTCCGTTTCATCGGATATGATGAACGTGAGATGCCGGTCAGCGAGGTCAGAAAAAATAATTTCTCTCTGAAGATGGCCAGCTCTGAAGTAGGTCTGAATCAGGTGGTCGTGAGCGCCTCAAAACGCAGAGAAAAACTGCTCGATGCACCGGCTTCGATCTCTGTACTGAGTGGAGAAAAGATCCTCAACAGGGTCGTGACATCTCCCGTCGACTATCTCAAAAATACACCGGGTGTGGATGTGATGCAGACGGGCCTGATATCAAACAACGTAGTAGTACGCGGATTCAATGATATCTTTTCGGGTGCCGTACTAAATGTAGTAGATGATCGTATCGGCTCCGTGCCATCGCTGCGCGTCAATGCCTATCAGCTCGTGCCTACCTGCAATCTCGACATAGACCGCATAGAGGTACTGCGCGGCCCTGCGTCTGCCCTGTACGGCCCCAATGCATCATCTGGCGTGATACATATAATGACCAAATCACCGCTCGACCAGCAGGATAAATTTGAAACTACGGTCTGTCTCAGTTCCGGGTTCACTGTGCAGGGTACCAATACCAATGCACTCGATGCGCATACTAATAGTACCAGCGAGCATGTCAACTATTCTATCCTGAATCCTGAGTTTCGCACTTCGGGCAAACTGCTCGACGGCAAATTCGGATACAAACTTTCGGGTTCATACTTTCAGGGACAGGACTTCACTAATTATGATCCGCGTGAGCCATATACCGGCGATAGCCTCATATTCGGATCGGTCAAGAACGGCCAGACATTTCAGCCGGACACACTCTCTATGTCCAAAGGCAAAAGTCCTTATACCGGTGTTGATACTACCTTTGTGAAATACGATATAAGGAGATTCGCGAGAGACTTCAGTATCCGCAAATGGAGCAGTGATGGAAGGATAGATTACAAACCGACCAAAGACATACTGATCACGATCAATGGCGGTGTGGCACAAACTACCAATATAGAATTGACAGGTCTGGGTGCGGGACAAACAGGCGGCTGGCTCTACTGGTACATGCAGGCTAAGTTCAGATGGAAGAAACTGTTCATTCAGTATTTCGTCAATGCCAGCGATGCCAAAAATACCTATCTGATACCGCAGCTCACTCCATTCAGCAGGCAGACCACTACCTATTACAGCCCATACGAAGTGCAACGACTCGTAGACAAATCAAAGCTGCATGGTTTTCAGATACAGCATGCCTGGACTCCTATCAAAAAACTCAATCTGGTCTACGGAGCAGACGCCATACTCACGTTGCCTCAGTCTGACGGTACTATATATGGACGATTCGACGGTCACGATAAGTTATTTCAGGCCGGTGCATATATACAGGGTGAATATGATCCCCTGCGCTGGTTAAAGCTAGTCGCTGCCATGCGTTTTGACTATAATAATATCATCAACAATCTCTCCTACTCTCCGCGAGTGGCAGTGGTATTCAAACCTGCTCAGGGCCAGAACATCCGTATCACATTCAACAGGGCATTCGATTCACCATCATCGCTGGAGCAGTTTCTCGATCTCGCTAACGGTCAAATACCCAATGGTATCAATGTGCGCGGCATCGGCAATCCATACGGCTATAAATATCAGTATGATGCCAGCGGCAATGTGCAGTTTATCACCGCTCCGTATAATGGTGGTTCGGGCACTTGGGTCACGGTCAATAACAAGTCGAACAACTATCAGTACTTTGACTCTGCAGTGACCCTCATAGCTAATAGCCTCGCCAAACAGTCGGGCACTCCGCAGGTATTGGTACAGGCCATCATCAATGCACTCTTTAATGGTATATCAGGTCCTACTGGTCTGATACAAGGTGCCAATCAGGAAGTGATAGACTATGCTGCATTGGCACAGACCAAACAGGTCGTAAAATTTCAGCCCACTGATTTTAAAAACCTGAGCCGTATCAATAATCAAACGACTCAGACACTGGAGCTGGGTTATAAGGGGCTGCTCTTCGGCAAGCTGCAATTCTCTGCAGAT
>CAIXBT010000336.1 GCA_903917755.1 uncultured Bacteroidota bacterium
AGATCAGAGACTGCATACAGGATACGCTAGATCCGCTCGGTGTAGCAGTGGTGATCGAGGCTAAACACCTCTGCATGATGATGCGCGGTGTACAGAAGCAAAACAGTGTTACTACTACTTCTGCTTTCACCGGCGAGTTTCAGAGTCAGAGCACCCGCAATGAGTTTATCAATCTTATTTCCGCTAAGCTCAGTTAAGTCCATACTTGATTGATGTAAATGAATTTTTAGTTTTTAAATTTTAAATTTCAAATTGCATCCATGAATGCATACATTTTTCCCGGACAGGGCAGCCAGTTTAAAGGCATGGGCAAGGATCTATACGAAAGATCAGACCTTGCCAAAGAGTATTTCGCCAAAGCTGATCAGATATTAGGTTTTGATATCTCTGCTATCATGTTTGAAGGTACAGATGATGACCTCAGACAAACCAAGGTCACACAGCCCGCGGTTTTCATACATTCCGTGGTCTCTGCATTGCTTATCGACGGGTTTAAACCTGATATGGTAGCGGGACATTCGCTCGGAGAATTTTCAGCCTTGGTAGCTAATAAGACCATGACATTTGAAGAAGCATTAAGACTGGTAAGCATCAGAGCGCTGGCCATGCAGAAAGCATGTGAAGCGGTACCATCTACCATGGCGGCAGTTCTCAAATATGAAAGCGAAGAACAGGTGGCGACCATCTGCAGTTCTATCACAGATGAGATCGTGGTACCGGCCAATTATAACTGTCCCGGCCAACTCGTGATCTCAGGTAGTCTGAAGGGTATAGACATAGCTATGGAGAAACTGACTGCTGCAGGTGTGCGCAGGGTATTGAAACTACAGGTGGGAGGGGCGTTTCATTCTCCACTCATGGAGCCTGCCCGCGAGGAACTGGCAGCGGGTATCGACAAGGCGCATTTCTCGATACCGATTTGTCCCATTTATCAAAACTATACGGCTAAAGCAGCCACTGATCCGGCTGTGATCAAGGCCAATCTGATAGCACAACTCACGGCACCGGTATTGTGGTCACAATCGGTCAGAAATATGATAGCAGATGGCGCTAATGCCTTCTATGAAGTGGGCCCCGGCAATGTATTGCAGGGTTTGGTGGCCAAGATCGATAGTACGGTAGCTACTTCTAAAGGTTAAAGTCGTCTGCTTTGAAGGTAGGATTGATCACCAGATTAGAGTATTCATACTTTTCGTACACACCCTTCTCATCGCTCATCTCCTGATATATCGGGAAGTTTGTTTCCTTGTCGATATAGAGAACGGACTTTCTGGCATATGAACTTGATACTTTGATGGTCTTGCCTGATACATCTTCATCGAGTCCTCTTGATGAGGGATTCAACTCCATGATGTGATACTCGGATACAAGCAGTCTCTTAGCGAGGGCCAGTACCGTCTCGCCCTTGAGGCCGACCACGGTGGTATATGTATAGGTCGGGTCGTCTATCGTCAGCTTATAGCAGTTGCGGTTTTGATAGACCACATCCCCTGCGTATTTAAACACCTCATCGAATTTGCCTCTTCCGTCAGCGCGTTTTACACCGTCAGATACGATCCTATGTACGATAGTAAAACCTGAAGTGAGCAACGTATGATGCTGGTTCTTGGTCAGCAATCCGCTGGTAGGTGCCAATGTAAAGGCAGGCAGCCAACCGGATTTAACTCTAATCTTATTCTCATGCTGACCGGTGATGAATAGTAGCTCCGTGCCTTTGCTAGGGTCTTTCAGTACCTTGCCATAGATCTTAAGCGGATTCACATTTACTCTCGCGAACATCTCTATCTGGTTATTCTGAGTGGGTTTGCCTACTATTCTTTCTGTCGCATCCATTACGAATGTTACTCCCTGATGCTTAGCTATGGTTGCAAGCATATTATCAACTATCTGACGGGTCTGCGAAGCAGGTGTGATGATAGTCGCTCCCATATTCACGAGGAGAACGAGGGTAATAAATGAGGCGATCAGGACTTTATTTCTTGTCATTTCGATATTGATTTATATTAAACGGATAATCCAATTTTTTTAAACAGAAAACTCATGATCCATGCCGGTCCTATCATGAGGTATTGCAAGTCTTTCAGAAATGAAGGTTTTTTGCCTTCGACCTTGTGTCCCCAAAACTGTAAGATCCAAGCGATGACAAACAAGCCTACTGATACTAAAAGCAACTGACCTGTAGCCTGCTTGATAAACTGGCACAGGAGCAAACATATGATACCATACAAAACCATGCCAACTGCCAAAGGGGCGGAAAGAAGAAAATAATAGATGGCTACTAACACAAGTGTGATGTGCGCTACGGTAATAGTATAGCCGGAAGACAACGAAAACAGAGGAATGCAATAAAGTAAACCGACTACGGTGAAAAAGATCACCGGTACGCAGACGAAATGAACCATCTTATTAGTAGGGTTCTGATGGCTTTCTCCATACTCGCTCAACCATTGATCAAGTGATTTCATAATAATAGTTTATTTAATGAGTCACTAAATTACTACCGATTTTCTACAAATAAAAAAAGTCCCACCCAAAGGCAGGACTTTTCTATCGAAAAAATGAAAATATTATTCGGCTATAACAAATTTTCTGCTTGCAGTGCCCTGATTGTTTCCTATAGTCAGGATATAGATACCGGCAGGAAGGTTATTCCTATTGATAGTCATATCATTAAGGCCTTGTTTAGCATTGATGGTCGTATTGAATACTTCGCTACCTACTATGTTAGTGATCCTGACCTGTTGAGTACCACCGTTTTCTGATGTAAAAGAAACCTTGGCTTCGTTTGACATTGGGTTAGGCTGGATGGTCAGATTAGAGAGTGATTTGCCTATTTCAGCAATACCTGCATGTATCTGGCAGGTAGCGCTAGGGTGCATACTAGGTTGAGATGCGATAATGGTGTCAGGACATGTACCACCCGGATTCATTAATTTGACCCACAGTGCTATACCACCCGCGTCAGAAGCTATGGAAGGTATATTGTAAGTGGTATCGTCAGCTGCTGTCACGATAGGCTGTGTCCTCACAGCCAGCATGATAGAAAGTTTATACGCACCGGCGAGGTCTGAGGTATTGCCAAATATCCTGATGCAACCTGATTCATTAGGATCAAATTCATTGGCCTGATTGGTGCTGTCTGCAGATGTATTGGTCGACCAGCACATACCGCATGGGAGACTGTCTATAGAGAGTATCTTCAGTTTATAGATCCTTACAGTATTTCCCTGAGCCGTAAAATTGGCGTAGATCTTGAATGGAATGATCAGAGAATCATTTTGGCCTCTGGTGACACAGGAATATGTATTCACATCTCCAAAACCGTATGTGGTTTGAAAGCCGCAACTTGGGAAACTAACTTGTGAACTGCCGCAATATTGGGCATTAGCCTGAAACGAGGCTATGATAGCAAAGCTGAAAAATAGATTAGTTATTAATTTCTTCATGTTTGTTTTTGTTTTGTTATTAGCAAAAATATAAGATTTTCATATAAACGACCGTTTTTTATCAGTGAAATATCCACAATTATCAGAAATCTGTCTTGTGAAATTATTTAATATTGATAATTAGTATGTTAGCATAGTTCTAAATCTTTGGCTCAAAAAAATTATATTTGCACCGCAAAAAAATCCTGATGGATTTGCTGGCACTGTTATCGGAAAATACAAATCAGGAAGGTTAGGCCCCGTAGCTCAGCGGATAGAGCAATTGATTTCTAATCAATATAGAATCTCCTACAGCCCTCACTAATCCTCAGTTTTATAGTTATCTTGTCAAAACTAGCAAGCTTTTCAGCAAGCTTGGTGGTGAAAAATTATTTAGATCGAAAATAGTGAATATTATTGAAAATCACTTAAGACATAATGATAGCAATGGTTTAGACAAGATTTACTAACATAATGGATAAGAGGGTATGATATTTGTGATTGGGTTGATTATTTGGAGGTGAGTTTGGTGGTTAAGGTTTCTACTGTTTTTAAAAGTCTTTCATTTTCATTTTGGAGATATTTCACTTGATCACTCAATAATTTCAAAAATTCTTTATTGTCCTCCTGTAGATTCTCAATATAAGCATAGAATTTTTTCAATGTGTGTATTATCAAAATGAAATGATACCAGGGGAGAAATCAGAATTATATCTACAGCAATTAGCATATCTATATTTTTATCTATTAAATAGTATCTTGCTTTTTAAAATGATTTCTTATGCTTCTGTTTTTAGTTTTCATAGTCGTTTTCGCATTAATAGTTAAATTAAAATACACAATAAAATATAAAAAAAAAAGAAAAAGATCTCAGGCCATTCGGATTTTGTGGAATTATGTCCCAGGCCTCAAAAATCGTTATGGAAAAAACTCCAGCTTAAAAGGAGATAGAGTAGAAATAGAATTTGAAACAAAAAATCCTGACTGGGACGTTGAACTTGCAATGGGAAACTTCTATAACGGAAGTTATCAAACAGATCGATTTGAATATGAGGTCAGATACATAGATGAGGAAGAATGGTTTTCTGAATTTGATAGAATTTTGATTCAATATGAAGAAGTCAAACGCAACAAAGACTTTGCTAACAAAATTGTAGAAATTGAAAATCTAAAACGGGAAATATCAAATTTAAACGGGATGGTAAAAGCTCTTTATACAGATTTAATAACAAAACGAATGAAGAAAGGGGAATATGATAACATAAATGAAATAATAAATGAAATAGAACATCTGTATGATATAGATAGAAGTGCAACTGCTGTTATTATTTATGACCTAAGAAAATTAGATATACTGCTTGAAGGTCATAAAACCTTTTATATCATTTAGAGATAGTAAAAGGATGTAGGGTGGGTGCGATTTTTTGATATTTAAGTTTAAACTTAGTTATCAGCTTTCTTCCCGATAATACGATAAATTGCGACCAAATCAATCTCACTTAAATAAGTTAATGGCGAATTATTTCTACTAAAGCTGGTTTAAGATAGCCTATAGGGTACAAACTTCTAATGTAGATATGATTTTCACACCTTTAATTGCACCCGCTCTTAGATGCAGTGAATGAAAAAATAAAATAGTCCCCATTTTTTCAG
>CAIXBT010000337.1 GCA_903917755.1 uncultured Bacteroidota bacterium
AGTTTTCAAATTTATTCGGATAAAACCAAATCTACTCTTTCTCTGCATACTTTTATTAATAAAAAGCTCCGTATGAGTAGTATCAGCTGTGAGGTTAATGACGGGCAGCTAAAAATTTTATTGTCCAGCTGCCCTAATGCATTTTTCCCTTGAACTCAGCCTGCATTAATTTTTCATTTATGCATTAATTAAAATCCATATTTGACATTATGGATGCCTTTTTTCAAAAAAACTAATATCCTAAAAATCAGTTGTTTGAATATTTTAGAAAATGAAATGAATTTTTAAAATATGCATAATGAACATTTATTTGCCTTATTGAAATAGCATATGCAAATATAGTGAACATTTAGCAAGATCAGAAATGCTTATCTCATGGCGGCTTTCTGCTATCGCTATTGTGCCGATAAAACTTTACCTTTGTTTTTTACAATAAATAAAAAATATATGGAAAATAACAATATCAACGATCTGATAGAAGATGGCAAAAAACACCTGGCCGAACTGCAACAGCAGATCGACAAACTGGCTGACACTGCCGGCAAGCTGGCCGGTGTGACCGCAGATGAGATCGCTAAGAAAGCAGATGAGATCATCAAAGAGGCTTCGGTACATGTAGAGAATGCCAAGACCCAGATAGATGCCAAAACCAAAGAGGCTATGGCTTCTGAAGAATACCGGAAGTTTGAAGCGGATGGCAAAAAAGCGGTAGATGAGGCTCAGGTCAAGATCGCAGAACTCGCCAAGCAAGCCAATGTGATAGCTGATGAATTCGGCAATAAACTCAGAGATATTTTCGGGAAGAAGTGAATCTGTTGACGGAAGACTTCTTATTTCCCCCGCATCTTATTCCCTTTCGCCTCATGTGTCACCTCTGCCAGCCCCAAGGCTTCCATCAGCGGTGGAATATACATGCCGAAGCGCCCTCGCAGACCTTTTTTGAGGCCGTACCATCCGCCTACCGGGTTTTTCTCAGAACGGCCTCATGCCTCAACTGTGCCCTCTTTAGCAGGTTTTTGCTCGTCGGCAGAGCCGAGTTCCATCCAGTCGCCATGCTTTTTGAGCATAGCGTGAAGATCATCCAGGCAGCGTACATCATAGTTCAGGACAGTTTTACCCACCGTGCAGACGAGAACTTCCTTGCCTTCTTTTTCATCTATATGCATAGTATACTCTGAGCTGAGCGGCGGCGTTTTCAGCAGCAGTGGTTTTTCTTTTGTTCCTATTTTGTATTTCATTGTTGGTTTTTTTAGTAGCCTAAAACTAACAATAAAAAAACAGCCATCTACTCTCGCAGATGGCTGTTCAATTATCAATTGTCCATTATTAATTACCCTAAGGTGATCCTGCTCACATCCACATTGTGCTTTTCGATCAGCTTGCGAAGGTTGATCAGCGCATAGCGCATACGGCCCAGAGAGGTGTTGATGCTTACATTGGTGTATTCGGCTATTTCTTTGAAGCTGAAATCGAAGTAGTGACGCAGCATCACGACCTCTTTCTGCTCTTCGGGCAGCATCTCGATCAGGCTCTTGAGTTTGTTCTCGCCCTTCATCACGTCCATGTGGACCTCATGCGGCACTTCATCGAATTTCAGTACCTTGAATATATCATCCCCATCGCTGGTCACGATACCCGGTCCGCGTTTCACACGGCGGAAGTAGTCTATGCAGAGATTGTAGGCGATGCGCATCACCCAGGGCAGAAACTTACCCTCGTCATTATACTTGCCGGAGCGAAGGGTATCTATCACCTTGATGTAAGTCTCCTGAAAGATGTCTTCGGCCAGATAGGAGTCCTTGACCA
>CAIXBT010000338.1 GCA_903917755.1 uncultured Bacteroidota bacterium
AAAACAAGAACAGCTTCGGTCATGGTAAAGGAAGCGTAGCGGGGTTTTCAGATGTATTCAGGTATAAGTTATTGTATGAAAAAGGCGGCTGGTGGGTAGATATGGATGTGACCTGTCTGAAGCCACTGGATTTTGAAGACCCATACTATTTCAGAGAGCATCACGACCTCCTGCTCGTAGGCAATGTAATGAAATGCCCTATTCGCTCCGAGCTGATGTCAAGATGCTATGAAGAGGCTGCCCGGACAGTGAACGAAACAAACATAGACTGGCATAAGCCTATTGATATCCTGAATGATCACGTGACACAACTGGGATTGGAACAATACATAAGAAACGGTCATAGCAATATAGACAGATGGGAAAAGACAAATCGGTTTATATTGACGACTCATGTTCCGCCTGCAGATTGGTATTTTATACATTGGCAGAATGAGGAATGGAAATACCGTCATCTTTCCAAAACCAGCTTTTTCTATCTGTCATTTCTGGCGAAGAAACTGGAAGAGTATAAACTTTACCAAATGCCGAATAGCTTTCCCGAGAGACTGGCAAATAACATAAGCCGGCTATACAATTGGATAATAAATTTATCTTCGTATATAATTCCCATGCTAGGTTTTGATTGGGTATGAGAGTTATTTTTGTCTTGCTAAAAGACAAAAAATTGTAATAAAGATCAGATTGATAAAGCTCCGGTTAATCCAGAAGAAATATGTTTTCTTTCATAAAAAGGTCTTTTATAAAGCCAAAGCCTGATAAGACTCAGGACCCTCAGATGAGGGCTTATAATAAGACGCGTGTTACAGAAAACTACAGCTCGTTTTGCTACGCACCATCTATCAATATGTACTTCGCGCAGGACGGCCATGTACGATTATGCTGCCATAACATGGAGTATTCGATAGGGAAATATCCGGAACAATCGATCTCGGAAATATGGAACAGTGAAGCCGCCAAAAAAGTTAGACAGGATATGCGGGAGTATAAGCTTTACGAAGGCTGCCGCATCTGTAAAGCGGATATAGATTCAAGTGCATTCGGAGAAGTGAGGGCGAGACATTTTGACAGCTTGCCGCAACATCGCACTTATCCTACTATGATGGAGTTTCTGCTCACCAATACCTGCAATCTGGAATGTATAATGTGCAGTGGTGAGTACTCCTCTCTGATCCGACAAAACAGGGAAAATCTACCACCCATAGAAAAGCTATATGACGATTCATTTATAGAACAACTATCTGAATTTATCCCTTATCTGCATGAAGCACGTTTCAGTGGATCCGGAGAGGCATTTCTGATAGAGGATAACTTCAAGATATGGGAAATGATCATCAAGCTGAATCCCAAATGTGTGATCATGGTACAGACTAATGGCATGGTGCTGAATAGTAGAATAAAGGATCTTTTGAAAAGGGGCAACTTTCAGATCGGAGTTTCATTGGATTCACTGAAAAAAGAAGTTTACGAAACTATTCGACCTCATGCCAAGTATGAGAGAGTTATCGAAAACATTCATTATTTCAGTGAGTACTGTAAATCCAAAAATCAGAAATTTGTCGTAGCAATGTGTGTGATGCGCCAAAACTATACTGAATTGGCAGACTTTGTCAGGTTTGCTAATTCCTTGTCTGCTACAGCCAATTTTCATAAAGTATATTATCCAATAGAGCATTCACTTCGGACCCTTTCAAAAAAAGAACTAGTAGTCGTAGTTGATTATTTAAACACATTACAGCTGGAAGAAAACACCAGACTGGAAAAGATGAACAAAAGACATTATCAATATATAGTTGAATCTGTGAATGAATGGTTGAAGCAAGTAACGTTTAACCTATACGAAGAGATATCTGATGAAGGATTACTGGCCGGCATCCTTAATAATTTCGACACTTTTTTAAGGCAAGAGTTAAAGCTAGGTGAAAACACAGAAAATGAACTTCTGTACATCAAAACCAAATTGAATGAGCTGCTGACATTGTATTCAGATCCTAAAAAAAAGCGACAGATACTGGTACATCTTTATAAAGCAGATATGCCTATCACCTACTCTTTTTTCAAAGAGCATTCTATAGATAAACTTTTTTTGCTTTCCGAAGATCTTCTCGCATACGAGGAGCAGCTGAGAAATAACTCTAAAAATTAATTTCGATGTTGGATTTTGTGAATAATAATGAAGTATTTGTTTTTGTAGTATGTGGCAGCAAAGAGCATATTGAGACACTTCATTTCTCTTTGAGAGCTTTGCGAAAGGTGTCTGCACTCCCGATCATAGTTCTGACAGACAGCAGCCGAAATGAGGCCCCTGTAGTGCATGACACTATCATTGACATAAAAACTCCTGACCGATATACTCATCACCAGGCAAGCATTTATCTGAAGACGGGTATACATAAATTCCTGCCCAAAGGAAAATCATACTGCTATCTTGATACGGATGTGGTTGCTATAGACATAGAAGTAGATTCCATTTTCAAGCATAAAAATGACATCATTACTTTCTCAACGGATCATTGCAAGGTGCAGAAGTTTAGCCCCCATGCAGTGAATTGTAATTGCCTGAAGGAAAACCAGAAACTGAGACAGGAATTGGCTACGATACTACTGAAATATAATGCCCTGCTGGATATCACCAGCCCGGAACTACTGGAGAAGCAAAGAAGTCTGATAAAGAAATTTGAGATGCTAAAAAAGGATAAGATCGGTTACTTTTTTATTACACTTAGGTTTCTTTTTACTCTCAATAAATTCAAACTTGACGAGGATACATACTTCCTACGCTGGAAAAAAATATGGGTGAATGGAAACGGCGATACGATCCTCTATACCAAACCGAGGAGATTGATCGCTCTCATAGAGAAGGAAACATCATGGAGATGGGATACGAACTTGGAGAAATGGTTTTCTCCTGATGGACATGATATAGACAATCTGATCTGTGATCACCTGACCCAATACATTTTTGATAAATTCAGGATCAAGGTCGAAAATTTAAACTGGCAGCACTGGAATGGTGGTGTGTTCTTGTTCGATGACAGCAGTCATGCATTTCTGGAAAGCTGGCACATGAAGACACTCGCTATTTTCGAGGACAGCAAATGGAAGACACGTGATCAGGGCACGCTCATAGCTACAGCATGGGAGTTTGGCATGCAAAACACTAAGACCTTGCCAATAGAATTTAATTTTCTAGCTGATTACAATCATCCAACCTTACACTACCTAAAAGATTTCACATTTAGTTTCAACAATAAGAATGAAGAGATAAAACCGCACTTTTTGCATATATATCATCAATGGGGTAATATAGCTTGGGATCTCTGGAGAGATGTTGAGTCATATGTATTATCTTAGCTTATAGAGGGATTTGATCTATCCCCTTTAGGATTTTTTTGCATTATGCACCACAGATGATATTATCTAAGACCACAATTGACAATTACAATGCTGCTCGTCGCTGCTCAAACAAGAGTATAGTATGTCATGCCCCATCTGTAAATCTCAATTTTGATCAATACGGTAATACAAGGGCCTGCTGCTATAACTTCAAACATGTGCTGGGCGTATGGCCGCAAAAAAGCATAAAGGAGATATGGCTGAGCAAAGAACTCACCGAACTCAGAGGGTATATTGAAGAAAACAACCTCGGAGGTGGCTGTATAGAATGCGGCAAAATGATCGAGGTAGGAAACTATGCCGGCGTGAGAGCTGGATTTTTTGATGAGTTTGCTGTTTCTCCATTGCAGAAGAAACTGACTGCTGTAGCCCATTCGCTTACGAAAGGAATGGTATATCCTAAAGTAATGGAATTTGAACTCACCAATGAATGTAATCTGGAATGCATCATGTGCAATGGAATGTTCTCCTCTTCCATCCGCAAAAACAGAGAGAAACTTCCAGCCATAATATCTCCATATGATGACCGATTCATAGATCAACTGGATGAGTTTATTCCTCACTTGACTGATGCTAAATTCCTGGGTGGTGAGCCTTTTATGATAGAGATCTATCTGAAAATATGGGAGCGGATCGCAGCCCTCAACCCTTCTATCAGGATACATATTACCACCAATGGAACATTTTTGAATACAAGGATCAGAAAGCTTCTTGAAGGACTGCGTGCAGGTATCATTCTTTCCATCGACTCTGTAGTTCCTGAGACATACAGGGCAATACGCATTGGTGGGAATTTCGATAAGGTGATGGAGAACCTCGAGTACTTTAGAGAATATACAAGACGCAAAAGAACTTTTCTTTCCATGGCAGTATGCCCTATCACTCATAACTGGAGGGAATTGCCAGGTATGCTTGATTTTTGTCTCCAGAGAAATATAGCCTTGTACCTGAATGCAGTATTCTCTCCGGTAGACTTGTCTCTGCGAGAGCAGCCAACTGAATATCTCGAGGAGATGATCTCGTTTTTGCGTCAGCATCCTGCGCCATCGATCAAGGGCAATCCGCAGACCCCAAAAAACCTTTCCATTCAGGCATACAATGACTTTATCAATCAGCTGGCAGGATGGCATCAGGAAAAACTGACAGGTCAAATTGCCTGAGATAGCAACGGCAGGGCTTCTTTTATTCATCATACAGGTATACTTTTTTCAGGGTTTTTTACTTTATTTGTTAATATGCAACCATTACAGATTTTGGGGACGCAACGGTCCGGCTCTAATATGCTACGACTCATGCTGAATCAGGTGCCTGAGATAGCAGCTCCACACCCTCCGCATATCCTTCAGATTTTTTTTCCGCTTCTGCCGAAATATGGAGACCTGAGCATTCAGGCTAACTTTTTTTTGCTGGCAGCCGATATTTGTGATTTTGTCAAAGCCAACCCTGTGTCATGGGAAATGGATGATGTCCTTGAGCCTTCTCTTTTGATCTCTCGCTGTGGGCAGCCGAGCCTTGTCCACCTGTTTAGTGCCGTCTATGAACTATATGCTGAGCGGCACGGCGCTACTATCTGGTGCTGCAAGAGTATGGTAAATCAATACTTTATGCCTCAAATAGAAAGCAATGGATTAAAGCCTGTATATATCCATCTGGT
>CAIXBT010000339.1 GCA_903917755.1 uncultured Bacteroidota bacterium
AACAAGAAGTTGGCTCTCGGATTCCACAGAAGGGACAGGTAAAATGCAAGTCAGGAGGTTAAGTATATTTACTAAAAAAGTCTAGTAATATTACGGAAACCCGTCATGTGATGTATCGTATTGTCATAAAACGCAATTATTCGATACATGAAAAACCTATACCTTAATAAGCATGTCGAATCAATATATGTGATAATTATCATTGCAACAATGTCACTTGCAACGATAAATTCATATAGTCAATGCTCGGGGTGCACCTCGACTATAGCTACCAACACCAGTATCACAATAGGTGCAGGGCAAATAGTGTGTCTGACCTTTGCCGGGAACTATACTCAAACTATAAATCTGAACGGAGGGACTCTTTGTGTCAGCTCATCTACTCATATCATTGCTGGGACGATAAACTGCAATACAGCCAGCACCCTAAATGTGTATGGATCTATCGCTACTGCTCTCAGCAATTTCAATACTGGATTTACGCTCAATAACTATGGCAGTTTCACCGGTACCATCAGCCAGGCAGGTGGGGCCGTAATCAACTATAGTGGTGCTACTTTCAATCCTTCATCAGCCACTTTTACCAGTGGATCTCTGGTCAATAATTCCGGAGGCAATACCACAATGCCTGCCGTGACGATTGGCGGGGGCTATACTTTTACTAACAACGGCACTGCGTCGCTTTCAAATATTACTATCAGTTCCGGAGCTACAGTGAGTTTGAATGGTACCCAAACAATAAGTGGAAGTGTAATTAATAGCGGCACCATTAATCTGTCCGGCAGCCTTACGATAGGTGGTACATACAGTGATTTCGCCGGAGCTACGATAGTCGAAACGCAAAGTGGATGCAATACCCTCACAATTGCAACTGATCACGGTGGCAATGGCACATTCAATGGCGGAGGCAACGGCATGATCGTAAATAGTGCGCCGGGTAATGCGGGAAGTATGATCAATGGCGCTTCGGCTGTTATCACGGCACCCGTACAACAGCCTAGCAGCCTAAGTATACCCCTCACGGGGCTCACAGTGAACGGATCTTTCACCTCTCCATCGGCAGCTATATCTGGATATATCGTGTTGAGATATATCGGTGTGGTAGCCCCTGTGGATAATCCTATTAATTATACCACATACACGGTGGGCAGCACGATCGGTAGTTCCACTGTAGTGGCTCTGGTGATCGGAGGGTCAATTGGTACAGAAACATTCACAGATAACATTCCCACAGGTCATTGCGGGCAAAATATTTATTACAGGATCTTTTCCTATGAAGGGACTGGTGCCTGCAGATCATTTGATCTGGCCGGTCCGCTCACGGGTTCTGTCACCATCCCGGTTCCCATAGCTACAGTCACTGCATCAGGTCCGTTGAGTGTCTGTCTGGGCGATCTGACCTTGACTGCTACAGGCGGGGGGACATACCTGTGGAGCGACGGTGAGACAACAGCCTCCATTTCGCCGGCAGTCAGTCTTACTTATACAGTCACTGTGACAAACGCATCCGGATGCACTGCTTCGGCAGGTGGCTTGGCGGTAACGATTAGTCTTCTTCCATCTTCTTCTGTCAATAGTGCCACAGTGTGCCCGGGCAGCAGCGTAACTCTCACTGCGACGGGTGGTCTGCTCAATACCTATAGATGGAGTACCGGCTCTACCAGTTCCAGTATCGGTGTCACGCCGGCGGTTACTACGACATATACATGCACTGTATCAGAGATACTGGGCCTGGGATGTAGTGTGGCTGTATCAGGTACTGTGACTATAGATGTACCTATACCTACGGTCAATAGCCCTAGTATCTGCGGAGGAATGGCAGCTACACTGACTGCTAGCGGCGGGACCAGTTATCACTGGAGCACTGGTGCCAGCACCACCAGTATCACTACTGCCACTGCCGGCACATATACTGTGACAGCTACTGATGGTATAGGATGTACAGCTACCGCTTCTGGTACTGCCACAGCACATGCACTGCCTATCCCAACTGTCAATAATGCCAGTATATGTAGTGGCACGTCTGCTACACTCATTGCGACAGGAGGTTCAACTTATTTATGGAACACCGGTTCCGGTGCCACGAGCATAAGCCCGTCCCCTTTAACCAATACCACTTACACAGTCACTGCCACTAATGCATTCGGATGTACGGCATCTGCATCGGGTACCGTGACAGTCAAGGCTCTACCAACACCCACTGTCAATAGCCCGTCCATATGCGCAGGCAATACTGCTACCCTGACGGCTACAGGTGGAGGCACTTATTTATGGAACACAGGTGCTGCCACAGCTTCTATCACTTCTACCACATCAGGAACGTATAATGTAACGGTAACGGGCGTAAATAGCTGCTCTGCCACGGCGAGTGGTACAGTGACTGTCAACTCCTTGTCTCCATCTATATCCGTCACTGCAGCTTGCTCAGGATCGCTATCTACACTCACTGCCAGTGGCGGCAGCAGCTATGTATGGAATACAGGTGCTACAACCGCGAGTATTTCAAGTTCTACTGCATCCACATATACTGTGACTGCTACAGGGGCGACAGGTTGTACTGTATCCGTATCCGCAGCAGCTGTTATAAAGCCGACTCCATCTGTTTCCATTTCTACTAACACTCCTGTTTGCTTGGCCAGCCCGGCTACCATGACAGCTACCGTATCTGGTTCCACATCTTATTCATACAGTTGGAGCGGACCATTGTCATTCAGTTCATCAGCGGCATCGTTTACTATATCAAGCCCTACTCTGCTTAACTCAGGGACCTATACTATCACAGTCACAGCAGCCAATTCATGCGTCACTACGGCGGCTGGTACTTTATCTGTAGTCAACTGTCTGAGTGTGAGCGGTTCAATATTTGATGATGCTAATGGTAATGGTCTGATAGATGGCACAGATGCAGCAGGCACTCTGGGGCATGTGCTTTATTCAGTGCTGTCTGATACCACTGGCACAGTAGTAGCTGTTAGTTCTATTGCAGCCAATGGTACATTTGCTATGGGGAATGTGCTGCCAAATACCTCCGGATTCCGGATGTATGTCAGCAGTAGCAGCCCTGCTATCGGTAGCTCCTCATCAGGCTATTCCTGGCCGGCAGGGTGGGCAGGTACATTGGGTCAATATGGTAAAAATAATCTGGCAGGAACAGGTATAGATGGGGTCACAGGTGCCTTGATGCCTGTCGCTACCGGTACCAATAGTATCACCAATCTACTGATAGGATATGATCGCCTGCCAGTTAGCAATGCTC
Source organism: uncultured Bacteroidota bacterium (assembly GCA_903917755.1). Taxonomy (GTDB): domain Bacteria; phylum Bacteroidota; class Bacteroidia; order Chitinophagales; family LD1; genus UBA1941. The sequence continues at coordinate 3,257 of CAIXBT010000339.1, forward strand.
AGACATACCTCATTCCATATCCCAGTATGAATGCTATAAAAAAGCTGGCCAATACTACCGGACTTGGTGTCCTGACAGGTCTTGATCCTGAAGATGGTCTTCTCGGGACCGGCAAAACATTTGTAATAACCAGTTTAGCAGGCCTGAATGGAAATAGTTTGTATTATGATGCTAATGGGGACGGTACATTGGAATCATTTGAAGCGATCACATCATATACCGTCATTACAAATTACGATCCCAATAAACTCTATATCAAGTTTACAGGTGCTGGCTCTACAGATGCTACATTTGCATATAGCGTGGCAGATGCGGCCGGGCAGATAGGTACCAGTTCATCAAACTATACTATAAACTGGGTCGGAACTTTGCCGGTCACGATGCTGTATTTTGATGCAGAAAAATTGGATGGGACCAGATCTCTGCTCAAATGGGCCACCGCATCAGAGATCGATAATGATCACTTCGAAATCGAACGTTCATATGATGCACAAAACTGGCAAAAGATAGCGCAGGAAAAGGGAACCGGCAACACAGATGTCCAAAGCAATTACTCTATAATAGATGATGCACCTCTATCTGGTATCAATTATTACCGATTGAAACAAGTGGATATAAATGGGAATTACACATATTCAGAGATTGCAGAGGTCAGCATGAATGATGCCTCGGGACAAACCGCTTTGATCTATCCAAATCCTGTCTCTTCTTCGGCTCAAGTATATATAGGACTATCAAACAAATCTTCAACGATCAGAAAAATCGCCATGGCCAATGCATTAGGGCAAGTAGTGTTTAGCACTATGACACCGCAAACGGATGGAGTCAGCATCAGTGGCTTAAATCTTGCTCCCGGTATTTATGAAGTGTATGTTTATACAGCTGAAGCAAAACCGATTAAATCACTATTAGCAATTCGATAGTAGCTTATGCTGCTTTCGATGGATCATTGAGGATGGTATCGACCATTTTTTTTGATTCATCCTGAAAGTCTATTCTGACCACTCTGCCGGAGATCAGCCACTGACTGATACAGTCTGCATCGATATCCTTTGAGACGGTGATACCTAGTTCCTGAAGGACGCGAGCATTGCACTGTTGCTCAAACTGAGTCTTGATGGGTATGCAAAGAAGTTTTTTGCCGAGATATAATGCCTCTGCAGTGGTTTGAAATCCACCGGCAGTGATGACACCAGAACAGTTGCAAATATCTTTGGTGAATGATTCTGTGTTGAGTGGTTTGATCTCGATGTTATCGTTTTGAGCAGAGTGGCCAGTGTTAGTATATACCACAAACTTATTACCGGCGAAACGAGGCTGTGAGAGTATCTCCACGATCTGTTCTTCAGAATATGACAGCAGGTATACGAGAGTGAAATCATCATTTTTCACCTGAGCAGTTCGGATCTCCGAGCGAATAATAGGGGTAAAGATAAAGTCGTCAAACTTCTGATAGTGCATTGCCACTTTCTGATCTACCGGGCAGAAAAGTCTGGTAAACAATTTGGTGATACGGTGTGAGCCACCCATCTTGGGAAACTGTTTCGACGTAGAAGAGAAGATATTACCAAGGCCTACGGTATGTATACCCCTGAGTTTGGCCCCCCACACACTGATAGGTTCATAGTCTGAGATGATGATGTCATAATCACGGAAGGGCACGGCCAGTACACCTCTCAGCACAGATAAGATATTCGCCTTAAGGAATGATTTGAGGACATTGACCTTACCGCTCTTGCCATAGGAGAAGCTGATGCCCTTGAAGCAGTATTTGATCTCAAAGGGGACGTCGATCGCAGAGTTATTGCCGCTCACGAGCACGTCTATCTGTTCCACATTCGGATTTTCTTTGAGCAGATAGTAGAGTTCTTTTGCTCTGCTGAGGTGTCCGTTTCCCGTGGCCTGGATTCCAAATAAAATTTTCATAACATGATTTTCGTTTAAGAAAAAGTGGCTTGGTTGCCCAACGCCTTCTGTTTTGACTATGCTACTTTGGTCAGTAAATGTTTATTGATCTGCTCCTGCAGCTGTATGATGGAAGAATTAGTGGTATGTAAGTCGTCATCGCTTTGTAACTTGAGCTCTAGATCATGAAAATGGACCAGAGCCCATTTGCCATCGTTGAATTCGAGAGAAGTAAGATTTTCAATCCAGTCGCCTGAGTTGAGATATTCTACAGAGCCTTTTGATGTAGTGACAGTCTTCATCACAGGTTCATGAATATGCCCGCAGATCACATAGTTATATCCGTTGTCAATGGCTATAGCTGCAGCAGTTTGTTCAAAGTTGCTGACGAATTTCACAGCACCTTTTACACTATCCTTTACTTTTTTCGAAAGCGATATTCGTTCTCTGCCCATCAGTTTTAATATGTGATTGACGGCACGGTTTACCAGTATGAGAAAGTCATAACCTTCACTGCCCAGTTTGGCGAGCCACTTACTATGCTTCATACTCACATCGAATACGTCTCCATGAAATATCCAATGTTTTCTGCCATCGATCTCAAGCAGCAGCTTATCTTCTACGGTCAGATTGCCGAGTTCCATACCGCTGTATTTGCGAAGGAGTTCATCATGATTGCCGGTCAGGTATACCACTTTAGTACCATTAGACAACATCTTCATGACCCTTTGCAGCACGCGTGTATGCTCTGCCGGGAAATATGATTTACTTAATTGCCATATATCGATGAAGTCTCCATTGATGATCAGCAGCTCGGGGTCGATAGATTTGAGATACTGATTGAGTTCTGCGGCGTGGCAGCCATATGTGCCGAGGTGTACATCTGAGATGATTGCTACTTTGACAGATCGCTTTGCCATGTGATTGGTTTTAGCAAAGAAAGCGCTTGAATATAAAGTGATGTTTGTCTGTATATTAATAAATCTGTCAGAGTGAACAGCGGGCGGGTTCACTGAGCAATAAAGAGGACTTCGATGATCTTCGTCTTTCAATTTGTATGAAAAAGCCAGACCTGAGATCCGCCTTTGCTATGTCTAACGAATGCAGAAATGAGATATTTTAAGAAAGCCTGATCGAGTATTTAAAACTAGAAAGTCTTATCGTTCTTTAACAAAATACGATCATTCCAATTGTTTGAAAAGAAGCTCTTCCGCCATCTTGTGAAAGTAGAAGGGTTTGACCTTTCGCCATAGTATATCATTATAATGTTCACCCATATGGATGTAATGATGCAGTCGGTGTCGGCGCATTTCATCGATCACATGCGGACGAAAATTAATGGCCATGATCCAGCCTTCGGAGTCTTTGATCTCGTCATACCAGTCTTCATAATAGCTGTCATCAGAACCATGAAAAATCAATATATTCTCACCTATCAGAATGAATTTATTGATGCCGGCCTCTATCATCGGGTCGATCACTTCTTTGCGCAGTGTCCTGATATCATTCCCTATGGCGTCGTTCCATTCGCCCATAAACTCTATCACTGCGAAGCCCTTGTCATAATCTACAAACAGCACCTTGCAGAAAAGGGTCTCTGAATCTATAAAGTCCCACTGCGGGTGAATGACATGATTATAAATGGTATGTGTGTAATGAAACTCACTATACTTGCGACGATAAAAGGGGGATAATTTATCGTTTGAGGCTATATAATAGTCTCTCCATTGAAAAAAAGGCTCAATCTTATGCATATTTTATTTCCGATCCCGGCATTGAATTTATCTTCCTTGCTTGTGCGATTTATTTTTAAATTTGAAAATAGAAAAGATTGGAATGAAAAAGAATTTACCTTTTATAGTTTTATTGTATGTTTTGCTGACATGTGCAGGATGCACGAAATGTTATTATTGCCATAATAGCTGCAAAGTATGTCAGGATGCACATTTTTATATATTGGTTCAATCGGATGTATTGTCCACTCAATACTATAACATGTATATAGATTCTCTCACATCACCCGGCCTGGGCTGGACATGCAGGGATACTGCATTTACAAAAGATAAACAGGACTGTGCTCAAAATGGCAGCCATATAAACAATATGGTATCTTTGGATGAGCAGGCGGGTTGGACCTGTACCCCGATCAATAATTAGAAGTCTCTGACAATTTTTTAGAAATAAAGGATTGTATTTATTCAAGCTTGAACTTGAATGTCCTTTTGTCGCCATTGTATGTGGTGACTTCGCAAAGATATATGCCTGAAGACCAGCCCGAAGTGTAGATATTCTTAGATCTGTCAGGGGCCTGGGCATAGACTCCCTGACCTAGTATATTGTAAATTCTTACCTGTTGAACTATATTTTCAGCATCTCCGAAATTGATATTCAAATGACCTGATGTCTGAAAAATGTACATTTTAGCCAGCGGAGCATCTGCTATACCCAGAGGATAGTAATAAGTGTTTATCCTGATACTATCTGTCGGTCCGGCATGACCTCCGTTATATACCGGCCATATCACTACCAGATTAGGGCCTATCTCGAATCCGCCACCAGGAGGTATCGAATCATGAATGGTAAATAGCATTTGTCTTGTTTGATTCCGAGGAATAGAGTCATTGGCCGGAATGGCCGGAGAACTGGTAAATTGAGATGCGCTCGCAATAGTTGAGTTTATTCGTGCCTGAAAGGTAACGGGGCCATATACTGTAAAAGGACCGGTATTGTATAGTGTATCGGTGATCAGAAAGATACCGGTGTCAGTAATATTGGGAATATTATATTGAGTGGTGACAAAATGAAGAGTATCCTGAGCGTATGTGCAGATCGTGATAAGAATAAAAAACAGGAGTATATTAATTTTGCGCATAAATTGATATTTTGTTACATAGATAGTGATAAATAATATTTGGTTGCATGCTAATTTATATTCAACTTACGTATCCAAATTACAGAGTTGCGTTATTTCAATAACATTTAAAAATACAAAAGAAGTACATAAAACAGAATTATGCTTTCTGAACTGATACAATCTCTTAATAAAGAAGAATTAAGATTTTATAAGATATACTCGCAACGATATGCATCCGGCAAAGATGGACTTGGGTCAAGACTACTCGATCTGCTTCGCAAAGGTGCAGAGGAAGATGAAAATGAAGTATTCAAAAAACTATACGGTGAAGCCGGTGATAAGAATACATACTATCGTCTCAAAAACAGACTGCAGGAGGATATCTGCGATACATTGACATTGCTTCATTTTGGGAAACATGAGACGAATGATATTCATCGTCTCATTTGCATCTACAATATTTTATACCAGAAAAATAAATTCGAACTGGCTTATTATTTTCTCAGAAAGGCCGAAAAGAAAGCTCAGCAAACTGATAATTTTGAACTTCTCGATCTGATCTATACCAATGTAGTAAAGCTCTCAAATGAGATCATGTCTGTCAATCCCGAAGAGTATGTAGCCAAACAGACTGAGAATGCTCTGCTGATAAATAGAATGCGACAGATGGATCAGGTGCTGGCAGTGCTAAATTACAGGATCAAGCTGACGCAAAATTTTCAAAAGGGGAATGAGACATTGCTCAAACTCGTAGATAAAACCGTCAAGGATTTTGCAAAGGATAAAAGCATCAAAGAGAACAGGGGTTTTCAGATAAAGATATACCGTGCCATCAGTCAGGCGATGGTGCAGAAGCAGCAGTTCAGGGAGTTGGAAACCTTTTTGCTTAAAACCTATGCTGACTTTCATGATAAGTATTGGTTTGAGAAGGATACCCATGATATACACTTACAGATGCTGGTTTATATTGTTAATGCCTATCTGATGCAGAAAAAATTTGATGAGGCCCTGCTATATTCCAGGATCCTCAAGGATGAAATGGAGAAATATGATAAGATATACTATGACAAATACATCTTTTTCTATTACAACTCCCTAATCATTATTTATCAGGAAAAGGACAATGACAAGGCCCTCGCCACACTCAATGAATTTGAGCATATCAACAGGAAGAGTAAGAACAGTTATTACGAACAGTTCATTCACCTGAATAGGGCTATCCTGTATTTTCTGATGAAGAAATATTCCGATGCCGTACGGAGTATCGTCAAGCTATATGTCAACGATCATTATAAACAGGCTGACAGAAGTTTCAAATTTAAGATCGAAATAGCCGAAGTGATCATGCAGTATGAGACGGGCGATAACAATACAGTCGAGAAACGTATCAAGCAGATCAAAAAATCATATCGTGACCTGCTGAGGGATGAAACACTGAAAATCGACAAATCAATACTTGAGATCCTTCAGGCATTGGCCATATCTGATAACAAAAAAATAGAACCGAAAGTGATGAAGAAGATAGATCTGCTATTGGGGGCTCTGATACGTGAGCAGGAAGAAACCACTCACGTGATCAAATATACCACCTGGCTTGACTCACTCAAAAAGCGAAGAGCCAATTGACCAGATCTAACATGGATGAGACAATTTAAACTATGATTTAGTATCTTTATAAAATGAAAATAGCAACACATAAAAGCTCTGCATACCGACATGCTAAATGGCTGTGGCCTGTAATGTCGATACTTATGGCTTTTGTCATGATCCTCTCTTCATTTCGCTATGTGCAGGAGAAACCGTTGAAAATCGCCTTGCTGAAATATAATGGCGGGGGCGACTGGTATGCCAACCC
>CAIXBT010000340.1 GCA_903917755.1 uncultured Bacteroidota bacterium
CCCATTACCTTCATAGACAGAAACACTTTTATCCAAAACACTCTGATATAATTTTGTCAGCAGACCTTCAAAAACATCACATCTAACGCTCTGCGGAAACCGGCTGTCATACTCATCAGCTGTAAGTGGAATTGGCACTTCGTATATTTCATCAAGCTTAGTCTGTGAACAAGCAGGAAGTGATCGAAAAGTGATAAAAATGAAAAGCAATATCAGTTTGGACTTCAACATAAATATTCAAAGGTTATTGATAAATTGAACAATGAATTTACATTTTTCAAGACTATGCATCTGACTTATTCTATATTTTAAAGAGTTATTTGCACTTTAGTGCTATACTTATCCTTTGTTTGAAATAAGTATTAAAAAATGATAGCACTTATCCTTTTCATATTTTATCTCACACTGATGCTGTGGTCCTTTGGCAGTATGCCTTTATTCCGCAATAGCGATCTGACTGTGAGAGGAATGTCGCTGCTTTTTTTGCTAAAATTAACCTTTAGTATTAGTCTCGTACTGGTCTACACATACTATTATACAGACCGCGGACTCGCAGATATTTACAAATACTTTGACGACGGCAATACGATCTATGAATCCGTCAGTACACATCCCAGAGCAGCATTTAAGGTCATCACAGGTATTGGGTTTGACCATGCTGACCCCGAGATCAGAAGCGTACTGGCCAATACGCACCACTTTGACAAGAAAGACGATAGCTTCTTTGATTCCAATCACAGACTTATCATTCGTACCAATGCAGTGCTGCGATATTTTTCTTATGGCAGCATTTACATTCACAGTCTGTTCTTTTGTTTTTTATCCTTCATGGGATTGATGGCATTATACCGGGCCTTACGGCTATTTTTCGAAAGAAATACCGGTCGTATTCTTATCATTCCCATTTTTCTCATACCCTCTATCCTATTCTGGTCATCAGGTCTGCTGAAGGAAACCCTAATCATATTCTTTTTAGGGATGCTGTTTTTTACCTCTATGAAACTTCTGGCAATGAAAAATATTGTGGCCAATATTCTATTGACCGCATTGTGTATCCATTTCCTGTTTTTATCCAAACCCTTCATAGTATTTAGTTTCCTGATATCTCTGTATGTCATGGGCATCTTTTATTTCAAAAGCTACGTCAGAATATCAGCTATCATTCTGGCAGCCATCTTTGCTACCTGGTTTTTATATGCTCATAATGACTACCTCTGTCAGATCATGACCTCTATGATCCATAAACGAAATGAATTTGTGGCATTAGGGCTCAAAATGAAAGCCGGCAGTCTGGCAGATGACCATCTGACTACAAGCGGATGCTTCACTCCACTAAAACTGGCTCCGGCAGGTCTCTACAATATGTTCATGCAGCCATTCATATGGAGTCATGGATCATTTGAAAAACTCTTCGGATTTGAAAACCTGATCGTTTTGCTCCTCACCGCTTTGACGCTGTTTTACTTTCAAAAACCCAAAGGCCACAGGTTGCAACTGGCGGTCTTCAGTTTTACATTCTTTATCCTCAATTATACTCTGATCGGGATCACCGTTCCCATCATCGGTGCGCTGGTCAGATACAAAATCTTCGGGCTGCTGTTTTATCTGATATTTCTGACATGCTTTATTGATTTAAACAAATTCATATTTGTCGTAAGTAATGCAAAATACCTTCGATCGGTAGTCCAAAACAGCAAAAAAATACTGTTCAGATAATATTTAGCAAATTTTAAGCTGCTTTATAGACAAAAAGTGGATAAATCAAATCTTATTGATTTCATTTCCCGGTTTCTATGTTTACCTTTGCGGCATTAATTGAACTTTTCTTCTATACCAATATTTTTTCTAACCAAAAAACAAATTCTTTATGCCAAGTGCAAGAAAAAAAGCCCTGGAAACAGTAATCAACAGAGAAGTGGTGTCGCCCAAACTAAGTGGCGGCAAAGTATCTGATTACTATGCATCAAACGTTTTTAATGACAAGGCTATGCGCGATCATCTGTCAGATGATGCTTACAAAGCAGTCAAAGAAGCCATCAAAACCGGCAAAAAGATCAGCCGCGAGGTATCTGAATCTGTAGCACAAGGTATGAAGGCCTGGGCTATGGGCAAAGGAGCCAACTCTTACACCCACTGGTTTCAACCTCTCACAGGTCTGACCGCAGAGAAACACGATATGTTCTTCACACCTAAAGGTGATGGTGCTATCGAGGTATTCAGCGGCGATGCACTCGTTCAGCAGGAGCCTGATGCTTCTTCGTTCCCAAGTGGAGGTATACGTGCTACTTTCGAAGCTCGCGGTTATACAGCCTGGGACCCGAACTCACCTGCCTTCATCATGGAGATAGGCGATGGCAAAACACTTTGCATACCTACTATATTCATCTCTTATACCGGCGAAACACTGGATTACAAAGCACCATTGCTCAAATCATCTCATTTCCTCGAGGAAGCAGCACTGCCGGTAGTTCACATGTTTGACAAAGATGCTACACGCGTCACTGCTACGCTGGGCTGGGAGCAGGAATATTTTCTGATCGATGAAGCGCTCTACTATACCCGTCCTGACCTTATGTTCGCTGGACGTACACTGGTAGGCCACTCTCCAGCTAAAGGTCAGCAACTCGAAGACCATTATTTCGGAACGATACCTGAAAGGGTTTATGCTTATATGCTCGACTTCGAACAGGAGTGCCACAAACTCGGTATCCCTGTTCGCACACGTCATAATGAGGTAGCACCTGCACAGTTTGAGTGCGCACCTATGTTTGAAGAGGTAAACGTAGCTGTAGATCACAACCAACTGCTCATGGACATCATGGAGCGTGTAGCACGTCGCCACAAACTTCGTGTACTGCTGCATGAGAAACCATTCGCAGGGATCAATGGTTCCGGTAAGCACAACAACTGGAGCATGAGCACCGACACAGGCAAGAACCTCCTCAGCCCCGGCAAAACACCAAAGAACAATATGCTCTTCATTACCTTCTTCGTGAATGTACTGAAAGCTGTAAGTGAGCATGCTGATCTGCTCCGCGCTTCAATCGCTTCAGCGAATAACGATCATCGTCTGGGTGCCAACGAAGCCCCACCTGCTATCATCTCTGCATTCATCGGTTCATATATGAGCAATGTACTCGATGAGATCGAGAAACGTGTGGCTCCGGGCAAATTTGATGAACTGACCAATGCCAATCTGAAGTTGGACATCCACAATAAGATACCGGATGTAATGCTCGACAATACCGACAGAAACAGAACTTCGCCATTTGCATTCACAGGCAATAAATTTGAGTTCCGTGCAGTAGGTTCTTCTGCTAACTGTGCTCAATCAATGACCGTTTTGAATACCATCATGGGCCAGCAGTTGCTCAACTTCAAAGCTGAAGTGGATAAACTGGTGAAAGAAGGTGAAAGCAAAGATGGCGCTATCCTTCGTGTGCTCCGCGGCTATATCTCCGACTCCAAGAAAATTCGTTTCGAAGGCGACGGTTACTCTGATGCATGGGAAAAGGAAGCTAAGAAACGTGGCCTGAGCAACGTTAAAACAACTCCTTATGCACTTGACTTCTACGTCAGCAAAAAATCTAAGGATCTGTTCTCTAAGAATGGAATTTTCACCGAGCGTGAGCTTGATGCCCGCTATGAGATCATGAACCACAGCTATGTGCTCAAGATCGATATCGAAGCCAAAGCCCTCGCAGATATCGCTACAAGCGTCATCGTACCTGCTGCTGTCGGCTACCTCAATACCCTTATCACAAACGTGAAAGGCCTGAAAGAAGTAGGTGTAGCAGCAGCTGGCAGCAAATCTCAACTGGAACTGATCAAAAAGATAGCTGGCCACATCAATGCCATATCAGATGGTGTAGCGAAACTTGAAACAGCAAGTCATGCTGCCCACAAAGCAAAATCAACATCAGATGCTGCGAAGGCATATTGCGACAAAGTAAAACCACTCTTCGATGTGATCCGCCAGGAGGTAGATGCACTGGAGATCGTGGTCGATGACAACGCATGGCCTCTGCCTAAATACAGAGAGATGCTCTTCATCAGATAGTCTATTGACAGAAAATACAGGAACAGCCATTTGCTTATACAGGTGGCTGTTTTTATTTTACTTTTAATATAGACTTATAAGGCAATCAGGCCTTCACATGATTCTTCTCATGTTTATGGTGTAAGCCAATTTTTACTTTCGATTTATAATAACAATAAATGAAAAGTAAAATTAAATCTTCGTGGGCAGAGCCATATAAAATGAAAGTGGTAGAACTGCTCAAAATGACGGACAGGCCCCAACGCCTCAAATCCATTAAAGAAGCAGGTTACAACACCTTTCTTCTCAAATCAGAGGATGTATATATCGACCTGCTGACAGATAGCGGCACCTCAGCCATGAGTGACAGGCAGTGGGCGGGCATGATGTTGGGTGATGAAGCCTATGCCGGCAGCAGAAATTTTTATCATCTTGAGAAGGTGATACAAACTCTGTATGGCTACAAATATATCATCCCTACCCACCAGGGTCGCGGTGCAGAAAATATCTTATCAAAAGCATTGATCAAAAAGGGTGATATCATCCCCGGCAATATGTATTTCACCACGACTCGTCTGCATCAGGAATTAGCCGGTGCTAAGTTTGTGGATGTCATCATCGATGAGGCACATGACCCGGCTAGCGAACATCCTTTCAAAGGCAATGTGGACATGGACAAACTGAAACAGGTGGTCGAAAAATATGGTGCTAAAAGAATACCCTATGTATGTATCGCTACCAGTGTAAACATGGCCGGCGGACAGCCTATCAGTATGCAAAATCTGAAGGATCTAAGGGCCTATACGACTAAGTTGGGCATTCGTATCATCCACGATATGACCCGTGTAGCTGAAAACGCATATTTCATTCAGCAGCGCGAAGCAGGCTATGCCAAAAAATCGATCCGTGCTATCGTAAAAGAGATCAACTCTTATACAGATGGAGCTACGATGAGTGCGAAAAAGGATGCGCTGGTCAATATCGGCGGCTTCCTCGCCACAAATGAATGGGACGTTTATGAAGAAGCCCGCAACCTCGTAGTGATCTATGAAGGGCTGCACACCTATGGCGGTTTGGCAGGACGTGACATGGAGGCCATGGCCATCGGTATAGAAGAAAGTCTAAGTGATGAGCATATCCGCGCCAGAATAGGTCAGGTCGAGTATCTGGGACAGAAGATGCTGGACTACGGCATACCGATAGTACTGCCTATAGGCGGTCATGGCATCTTCGTTGATGCCAAAAAATTCCTTCCCCATCTCACGCAGGATCAGTTTCCGGCGCAAACATTATCTGCCGAAGTATATCTCGAAGCAGGTGTCAGAACGATGGAAAGGGGAGTGGTATCTGCGGGCAGAAAATCTAACGGTGAAAACTACTACCCCAAACTCGAACTGGTCAGGTTTACCATACCACGCAGAGTTTACACACAGGCACATATGGATGTGATAGCCGAATCTATCAATTCAGTTTTCCTCAGGAGAGATAAGATCAAAGGTTTGAAAATGGTTTATGAACCGAAGTATCTGCGCTTCTTTCAGGCGAGGTTTGAAAGATTAAAATAGGTATCTTATTTACCTTGTAGTTTCTGTCTTTCCAACCCAAAATCCAATCCATACTGCGTCTCCAGCTTTTGCATTTTCAGCAATATGCCATCGATGAACTTCAGATGTGCTTGGCTCTTGGGATTTCGAGGGCGGTGGTTGACTGCTGATACGATCTCATCCAGTTCTTTCAGCAGGTTCTGGGTGAAGAGCGGCAGCAGTGTGTGAGACATGGCCTCCCAGACATACGCTATAGCTTGCGGTGATGGATGTAGCATATCATCTGCAAAGAAGCGATAGTCTCTGAGGTCATCCATCACGATCTCATATGCAGGGAAATAATACAGTTGAGAATACTTCTCACGCAGAGTATTTATGGCCGTGAATATATGCGACTTACTGACTGAATTCTCATAATGCCCGAAAGCAAAATAGCGCACAGGACTAACCGTGAGAACAATTTTAGTAGCAGGATTGACCTTCCATAAAGAAATAAAGGCAGTCTCTAGTTCACTGACGATCTGCTCCGGTTTCATCAATTCAAAATCAAAATTTGTACCCGGCATCTTATGGCAGTTTGATACTACTTTCCCGCTTCCCTTCAGCCTGAAAAAATGTGAAGTGCCAAATGTGAGAAAGAGAACTGAAGTTCCCTTCAGTGTCTCTGCTGCTGCCGACAGATTAGCATTTATATTCTCTAGTGTTTCATCTTCAGATGTGCGAGAGAACGATCCGTGATGATCGTAACTGTGAAAAAGCTCCTGATGATGTATGAGGTCTGCCTTCGTATATGGAGCAGGCGATAAAAGCCTGTTGATAGCATTCACGATCGAATAGGGATTGTACTGCTGCCCGAAGGGATTGATATTGATCTGAAATTTATACCGCTCGAAATACTGCCCTACATTCTCAGAGAAACAGGACCCTATAGTCATGATCCTATCCTGATGCGTGATAGTAAAAGGTGGCTTTTCGGGTTTGACTAGCGTTCTGAAAGAATGTGGCATAAAGACTTGCTTTAGGGAGTATGAAGATAGAATTTTGCAACAACTCTCTCCGGCCGTTTTATATTCAAATCACAGATATTTCCAGTCAAACATCCTTCTATGTCTTAAAGTCATGACCATTACTAACTGTCATCATTAAATACTATATATCCGAGATGGATATTTGAACCTTAAAATCAAATATCATGAGCGTTTTAGGTGTAACAGTAAATAAAATGGAAAGAGTGGATTGGTTTTTAGTGACATTGTGCGCTATGGTGATCCTCTTTATTTGGGCTATCGGCCAATGGGCCTAAATTCAGGCTCTTACCTGCACATGCAACGATAAAAATCTATTTATCGGTCGGGATTTGTTGCCTCCTTAATTCATGGTCGCTATTCCCTTCAGTAAGAGGATTAAAAACTCTAAACCATCAATCCGAGCCTGATTTACCGAGTTTGAGAGGGTAATAATAAAATTACGTATTCTCCACTGATTCATTCATTGCAGATTGCTGACAAAAATCCTTTTACAATTCCGCAAATTCGACTACGTTTGCTCCCGCTTTTTAATTAATTAATCAAACATATTTTTATGAAAATAACAGTAGTAGGTGCCGGAGCAGTAGGTGCCACCGTAGCTGACAACATAGCACGGAAAGAACTTTGTCAGGAACTCGTACTCGTGGATATCAAAGAAGGCATAGCCGAAGGCAAAGCCATGGACATGATGCAGACCGCCACGCTCTTGGGTTCTGACACTAAGATCATCGGCTCTACCAATGACTATAGCAAAACTGCCGGCAGCCATGTAGCCGTGATCACGTCAGGCATACCTCGCAAACCGGGTATGACACGCGAAGAACTGATCGGCACCAATGCCTCTATCGTCAAAACTGTAGCAGAAAACCTGCTGAAACACTCTCCTGACATCATCATCGTGGTGATAAGCAATCCTATGGATACAATGACCTATCTGGCTCTGCAAGCCACAGGTATACCTAAGCACCGTATCATCGGCATGGGTGGTATTCTCGATAGCTCACGTTTCAAATACTATCTGAGTCAAGCACTGAAATGCTCTCCGCTCGACCTGCATGCAGTAGTGATAGGCGGTCACGGCGACACCACCATGATCCCACTCACTCGTTTGGCATTCCTAAACTCTCATGCAGTGAGCAATCTGCTATCTGCTGACGAACTCAAACAAATAGCTGCACACACTATGGTAGGTGGCGCTACTCTTACGAAACTGATCGGTACTTCAGCCTGGTATGCTCCCGGTGCTGCAGGTGCTGCTCTGGTCGAGAGTATCGTTCGTGATGAGAAGAAAGTGTTCCCTTGCTGCGTGGCTCTCGATGGCGAATATGGCCAGAAAGATATCTGCCTCGGAGTACCTGTAGTGATAGGCAAGAACGGATGGGAAAAGATCGTCGACTACCATCTCAATGCAGAAGAGCAGGAAGCATTCAATAAGAGCGCCGATGCGGTACGTGCCATGAATGATGTGCTCAAGACGCTCAGTATCTAAACTTAAAACAAATATTCTCTCAAAAGACCGTGTTTATCGCGGTCTTTTTTATTTTCATATATGGCAAAGAAAAATAACGATCAGGTCAAAGGATTAAAATTTACTATAACGGAAATGCAGGGAGGTGGTTTCCACCCTTTCGTCAATGTGACGATTGA
>CAIXBT010000341.1 GCA_903917755.1 uncultured Bacteroidota bacterium
CTTGAATCTTAAATGCTAAACTGTAATCTTTTTGAGTCCTTTTAAACGGATCCTTAACCTTTGTATTCATTATATAAGTCAACTTTTGTGTCAACTTATTTCAGGACGGTGCATTCCGTAAAATAAAAAAGCCTCCCAAACAGTAGTTTAGAAGGCTTCTTTAATATTTTAAGGTATTAATGTATAACATTCTAACTTATCTGTCACTGATCTGATATCAGTGAAGTTGGCACCTTTCTACCGCTTGTGGCAGTAAGAGGTTGTCAAGACGTCAAAGGGACAGTCCCTCGGTCTTTCTGAATAAGCATTATTTAAAGAACACAATACAAAAGTAATGACAGAAAACTTTTATGCAAATTTTTTAGCCAAATTCTCTATAAGTAATTCATAGAGAAGATGAAAAAATTATTGCTTAACGAATTTCCCTTTATAAACCCTGTCAGCATTCAACTCATAGAAATAAATACCCGCAGGGAGCTGTTCGATATTGACATTCTGATGGTATTGACCTGCGCTTTTGCTCACATTATTAATTACATCGATCACGTTTTGACCCTGAATATTCTCTATCCTGAGCGAAACGGAAGATGACTGAGCGAGATAATAATCCATCTGCAACTGCGAGGTGGCAGGGTTAGGATATGCACTGAAATATGAAGCTTCGGCATCGATATTACTGATACCTGCTACACCGCATATAGGTACATCTTTTTGTACCACCTTCAGTTTTCCGATGCTGATATTTGAAGTTTTGACCGGTGTGCCCGATGGGTCGCTGGTAGTGAGTGTATAGCTGCCGGGGTTCAGATTTGTGAAACTGTAATTACCAAACATATCCGTTTTCATATTATAGGTATTGCCTCCGCCTGTCAGTGCCAGTTTCCAGTTAGGCAGGCCCTGATCTGTAGGTGCTCCATTGCTTACTGCTCTTTCGCCGTCGCAATTGTGATCATCAAACACCGCTCCGCAGCAGCATCCGTGAGTATTGCAGCAGGTATCTGTGACCAGCGAATCAATACTGGTGATATAGCCATGAAGGTTCAGCCCCATCGCTATGCCACCTACATTGTAGAGATGTATATCCAGATTGTGCGTACCTGCAGCCAGCGTGCGTGTAGCCCTGAAAGTGTCAATAGTGCTCTGATAGAATCTATAGCCCGACATTGTACTGTCTACATAGGATCCGTCGAGATAAATGGAAGCCAGGTCATCGCAGAGTACCGGCAGAAACATGTTAATGATAGTCTGCTGAGCCAGACAAAATGTGTATCTGAACACATAAGGGGTATCGAAATTATCTACCCCGTAATTTGCGTAATTGAATGGCGAGATCCAGTTTGATCCGGGCTGGGTATAGTACCAACCCGCGTATTGAGAAATGGCCCAACCAGGTGAAGGGAAACTGAGTGAAGATGCCATAGGACCAGACAGCACGGTCCAAAATGCATCCGGCTGACCTATCGTATCGACAGACAGGTCCGGATTCACTCCTGTTCTTAAAAATATCGTATCGCTATTGCATCTCGCCTGTGCATCAAGCTGAGTCTGGGAGCAACACATACTTAACAGAAGAAATAGTGCGGGTATGATTTTTTTCATGATGTAATGGTTTATGTATTTAAAAATAAGCTATTAATGATATAAGACTGCATTATATAGCCAGGGGTTGCTGTTAATTAACAAGCAATTTTCATTTGTACTTACGTATTCAAAATAATTATTAGTGGAATTACATAGCATCACAATCAAAACAAATACTGGATTGATTACCTTTTCAGTTTATTTCAGGGAAAGGCAAAACAGTGAGATGACAGTTTTCTTCAATCAACTACAGTTTGCCATGAAAGGCCGGTTGTATCAACCTGATCTCCATCACACCTTTATCATCTTTTCGCACATAGAAACGGCAGGCCGAGAAAGTCGGAGCTTCCACACGAGGATGGATATTATTTGAAAAAGCATAAGGCTCCTGGGGAATGCCCACCTTATCCTGTTTGATCTTGCCTGATTGATCTTCATCCTGAAAAAGAGCAATAGCATACCAGCCTTCTTTAGGCACTTTGATCCTGACAGTATGAGGCAATGTATCGTTGACAGGTATTTTCTCCGTCAGCAGTTCTTTTCCTACCTTAGGAAATGCCTTTGCATCATCATATAATGAGATCACAAATACACCTTTGGGGCTTTTGATATTCCTTATCAGGATCTCGGCCTCTATATCATTTGATACTGGCGAGATGATCGCGAAATCGGTGAAAAAGAAGATCAGTGCAGTAAATAAGATAAACCTCATGGAAGATGATTTTATCCTACCATTTCTACGCTGCTTTTGAAGAGCAATTTCTCGCGCTCGGGACCGGTAGATAGCATACTGATAGGTGTGTGCAGATCTGCCTCCAGAAAACGCAGATATGCCCTTAGTTGCTCAGGCAGTTCATCTACCGTAGTGAATGAGCCCAGATCCTGCTTCCAGCCTGCGAAAGATTTATATATAGGCTTAATGGTTGCTTTATCTATATCGTATGGTATGGCCTCTGTGAGACTGCCATTCACATCATAATGTGTGCAGGCTTCTATCTGATCGAAGTCGTTGAGCACATCAGCTTTGGTCATGGCTATCTGAGTCACGCCATTGAGCATGATAGCATACTTCAAGGCAGGCAGGTCTATCCAGCCTGTACGGCGCTTTCTGCCTGTAGTAGCACCAAATTCATTTCCTATCTGACGTATGCGTTCGCCGACTTCATCATCCAGCTCTGAAGGAAAAGGACCACCACCCACGCGAGTGCAATAGGCCTTAGCAATACCGATCACTTCCTTGACACGATTGGGCGCTATTCCGAGCCCATTGCAAGCGCCTGATGAAATTGTATTAGATGATGTGACATATGGGTAAGTACCAAAATCAATATCTAGCATAGTGCCCTGAGCGCCTTCTGCCAGTATCTTTTTGCCCTGAGACAAAGCTTCATTCAGATAATATTCCGAGTCGATGAAATTGTTCAATGACTTCAAAAATCCTACTGCTTCAAACCATTTTACCTCATCGGCAGATACATCAAAATCAAAATCATATTGTTTTACGAGTTTGAGGTGTTTCTCTTTGATCTTCTGATATGATTCTTTGAAATCGGGAGACATGATATCGCCGATCCGTAGACCGTTACGGCCTGTCTTGTCCATATATGTCGGAGATATTCCGCGTAGTGTGGAGCCGATCTTTGATTGCCCCTTAGCGGACTCAGATGCAGCATCGAGCACCTTATGCGTAGGAAGGATCAGGTGCGCTTTTTTGGATATGAAAAGGCGACCTCTGGTAGTGATACCTTTGCTTTCCAGTGTGGTGATCTCTTTGACCAGCGTGACCGGATCGATCACTACACCATTGCCTATCACATTCATAGGCTTGTCGTGCATGATACCGCTTGGCACTGTATGCAAGATAGTTTTCTCCCCACCTATCACCAGTGTGTGACCTGCGTTAGGGCCACCCTGAAACCTTGCTATCACATCATATTTAGGAGCCAGATAATCTACGATCTTGCCTTTGCCTTCATCTCCCCATTGCAAACCTAAAAGTATATCTACGTACATGTTTTACTGATCTTTTATCTTGATTTTAATAGAATGGTACCATGCATGAACCCGATAGAATACAAGCTGTATCCATCTCACGATGCAGTGGCCCTGATTAATTTAGTTTAATTGTGCCACTGCTTCCTGTTCCGTGGCTGCTATTGGGAAAGTAGAATCGATCTTCATCATTTTGAGTATCTTGGTCATGATCTCAGGCACATTGCACAGATACATTTCTCCGCCTGCATTTCTCACGCGTGCTATGGCGGTCATCAGCATTCCGAGACCGGTGCTATTGATGAATTTCAGGTCGGTCAGATTAAAAAGCACTTTCTTATGACCGGCTTCTAGCTGTAGTTTGAGATAATCCAATACAGGTCCGTTCGCATTCTCGCCCAGCAGGTTTCCGCTCAGGTATATCACGGTGATCCCGTCTTTAAGTTCTTTTTTGATCTCCATATCTTTAATTTTTTGATAGTTTATTTTCAGTTTCTCTTCTTACCTGACAGGTGCCGCAAACTCCGTAGCAATATAAGGAATGATGCGTGATCCTAAAATTAAGCAATTCTCCCATCATTGACTTGATCTGCTGAATTCTCGGATCACAAAATTCGACAACTTTTTTACAATCTACACAAATAATGTGGTCATGCTGTTTATAACCATATGACCGTTCATATTGTGCCTGATTTTTGCCGAACTGGTGCTTTTTGACCAGATCGCAGGATACGAGCAGTTCCAGCGTATTATAAACAGTGGCACGGCTTACGTTGATAGGTTTATTGATAAGGTCTGTGTATAGCTGCTCTGCCTCAAAGTGGTCAGTACGTGAATATATCTCTTCGAGTATGGCGTATCGTTCTATAGTTTTCCTTTGCCCTTTCTGCTCCAGATAAGCGGAAAAAATATTATAGACCTCCCGGTATGTTTCTTCGTTTAAAACACTCACACACAAAAGTAAGGTTTTTTTGGTAACACAATGCTATAGACATAAAAAATGCCCGCTATAAAGCAGGCATTCTATTTAGAATTAAAGGTATTAACGTTATTGTGTCCTGTATATCAAAATACGTTGAGCAATGACCTCATGTGCTGCCATGAGCCGCCCTCGTATGAGAATGCGATGATAGCCCATATCAGAAACATGAAAGGCAATACCACTGTCAGGAAGAATCCCTTGGTCTCATGCTTCAAGTGCATGAATGTTCCCATGATATACACCACCTTGACTACAGACATCACTGCCATGAAAAGGTTGATAAGCCATTTGAAACTGCCTCCTGTGGGATTGAAATGGTCATAAGCGATTGCTACACCCACTTCCACTACTGTCACTACAGATAATATGATGATGGTCTTGAGTACATCCTTTCTGCTGTCTGCATATTCTTCGGGGCTCCAGCGCAGGTGTCCTTCAGGTAAATTATGATTGTGATCCATTGTTATCTTATTTATTTCTTAATTCTGTTTTGTAAAAATCAAAGGAGGTAGAAGCTGAGGAATACATAAACCCAAACCAGATCCACAAAGTGCCAGTAGAGACCGAGTTTCTCAACCATCTCATAGTGACCTCTCTTATCAAAAGTACCGTTCCAGGCATTTACTGCGAGCCAGGTATTCAGTATCACACCACCCAATACGTGAAGTCCGTGGAATCCGGTGATGACAAAGAACAACTGTCCGAAGTTTATGACCTTAGTGACATGAGATGCTGTGGTGATGGTCATACCTGATTCGATCAGGTGGGTCCATTCCAAAGCCTGACATCCGAGGAAGGCGATACCGCAAAGTATGGTAGGGATCAAAAATTTGACTACACCCATTCTGTTTCTTACATATCCTTCCTGTACGGCGCGTACCATAGTGTACGAACTCACGATCAGGAGGAATGTCATGAAGCTCACGAATACCAGCGGCGCTTTCAGATGCTCGAAAGGTCCGTAAGGAATAGGTATGGAACTGAATACTTCAGCCGGATTGGGCCATGAAGCAGACTGGGTAAAACGCAGCGAAGCGTAGGTGATCAAAAACGAAGCAAAGGTAAAGGTATCAGAGATGAGGAAGTACCACATCATCACCTTTCCGTAGCTAATTTTGAAGGGGGATCTTCCGCCTGTCCAGAGTTCTCGCTCCGTCACCGCTTTGTGACTTTGATCTAAAGTAGCAGATGCCATTTGATAAAATTGTATGTTATGTTTAAAATTAAGCCTTTCGTTTACCTATAGTTAAAATAAAAAAACACGTATAAATATATCCAAACTATATCGATATAATGCCAAAATGTGACCAGCAACTCCATTTGCAATTTGCGTTTGGGATTGATGATATTTTTTAATTCAAACAGCGGATCCTTCCGGGCCCTGACTGCCTTGATCAGTACTACACTTGTGACCAGCAGCGCTATCACAATATGGAATCCATGTGCTATGGCGAGCATATAGATAAACTGACCAGAGATATTGCCTGTAAGAGGAAATCCGATGTCTTTCAACGCTACGAATCCTCTCCACTGGGTCAATAGAAACACTAATCCAAGTACAAATGCGCCGGAGAATAACCATCTGAATGTCTCGAATTTTGCTTTGCGATAGCATATCAGCGCAGCATGCATCATCACACTCAGCATCACGATGACTGCCGTACTCATCATAAAGACATTCGGCAATCTGAAATTCTCCCAGGACTTAAAATCTCCTTTTTTCAGGATCAGGGCGCTGGTCAGAGCTGCAAAGAACATTGTCATACTAGCCATGGCGAGCCACAAACCGAACATCTGAGGGTGGATACCGGTATATTCGGTCCTCCTCTTTAGTTCCTGCATGTATTCATCCTCACCTCTCTCCATCGCCATTGTATA
>CAIXBT010000342.1 GCA_903917755.1 uncultured Bacteroidota bacterium
CACCCAGAGAATCTGGTGGAGAGGTGTACTGGGAATAACCTGTTGATTTTGCCAGGAAAAAGGCAAGAGCAACAATTAAAAACAGTCGAACATTTTTCATGCAATAGATTATTTAGTTATAGTTAGAGAATTATTTGAAGATTCAGCCTCAATTTCAACAAGAAGATTATCTCGGCAGATGTCGGCTTCGATATAAACTGCCGGAACACCCGGATAGACTCTGCTGCAGATTTCTTTAACGCTTTTGAAGTCGGACTGCTTTTTAATATAGACTCTGAGTAATCTCATGCTTTCAAAATCAGCACCGGCATTGCCTGAGGTATCACTTTCAGTCGCGACAGGATTCTTTCCTGATTCGATCAGAAGACAAGCGATGACAGAATATGGAGATGAGCGTAAATCAGGGGACCCACTTAAAGACCTGATCCATACCGGCATCAATCCCTATCTGCTTAACCCAAGTTCAGTGACCCTAAAACACAACAAATTAATTTAAACTTACTAATTGTTACTAAACATATGCTTTAGTATGATTTAGTTGTTTTTGTAATTGTTCATAACTAATTATCTCGCTTGTAGTGACTGAAAAATAATTAAATAAAACATTTTTCTTTCATTTTTTTTCGTAATTTTCTATAATTTCGACATGTACATCAAACAATCATTCAAAACAGATCGTAAGACGGGAACTTCGTATTTCGCGTATCATTTAGTCGAATCCGTTCGTACCGATAAAGGGCCTAGACAACGCGTTCTACTCTATATGGGGTCCACAATTGATCTTGCTATACAAGAGCACAAGGCATTGGCGGAGCGTATTGAAGCGATCATTACAGGTCAACCCTCCCTCTTTCCTTCTACGCCAGCCGTCGAACGATTGGCTCAAATGTACGCAAGTCAAGTTATTAATCGACTGTCTGATAATATAGAGGATAAAAACAATTCAAATTCAGACGATGCCGAGGATTTGTTTGTTACCATCAATGCAAATTCGCTAGAGTATTCCGATCCTAGATCAGTAGGAACTGAGCATGTTCTTTTAGAAATGGCGAAGCAATTGGATCTGCCTAAAAAATTGCATGAACTTGGATTATCCAAAACAGATGTGTCTCTTGCCCTTGGATCAATTATAGCCAGAGCTGCTGCACCAAATAGTGAGAGAGCTACATACGATTGGCTTTGTAACAAAAGCGGGCTTAGTGAATTACTAGATTTCGATTTCTCTAAGTCTTCACTGGATAAACTTTATCAAGTTAGCGATAAGTTACTATCAAATAAAACAGCTTTAGAATCACATCTAGAATGTAAAGAACAGGAATATCATGGTTTCAAAAGCACAATAGCATTATATGACCTTACAAATACATATATGGAAGGTCAGGCAAACGCTAACCCAAAAGCTAAGCATGGGTTTTCAAAGGAAAAGCGATCAGATTGTCCGCTCGTTACAATGGGATTGGTAATGAATGAGCATGGGTTTCTAAACAGAACATCTATCCTTCCTGGTAATATTTCAGAACCCAAGACGCTTGAGGATATGATAAAAAATCTTACACCACAACCATCCTTAGAGAAGCCTATTATAATTCTTGATGCAGGTATTTCAACTGATACCAATTTAGCGTGGCTTAGAGAGAATAAATATAAATATATAGTTTCAGCAAGAAAAGGAGCTCCTTGTACAGAAATCGAAGGTGCGTTAGTTCATGTTGGTGATCGCAATAACTTGGTAAAGGCTGCAATAATCAAGACTGATTGCTATGATGAAAAATGGCTCTACTGCGAGTCTGAAGCTAAAGCTTCAGTAGCAGATAAAATGAAACAATCATTTAGAAGTCGATTTGAAGACTCTCTAAACAGACTCAATGAAAGCTTAAAGAAGCCAAGAGGACGAAAAAAACATCTAACAGTCGTTGAAAGAATTGGTAGGCTGAAGGAAAAACATAAAAACATTTCCGCTTGCTATGAAATCAACGTGATAGCCTCTGAAGACGGCTTAAATGCAACTCTCGTAGATTGGAAAGTTATTAGGGAAAAAATGGATGAGAAACTTACGGGTAAATATTTTCTACGAACAAATATCCTTGAAACTGATCCAAAAACACTATGGCAACTTTACAATACTTTGAGAGGAATTGAAGATTCGTTTCGATTTATGAAATCATCACTAGGGCTTCGTCCTGTATACCATCAAAAGGAAAAACGTGTTGACGGACATCTTTGGATAACAATACTAGCATATCATCTCATAAAACAATGTCTGTACCAACTAAATAAAGATGAAATCAATAATCATTGGCAAACTATTCGAGAAATACTATCAAATAGAGGCTTTTGCAAAACTCACGTAAGTCATTGATATTAAGTAAATTCTCGCACTGATTCTCAGACACTTAAGTGAGTTTTGCAAAAGCCTCAATAGATCAAGGGTGACAATGCAAGCAAAGACGAAAGAGGGCAATACACTACATCACAGAGGTACAACTAAGGCTACGGAAAATCAGATAGATATATATAGGAGATTACATCTCTCGTAGTCGATTTTAAGATC
>CAIXBT010000343.1 GCA_903917755.1 uncultured Bacteroidota bacterium
GCGACAAAATGGAAAAAACCATAACTGTATCCGAAGTCACTAAGATCATGCACCCGATATATGGCAAATTCATGAAGCGTACTAAAACGTACAAAGCCCATGATGAAAAAAATGATGCAAAGACAGGTGATACTGTACGTATCATGGAAACACGCCCCCTCAGCAAAACAAAACGTTGGAGGTTAGTAGAAGTAGTAGAAAGAGCTAAATAATTTAAAGGTTTTGGAGTGGTCCGAAATCATAAATCCGAAATCATAAATATAAAAGAAGATGTTACAGCAAGAATCAAGAGCAAATGTAGCTGACAATAGCGGCGCAAGAGAAGTACTGGTGATCCGCGTACAGGGAGGATCTGGCAGAAGATATGCCAGCGTAGGTGACAAAGTAGTAGTTACTATCAAGAAAGCCATGCCTACCGGTGGTGTCAAAAAAGGTTCAGTATCTAAAGCTGTAGTAGTGCGCACTACCAAAGCACTCAGAAGAAAAGATGGTTCTTATATCCGTTTTGACGACAACGCCGTAGTTCTCCTGAACAATCAGGACGAGCCAAGGGGTACTCGTATCTTCGGACCTGTAGCGAGAGAACTGCGTGACAAGTCTTTTATGAAAATAGTCTCTCTGGCACCGGAAGTACTTTAATACTGCCGACCACATCATAAATCAAAAAAATAAATCAGAAATAATCATGAAGCTGAATATAAAGAAAGGTGACAACGTCGTAGTACTCACAGGAGACGACAAAGGCAAAAAAGGCCGTGTAGCTGAAGTCATCCGCGAAAAAAATCGTGTCATAGTAGAAGGTGTCAACATCAATACTAAACACTCTAAGCCTAATGCTCAAAACCCTCAGGGTGGCATTGTGAAAACTGAAGGTGGTATACACGTATCAAACGTAGCCCTCGTGTCTGATGGCAAAGCAACTCGTATCGGCCGCAAGGATGTAAAAGGTACAAGCGTTCGCTTCTCAAAGAAAACCGGAAAGAACATAGACTAATTCAAGATCCCGCGATCGGGTATAAATAACGACCAAACCCTTAATAAGAAACCTGCAGTGAAGAGCAGGTTTTTTTATTTTATGGATACCCTGCCGATCCCGTATAAATTCAATATTTTGTGCGGATTAATACCCGTAAAATGAGACTTTTCTTGAAAATTATATTTTTTCTATTGATCCTGGACTCTGTAGACGTAGCTCTGGGTCAGGAATTGAATAAGATCTGCCCCATTTCTCTCAAAAAAGGAACCGGAGATAGTTCCTCTTTTCTTCTCACCATAGCGGATTATAATTATTTCAGAGGTCTGACGGTCAAATATGCCCCTAGCATAGAGGTGATCGATGCAGATCAGCCCTGGCCGCCGAGGTGGTTTGGCCTGCATCCATGCGACACAGCTTCAGATCTGACTACCAGCGACCGTATCATGCTCAATGCATCTATACAAAATGATAAATTGTTGTTTTTTACCGTCATTCCCAATGGTGGTCGTGCCAATAATCTGGCTATTCTGATCTGCAATAAAAATATGGAAGTGGTTGATACCTTCTATAGGTCCAATAGGGAAATAGATTCACACGATTTTAAACTATCTGCTAATGATGATATGATGTATTTCGCAGGTCACGATACGATCATGGACTTGAGGAGAATTTCAAATGATGCAGCAGACTCGGTTGTCAAACTGATATATGAGACCATCGAGATTTCGGATGCGAAAGGCAAAAGCACTTTCAGCTGGAATCCATTGGTACAGATGGGTTTTCATGCTGTTTATCTCCCATACAGACATGCTCCGGGAGTTATGTCGGGCAATTCAACTTTCGAATGGTCGCATGGCAATTCACTGCAGTATGACTATGATGGTAATATTCTTTATTCATTCAAGCATATCGGCATCGGCAAAATATCTCGTACCGATGGTCATGTGATGTGGCATATAGATCGCATAAAACAAAAAGCCAATTCGCAGTCGGATGTCATACCCATTTATCTTCAGCATGATCTGCAGGTAGTGAAAGATGCACAGGGAAATATTTTTTACACCATTTTGTCAAACGGTGATGATCAGCATCAGCAATGCGAAGTGTATCAGTTCACCGTGAACTATGACAAAAAAGGCACGCCTGTTATCAAACTGATCAAGAAAATAGCCCCTATCGAAAAAATATCTAATACCGGAGGTGGAGGCAATTTTGATATAGAAGCAGACGGGAATTATATTTTTAATTACGGGCTTTATAAACAGGATACAACACTGAAAGAGCGGATCCTGATGGAATATAAAAATGAGAAAAACAATACAAGGACCGAGTATGCAATAGCACCAAGTATATTTTCATACCGGATACATAAAATGACGGAATGGAGCCCTTCAAGACCTGTGATCAGCAATAAAAATGGCGCGCTTATCTCTGACAGCAAAGCCCCGGCTCAAAAATGGTATCGCCTCTCAGGCACTGATCTGCATACGGTGAATTATGCCGGCAAGGGAGATACATTCACACCAAAAGAAGAGGGGTACTACTGCGTAAGCGTGAAATCCGGTTTCGGATGGGCGGTGTCACGTCCGTTCAAATTCGACAAAAAATAATACTTCATCGCTGCTCTATCTTCTTCAAAATATTGGAGACAAATGGAGATATCCCTATGATCCGAACCATGAGATCATTCAGCAAATTAAAAGAAAAAATATAGTCTCGCTTAAAGTCAATAAAGAGCACTACCCTTCTTTCATCACTGTTGTTCCATACCTCATGAGTGAAAGTATCATCGAATATCAGACTCTTTCCCACATGCCAGTGATATGTCTTCCCATCCACCTTGATCCCGCATATATCCTCAGGTTGAGGCACTATCAGACCCATGTGATAGCGAAGCACTCCCTTGTACGGGCCACGGTGCGGGGCCAATGAAGTATGAGGCTCCAAGATGGAAAAAAAGGCAGTGGTCATGCCGGGAATTGTTTTTGTGATCCTGTTTGTCTCGGGGCATTGACGAATGTTTTTTTCTACAGGCACTCCATAGGTATATAATATAAAAGTTTTCCAGTTCATTTCGCCTTTTACGATCCTCTTTTGTTCTTCGGAGAGATCGCTCAGATTTGGGATAGAGTCATATTGCATCATTACATGCTTCAGTTCATTGAGTATCGGTTCGAAGTTCTGCTCGATGGTTTTGGCCCAGGGAAATTTGGCGGGATCGATCACAGCTTCTTTCTCTGTTGAAAATACACTTGAAATGGTCTCGAAGGCATAGATCACAAACTGCCCGATACGGGATATCACTTTATATAGAAGCGAATCATAACTGATGGCTATTTTCATATGAATACTATTTGTGCAATATTGTTGATATGCTTCATGTGTAGCTAGAGTATTTCAAATTTATTAATACTTTTATCTACATGATAGAATTTTCGGAGAGAGAGAGTAAACTTTTTAATCTCAGGTTTGGCAGAACGACTATCCCATCAGGATTTAATGAGTGGGATAAAGTAATAGAGGAAAGCAAAACACTGGCCCTAGATTATCTCAGAGTGAAGGTCGTAGACCCTGACAGCCTCTTCCTGTCCCGATTGCCATCTATAGCACCTCGCATATATCTGATAGGAATTATAAGCCTTTTTAAGAAAAAAGTAGAGCAAGATCCCGAGGCGTATGAC
>CAIXBT010000344.1 GCA_903917755.1 uncultured Bacteroidota bacterium
CGAAACAGCCACTCCAGAGGATAGAGGCAGAATACATTTAGTCAATTTGATATTATCTCCTTATTTTCGCACCGCTTTTGAAGCTTGTATTTCATTAGCATATTAGCACATTTACACTATTAGCACATTAAAATGAGTTTCACAGAAGAACTACACAAAAGAAAGACCTTTGGTATCATAGCCCACCCCGATGCAGGTAAGACCACGCTGACGGAGAAACTGCTGCTATTCGGCGGTGCCATTCAGACGGCAGGCGCGGTCAAAAGCAATAAGATCAAGAAGGCTACGACCTCCGACTTTATGGAGATTGAGAAGCAGCGTGGTATCTCCGTCGCTACATCGGTCATGACCTTCCACTACAAAGACAAACTCATAAATATACTCGATACCCCTGGTCACAAGGACTTTGCCGAAGATACATATCGTACCCTCACAGCTGTGGATTCGGTCATTATAGTGGTGGACTCTGTAAAGGGTGTAGAGGAGCAAACCAAGAAACTGATGGAGGTATGCGCCATGCGCAAAACCCCTGTGATCGTTTTCGTCAATAAGCTCGACCGTGAGGGCCGTGATCCATTTGACCTGCTGGATGAAGTAGAGAAAGAACTCCACATACGCACCCGCCCGCTGACATGGCCTATCAATAGAGGAAGTTCATTCAAGGGGGTATATGATCTGGCTACCCATAGTCTGAATCTCTTTAAGGCATCGACCACACGCCTGGCAGATGATGTAATAGCAGTGACCGACCTGAGCGACCCTGAGGTAGATAAGCACTGCAGCAAAGCTGACGCTGACAAGCTACGTGAGGACGTAGAGATGATCGATGCTGTATATGATCCCTTCGACAGAGATGAATACCTGAAAGGCAATCTGGCACCCGTTTTCTTCGGCTCGGCGGTCAATAGTTTCGGGATACAGGAGATGCTTGATACCTTCATCGATATCGCCCCTACCCCACTGGGCCGTGAGAGCGATAAACGCTTCATCGAGCCTGAAGAGCCTAAAATGACCGGTTTTATCTTTAAGATACATGCCAACCTCGATCCTAAGCATCGCGACCGTATCGCCTTCATGCGTATCGTGTCGGGTAAGTTCGAACGCGGTAAATACTACCATCACTGCCGCCTGCACAAAGACTTTCGCTTTAGTACACCTGTCACCTTTATGGCGCAGGACAAGAACATAGTCGATGAGGCATACCCCGGAGACGTAGTGGGGCTTTATGATACAGGCAACTTCAAGATAGCCGATGTGCTGACCGAAGGAGAAGACTTTCAGATCAGAGGTATACCATCATTCTCACCAGAGATATTCAAGGAGCTGATCAATACCGACCCGATGAAGTCTAAACAACTGGAGAAGGGCATCAACCAGCTGACGGATGAAGGTGTAGCGCAGCTATTCACACAGCAGCCGGGCAATCGGAAGTTCGTAGGTACAGTAGGTGAACTTCAGTTTGAGGTGATCCAATACCGCCTGCTGCATGAGTATGGCGCGAGCTGTAGGTTTCAGCCTATCAGCATGACTCGTGCCTGCTGGCTGAGATCTAAGGATCCACAAAAACTGGAGGATTTCGTACGCTTCAAACAGACAGCTATCGTTTTTGACAAAGATGGTAACACCGTTTATCTCGCACCATCAGAGTGGTTTCTCAAGATGGAGCGGGAGAATAACCCTGACATAGAGTTTCACTTCAATTCAGAGTTTAAAACGGAAAGAAGTGAGACAGGGGTTTATACGCCGTACAGTAAATAAAAAAGCGCAGCCCTAGAGCCGCGCTTTGACCTGTTCTTTGAATATTATGCAGCGGTGGTAGCTGCAACTTGCTTAGCCAGTTGAACGCTAAGAATGAGTTTCACCTCATCGCTTATTACAATGCTGCCAGCCTCAGTGATCATAGTCGCTGTCAGGCCGAAGTCCTTGCGGTTTACCACGCCTGTGATGTCAAAACCTGCTTTCACATTGCCGTATGGGTCAGCAGCTATACCACCGAACTCTACTGCCAGTTCTACTTCTTTGGTCACGCCTTTTACAGTCAGGTTACCTTTCAGAGAGTAGTCAGAACCGCTCTTTTTAGTGAAAGAGGTGGAAGTAAAGGTGATGTGCGGGAAAGCTGCCACATCAAAAAACTCAGGTGACTTCAGATGTCCGTCACGATGCGACTGATTGGTATCAATGCTATCTACATCGAGAGAGAAATTGATATTGGCCCCGACGAAATCATCAGATGCTGCTTCTGCGCTGCCTTCGAACTTATTGAATGAACCTGTGACAGTAGAGATCACCAGGTGTTTAACTTTGAATTGCACCTCTGAGTGTGCCGGATCGATTAACCATTTTGCCATGATATTTGATTTGTTTTATTGAATTATAAATTAAACGTTACAACAACAAATGTAGTTGCATATAATTTCACTTCCAAATAAATTCACTCAAATTATTGTTAAATTGTTGCAACAGGCTTTTTAGCGTTAATCGATGTTATTTCTTAAAAACTATGTATTGCATTCGTATATTTGCCAAAATTTTAGACAATAATGGACAAACTGATAGAAAAGTTTCCGGCGCAAATGCTTGAGGCTGTTGAATTAACAAAAGGAATACGCCTCAGCAAAAGGGAGCATGCCATAAACAATGTACTGGTATGCGGACTCGGTGGCTCAGGGATCGGAGGCAATCTGGCTTATGACCTGACATCTGATCAGATCACGGTACCTGTTTTGGTAAACAAAGGATATGAACTTCCTAGTTTTGCCGGAGAAAACACATTACTCATACTATGCTCATACTCAGGCAATACCGAGGAAACACTCAGCTGCGCTGCTCAGGCGGTAGAGAGAGGATTGAAGCCTGTATGCGTGGCATCTGGTGGTAAACTCAGAGACCTTGCCCAAAAACACAACTTTGATTTCATACAGCTTCCGGGTGGCGCGCCTCCTCGCACTACGTTAGGTTTCGGATCAACCATCCTGCTGTACATCTTAGACCAGTTCGCTCTAATAGACCTGACTGTTTCCGAAGAGATCACAGGGGTGTCAGAGTTTCTGGCCCGTGAGCAGGCAGGAATAAAGTCTGATAGTCAGTCACTTGCAAAGACACTCAAAGACAAAACAGTCATAGTTTATACCGAAGATCGAATAGAGAGTGCAGCTCTGCGCCTGAAGCAGCAGATCAATGAGAACTCTAAATCTAACTGCTGGATCAACGTCCTTCCGGAGCTCAACCACAATGAACTGGTAGGCTGGAAGTTCAAAAATGAAAGTCTGGCAGGTTTGTTTCTTCGTACAGATTTTGAAAACAAACGCAACATTCTCCGTTTTGACTTCATCCGCCCGGTTGTAGCTGAAAATGTCAGCACAGTTCAGGAAGTAAAAGCCAAAGGCAGCACCCTGCTTGAGCAATACTTCTATCTGGTACATTTCGGTGACTGGCTGTCATATTATATGGCCATAGAGCATGGAGTGGATCCGGTCGAAGTACATGTGATAGACAAACTAAAAGGGCATCTGAGCTCTGTAGCATAAACATAAATTATCTAGGCCGCAGAGACGCTGAAACACAGAGTATCCATCTGAATCTTTAGTAGCTCTGCGGTTTTCTATTTGTGTATTTTTGTTTTTTGAATTTGATAAAATCAGACCAACATGGCACTTGAAGACATAGACAAAACTGGTGATGATCAGTCTGAGGAAATGGTCGAGCAGTTCAGTTTTACTGTAGACAAGGGTCAGGAATCCTTTAGAATAGATAAATTTCTGGCCTCCCGCCTCGGTGCTGATATATCCAGGACCCGCATTCAGAACGCCGCCGAAGCAGGCAGTATCCTCGTGAATGGCAAACCGATCAAGTCAAACTATAAGATCCGCCCGGAAGACCACATTCAGATCATCCTACCGAAACCGGCCGTAGATTATTCACTCCTGCCTGAGAATATACCTCTGGATATAGTCTATGAGGATGATGCCATATTAGTCATCAATAAACCTCCCGGTCTGGTTTGTCATCCTGGTCTCGGCAACCATAATGGCACCCTGATCAATGCTTTACTCTATCATTTCGAGAACCTCCCCAAGGGAAAACAGGAGTTTCGCCCGGGTCTGGTGCATCGGATTGACAAAGATACCAGTGGCCTGATGATCGTAGCCAAAACTGACTATGCCCTGGTGCATTTGGGTAAACAGTTCTTCGAACGTACCATCCAACGTAAATACAAGGCGCTGGTTTGGGGCAATGTGGAGGAAGAAAAGGGAACCATCGAGGGCAATATCGGACGACATTCGCGCGATCGTCTCCAGTTTGAGGTCTTCCCGGAGGGTGATTTCGGCAAGACTGCCATCACCCATTATCAGGTTATTGAGCGGTTCAACTACGTCACTTTGGTGCAGTGCAAACTCGAAACTGGACGAACCCACCAGATCCGTGTTCACATGAAATACATCGGCCATACCCTTTTTAACGACTTCCGCTATGGGGGTGATGCCATCCTGAAAGGGACAGTTTATGCCAAATACAAGCAGTTTATCCTGAACTGTTTTCAGATCATGCCACGCCAAGCACTCCATGCCGCGACCCTCGGTTTTGAACATCCGGTGACTGGGGAGCACATGTTTTTTGAGCAACCACTGCCAGCAGATTTCTCGGGTGTACTGGACAAATGGCGCCGCTACTGGCAGAGCAGTTCACAGCAAATGGAGATCGAAGAGTAGTTAAATTTATATTTAACTAATACAACATAAATACATACTATACAATATTTTAAAGAACAAACAATAAAGTCAAATAGAATCAATTACCTCCTTTATAGGTATCCCATTCTCCGACGATCTTAGCCTGCCTGTACAGGACCACCTTCTTGAAACTCAGCATTCCATCGCCCTCCCAGGCATGGTAAAAAACAAAGTCGCCTACGTTCAGATCGTTCTGATCAGAGCTGCTTAAGATAGATTGATTGGGGAGCAGATTAGTGTAACCCAGATCATTCTCATCCCAAAAATAGTTCCGCTTCAGACCGGCGGGTCCAGCTAATTCACCCGGCCACCCG
>CAIXBT010000345.1 GCA_903917755.1 uncultured Bacteroidota bacterium
AACGCGAGATAAGAAAGTCCTATCTCTATATTTTCAGCCTCGGAGGCATATGTGTATTCCTAAATGCCTTTTTTGGAAAAACTTTAGTCGTTGTTTTCTTAGGGGAAAACTACACAGAGATTTCCAAGTTTTTATCCTTTGTCGTGATTGGATGGATTTTTCGAATTATAAATATCCCACTTTATGTCCTACTTCAGTTGAGAATGAAACAGAAATACTTAGCAACTTGGTCCGCATTCAAATTCATTTTCACAAGTTGTGTTTCAATTGGATTTGTTTACTTTTTGAATTTCATAAATTTCATGTTGGTACTAAACATAGTCTATGTACTCTTGGGTATAGCTTTCGTTAAACTAAGTAAATCGTTTGGCAAGGAGTCCGGTTGAGACTTTGTGATGAGGAGTATCATTAAGGCAAAGAAGGCATGCATGTTTCGATTGCCATCAAAAAAGCTTGAAAAAAACATTGCCAGGGGGAAAGCAATTAGAGGAATTCGACTTAGTCCAGGATACGGCTTTCTTTGAATCAAAACCAAGAATTGAATCAAGAATACAAGTGTTCCAATTATCCCCAGATTAACCAAGAGTAGAGCCACTGAATTATCTAAGCCAAGTCCTACACCATTAGCAGAAGTGTATAGATCCATAACTTTACCCGTGCTCTTGCCAAGTGGAGTGACTAAATGTAGTTCCATCACTTTGCCTAGCGCGATAGTCCTTACTTGCCTAGAAGAAATTCCTTCCAAGGAATTGTTTCTTAAACTGAATTTCTGAAAAACTTGGGTCAAAAGTGGAAAGCACACCAAGATCAAAGCGATACTCTTGAAAAGGACATACTTTGCGGGCTCGTCTGTTTTCTTTCTATCAATTAAATTGAATTTTCTCACAGAGGCTTGCAGGTATGAGAAAACTAGAAGCACAACCAATAAAGTAATGGAGAATCTCGTTATTGTTAAAGTGCAGGAAATTGTAGAGAGCAAGAAAGTAATCAGTGATTTTTTGTCGCCCTTTGACAAATATTTTGAAAAAAAGTAAAGCGAGGATATCGACATGATCAAGCTCAGAATTATGGGGTGTCCCATGAAACTAGTTGCACGGTATGTCGACCAGAAATATG
This sequence comes from uncultured Bacteroidota bacterium, assembly GCA_903917755.1. Classification (GTDB taxonomy): domain Bacteria; phylum Bacteroidota; class Bacteroidia; order Chitinophagales; family LD1; genus UBA1941. The sequence goes on from CAIXBT010000345.1 coordinate 1,117, forward strand.
GCAAAACCGGATTATTTCCCGCTGCATAAAAAGATTCCATTAAGAAGTTTCTTTTTAGTATAAATTCCACAATTGAGTAAACAGAGCAAATCCAAATAACTAAAATCAAGGAATTCTCCATTATTTTACGTTCTGAACTCACGAGGTTCAAAGAAGGCAGCAAATAAAACATGAGAGTGAGAGAGACGAAATATATGAATGCACTTTGACTAAGGTCATTAACTATTAATGTACTTATCGAGAAAAATGAAATTCCCAGAAATAATGAAAGGAATTCGAGTCTACCAAAATTACTATATCCGTCCTTGTTCTTCACTCTAAATTTTCTAGCGAATAGAGCAAGCCCTAGAACTAATGAAGGATAGACCGATTGAAATTGTGGATTCACCGGAAGCTGTCCGACCGGAATCATTATCGAGATAGGAAAAACAAAGAGCAGACGATTCATTGGCAGAAGAAATCCGAAGGCAAGCAAAATTGTCAGGTACAAAGTCATATGTTCAGCCCAATCCTTGCCAGGCAATCCATGCCTTGAGAACTACTCTACTTTACTCCATTATGTGATCTTCAAAGATAATTGAGTAACGTTCAGAGATGGATTGAAGAGAGTCAGCCTCGACTAAGGAGAAGAAAATGGATGAAACAGTTTCTAGGACAGAGGTGAGATGCATGAACCTTAGGATCAGCCTTGGAAGACAAGCTGAGATCCTAGATAGGATTTTAGGTGATTCTAAGAAAATGTTAGGAATTACCGTAATCACTCCAAACATTGGGCACTTGAGGTCACTCAGGATCGACCCTGAATATAGAAAGGCAATGTCTAATGCTTCATTAGTCCTCCCAGATGGTTGGCCTATAGCTCTACTTGCTTCAGTTGTTGGCAGAAGGCACCAAGAACGTGTTACCGGTTCTGATTTGATTCCGAAGCTACTGTCTGTCTCAAAAACCGAGGTTATGAGAATTGCAATTCTAGGCATTCCACAAAAGTATGAAGCGACGCTACGGCGGTATCTAGATTCAAACTCAAGAAACGTGACTTTGGTATATTTACACGAAATGCCGGAATATCAGTTTTTATCTTTTGATGAACTAACTAAAATCTCGAAAGAAATTATTGAGTCAAAGCCTAATTTGGTGATTTCGTGTTTCGGTTCTCCGAACCAAGAAATTTTTAATGAAAATTATTTAAGGTCAAAGGGAATTGGAACGGTAATCGGGGCAGGAGCCACCTTTGACTTTATTTTAGGAAGACAAAAGAGGAGCCCGTTCATTCTAAGAAAGATTGGTCTCGAG
>CAIXBT010000346.1 GCA_903917755.1 uncultured Bacteroidota bacterium
AACCTCGATTGGGTGGTCCCGCCTGGGCTCGAACCAGGGACCCTCTGATTATGAGTCAGGATATGTGCAGTTCCTGCGCTGTTTCAAGCAAAAATATTGAACTACTTAGCAAGTTTATGTATACTTTTGTTTTGATAATTCTCTATTTTGCTTAAAGGAAATTTAATTATCAAAATGTCCCTTTTTAGTCCCTGAAGGACAATATAGTATTATAGATGACTGATTATTAATTAACTATCCAAATAATACTTACAAAGGGGGTTTGGGGGTTATAACGCCAAAAATAACATTTCGGATTATCTCTTTACTATAAACTTCTGTGTGAGGCTACTGACCCGAATGACATAAAGCCCGTCGGAGTAGCCGCTGACATCTATGCTGTAGTTATTGCCTGTCAGGTAGCCATTAGTCATTGTCTGTCCAAGCAGGTCATATACGGCATAGGGTTCGTTAGCATATGGTTCAGGCAGTGCAATATTCAAAGTCTGTGAAGCAGGGTCGGGATAGATGCATAGCTTGCTTGGCGGAGCAGAGATATTATTGGAGATGTCGAGGGCTTCATAGTAGTAATAATCTCTATAGCCGGTTAGACTGAGTGTATCTCCTCCTTGATTGTATTGATCTGATACAAATAATAAGTTGCTATTTGTATCATAAACCCATATGACTTTTTGGAGCATAAGCCATATACCTCCTTCGACAATGCTATAATGCTCAGATAAAGTCTCTCGATTCTTATTGTTATAATTATAGTTAAAGAATTCTAGGTATTGCCAGCTTCCATTATTCCACCATTCTGCCGTATCTGATAGCATTCGATGGTTAGTATTATATGTCATAGAATATTTTTGAAAATTCACCCACGTTTGTGAGCTATCATTCCAGTCTGATTGTATTCTAATAAGATCATTTCCCACAGAATCATTTATGTAGGTTAGCTTGGACGAAAATACATATCCTCGCCCTTTGCCGTTAATATAATCTGTCACTAAAAATCCATTATTATCATAAGCACTTGAATCGTAATAACCGATCGCAAAAGAATTTGGAGTTGTATCTACGTAAAAATCAGTTTCTATTAATTGGTTACCCTTATTGTCATATGTAAATGTGTCAATTTCATTTATTATCCAGCTTTGTATTGTAGTGTCATAGACAGTGTATAATTCTGCAGCAATATTACCGGAAGAATTTATAATATATTGGATGCTATCATAACTACTCAATATCCCGTTTGTCCATTCAAATATTCCCGAATTGTATAAGCGATTACCTATCCATAAGCGTGATGTAAAGTAACTATTCTCCCAGACTTGATTTATAGAATCCCATATCCGTATCTGAATATTTGTTGAGAGTCCGACAGAGTCATAGGAATAGTTGTAGAGAGATTGATTTGACCAATCATTACCGATTGAATTCCAAAGATAAGTCGTGTCTGATATTTTAAAATTTCGAATATTGTAGCCGAAGGAATTTAAATTTGTTCTTTGATAAAAGTTTGAAATACTATTCCAAGAATAACGAGTGGTAGCGATTATATTGCCAAACTCATCCAATGTGTTTTCAGTGTAGTAATCCGGCACCCATGCACTATCATTCCATTGCCTGACATTTTGCCTGATCAATTTACCGAAAATGCTGTCATAGATATAATCACTTTGCTGTGAAGAGTCAGCATAAGACCATTGATTGTGCAGGCAGTTATCCTGCCTAAACCCCACCTGCCTGTAGACGACGGATGAATTACCCGCATCACAAAGTAGCGGGATGCAAAAGAAGATAATTAGATAAAAGAAAATGTAGAAACTCTTCACAGTCCGGTTTTCATCAAAAGTAAAGAAAAATCAATATAAGAGGCAAATACAAATAGAAGGTTACGCTTTGTGGACTCCTATCCACCTTTATCCTTCATTACAGATTGCCACAAATTTTCTTCACTTATATTTTTTATCAGTGGAAAATTTTCCAATGACGTGGTGCTTGGTGTGCTTTGCATTACTTGTGACTTGCAGCTCATCACTTGCTACTCACCTCTTATGACTCACGACCACTCCTCACATCAATTCCCTGGCCTCATTTTTGAGGTATTCGAGAGCGGTGACATTAGGCAGCATCTGACCCGAACGCTCGACAGACTCAAGGATAACGCGCGCTACCTGCTGGGCACCGGTATCTGCCGGCAGATGTGATGCGATCATACCGATGGCCTTGATTATTTCGTCTTTGGCAGAGACGATCAGGTGCCAGGCATCTGACGAAATATACATTTGCTGAGAGAGGTTGTGCTCGAACTCGGAGCGGATGGCCCTGATCATGGCCAGTTGCAGTTCATGGTTGACCATCTCGGGATCCATCACCCTGGAGATGACTGATGCCGGAGATATACGCTCCAGAAACAACACCATGCGTTCGTAGGCCTGCAGTCTGAGCATACGGGTCTCCTTATTAGTGGTAGCCCGGATCTCAAGCAGACGCAGGTCCTGATCGCGGCGTATATAGGCCCTGATGACCATATAGAGCCCCACACCGATACTCACCGACGGGATGGTGACCAGAAGGATATTGGAAATTACGCTCAGTAGGGATATGTCCATGTGCTTGTTTTATTGTATCCAAAAATCAAAAAAATAATTGAAACATTGCAGATAGATTAATAACGTTATAAGTATAATGCAAATTGTATGATAAAGACACAAAGGTGATCGCATTTCAAAAACCATAGGCGTTTAGTATATTTACCGACCAATCTAAAAATCAATGACCAAACTACATCCGATATGTCTGTTTTTGTTGTTTACGCTCGCAGTGATACCGGGCTATTCACAGAAAAAAAACACCGATAGTCCGCCCATCGCCAAGCAGACCCATGATGAGTGGCTGCAGTCACTCCCTACCAAGACCCGCGACTCTATAGTATATCTGGAGTGGAAACAGGCTGTGGGTGAGCAGGAAAAAGAAGCAAATGTGGCAGCCAAAGCCAGGATAGATGAGGCCATCGCCAATCCCGATCTCACCTCGCTGGACCTTAGCCATTATCCGAATGCAGAACTGGACCCGCGACTTTTGTCTTTGAAAAAACTGCAAAGGCTCAATCTCTATAAGGCTAAAAAACTCGATCTTCAGAAACTATTTGATTTTCTGAAAGGATTCCCGCAGCTGCATGCGCTGAGTCTGGCTGATGGCAACTATTCCGCACTGCCCTCCAATATCGGCAACCTCACTAACCTTGATTCACTCAATTTCAGGAACAGCAATATCAAGACGCTACCTGAGACCTTCACTAAGCTGCAAAAACTCACCGCGCTCAATCTGGAGCACAATGCATATCTGTATGATGACGATCTTTTTGACAAGCTCAAACAGATGAATGTGACCAGTCTCAATCTCACTGCCTGCGGGCTGCTGGTGCTCAATAACAAGATCAGCGATATTAAATCTCTGACGAGGTTGAACCTATCTATCAATGATATCAAGGAACTACCGGCATCATTCGCGCAGCTGAGCAATCTCACATTTCTGGACCTGAGCCAAAACACAAGCATCAATCTGTCTGCCATTTCAAATACACTGTCGCATGTTTCTTCATTGAAAGTATTGAATCTGGATGAGTGCTATCTGGCCACTCTGCCCGCAGAGATCGGCAGTATCTCATCGCTGCGTGTGCTGAGCCTGCGTGCCAATATCCTCGCATCTGTCCCAACTAGTATAGGCAATCTGAGTGCCCTCGAAGAGTTGTATATCAGTTCACCGAAAAATTCTTTCCGGGTAAATGTGTTGAAAGACCTGCCATCAGGTGTAGGCCGACTCAGCAAGCTGCGTATCCTCGATCTGGCAGGCAATCTGCTCACAGGCCTGAGCAGCGACTTCTCTCAGCTGAGCAGCCTCGAAGTACTGGACCTGAGCCGCAATCTGATAGTCGATTTTCCTGATGCATTGACATCACTGACCAGGCTGCATATCCTCGACCTCAACAGAAACAAAATATCAGTATTGCCCGCCTCTATCGGCAATCTGACAGTACTTGATTCATTGACCATAGATGGGGATTTTTTCAGCAAGCCTGATAAAAAGATCAAGACCCTTCCTGCAGAAATAGGCAATCTGAAAAACCTCAAAAAACTCACGCTGAAAGACAATGTCATTGAGGTATTGCCGGATAATATCTGCAACCTGATCAATTTGATATCGCTCGATCTGAGAGGCAATCTGATCAGCGAACTACCGGCAGCTTTTAAGAAGCTCTCGGCGCTTCAAACTCTGGATGTAAAAAGTAACGATCTGAAAGCCCTGCCTGCAGGACTCAATGAAATGTACGATCTACGTGACCTGAATATCGCTATGAATCTGAATATCGATTTCAATATCGCTATACCTGCTTTGACTAAGATAAGGTCACTCCGCATATTGGATATCAGCTACAATAACATCACCCGCGCTCAGGCACAGCCACTGATAGATGGATTGCCGAACTGCAAGATCATTAATATCGATTATTACAATAAATCAGCTCTGCCTCAAAACTCTCCCAAGACTTTTGAGAATAAACCACAGGCGCCCGGACGCCATTAATGATATGCGTACACTCCTGCTGAGCATCTTGCTATTCAGTTCATATCTCGCCACTGCGCAGCTATGGGATACGACACGGGCAGCTTCTCCGTTCAAACAGTACGTGCCGCAGCAGCAGCTTGACGCCTTTAACCTGAGGCAACTGGAGATCAACAAGACCGGGATGTACACGCTCTCTGCATGGGCACTCGGCAATCTGCTCTATGGGGTCGTGGCCACAAGTCTGACACATGGAGAGGCACAGTTCTTTCATGGCAGCAATACGATCTGGGGAGCTGTCAATCTCGTGATAGGGGCTACCGGAGTGGCCAGTTCATATCAGCATCACAGAGCCATGAATTTGTCATTTGGTGCTACCATCCTGCATCAGCACGGTGAGGAAAAACTTTTTCTGATCAATGGAGCCCTTGATTTCGCATATATAGGTGCGGGTGCAGCCATGTGGGGATTCTCAGACAGGGTTGCCAATCAGCGTGCCAGAAATGTTTTCTCGGGTGGTGGCAAATCCTTTTTGATGCAGGGCGGTTTTCTGCTGATCTTTGACTGGAGCATGTATATAGCTCAGTCGCAGCACGCCTATCGCAATCTCAACAGATACACTTCGGGCCTGGCTTATACCGGCAATGGCATAAGCTATACATTGGCTTTTTGAGGTATCTGCCTTTAGCATAGCTATGATTTAGCTTATGAATTTTTTCTTAAATTATTACCTATTAATCACCAGAAACCATTTGATGCCTGAATTTGAAAATTACCAAGCCTTTGAGACCACAGAAAGCGCCGAGGCCGTTCTGGGTACCCTGTTGCTGGAGCTGAATATCCCCTACCGCATTAGCAAAGTCAGGTCCGATGCCGATGTGATGTTTGCCAAGAGCAGCATGCCGATGAATATCTGGCTGCAAATATACCCTGCGGACTTCGACCGAGTGACCAAACTGCTCGAAACCGGCGCATATGAGACCGTCAAACTCGACAAACATCATTTTCTCAATTCATACTCTGAAACGGAGCTGCGCGAGGTGATATACAAAGCCGACGAATGGAATGCCACTGACCATGCGATGGCGAGAAAGATACTCGAAAGCCTTGGTATCAGGTACACTCCGGCAGAGCTGGAAGAGATACGCGCCAGCCGTCTGCAGGAGCTGCGCCGCCCACGCAGCGGAATGGGGCTCGTGATAAGCGGATTTGCGGTATTGGTGCTGGGTGGTATACTCTCAGTCATTTTGGGTTGGGGTCTGTACACCGCTACCCGCACCGATCCTATAGGCCGAAAGTTCTATGAATATGACGAGCGCTCCCGCAAGGCCGGATATCTGCTCGTGGTACTCGGTATCGCCGTGTTTATATATTACGTAATACGGCTTGTGATGAGTAAATAGTTTTTTCTCAAAGCCATTTATTCGGTTCTTCGTCCATTTGTGTCTTGTACGTTGCGATTCCTGCCAATCCCACCCCGCCACACCACTCAATCATGCCTTTTTGAAATAGTCTCGCAGATTTTTGTATTTTTGGTTTCCGGTAAAACTATACGATGGATATCATCATTCGCTCCGCACGAGTCATTCACCCCGGGTCTAAGTATCACAATAAGGTTGTTGACATTCTCATTTCAAACGGCAAGATCAAAAAGATAGCCGCTAAGATCACAGATGCCCCAAAGGCTAAAGAGGTCAGTTCTAAAAATCTGCACGTATCGCTCGGATGGGTGGATATGAATGCTAATTTTTATGACCCCGGCTTCGAGCACAAGGAAACTGTCGAGAGTGGCTGCAGGGCTGCGGCTTTCGGTGGCTACACGCATGTGTGTGTCATGCCCGTCACAGCACCCGTGACACAAAACAAGGCCCAGATAGACTACCTGCTAAACAAATCTGCTGACAATATCGTGTCGGTGCATCCCGTCGGCGCACTGACACATGATCTGGCCGGACATGATCTGGCAGATATGTATGACATGCACAATGCAGGTGCAGTGGCCTTCTGCGACGGGCTTCGCGCCAGCCCCTCTGCGGGTATGATAGAGCGTGCGCTGCTCTATGTACGGGCCTTTGACGGGCTCGTGATGGTCCATCCCGAAGACAAAAGCGTCTCACAGACCGGCATGATGAATGAAGGTATCGTCAGCACCCGCCTCGGCCTGCCCGGTGCACCAGCGCTGGCAGAAGAGATCGCTGTATCTCGAGATCTGTATCTGCTGGAATATACAGAGTCAAAGCTGCACATACTTGATATCTCTGTCAAAGGCTCCGTGGCCCTGATACGTGCCGCCAAGAAGAAAAAAACAAAACTCTCCGCCTCTGTCAATGCCTATAACCTGCTGCTGGACGAGACCGCCGTGGGCCTGTATGACACAAACGCAAAACTCAATCCGCATCTGCGCAGCAAAGATGATATCAATGCACTGGTCAAAGGTATACAGGATGGCACGATAGATACGATCACCTCTCAGCATAACCCGCAGGATGAAGAATGCAAACGCCTGGAGTTTGATAAGGCGGACTTCGGCATGATAGGGCTTGAAACCTGCTATGCCGTGTCAAACACAGCCCTGACAGGCAAAGCCGATGCCGGCAAAATGGTGGAACTGCTCTCTCTGAATGCGCGCAGGATATTGGGCCTGCCTGTATCTGACATAGCAGAAGGAGAGAATGCCGATCTGACGCTTTTCGATCCGGACATGAAGTGGACCTTCACCGAAAATGATATTCGTTCCCGCTCTAAAAACACGCCATTCATAGGCCGTGAACTGACAGGCAAGGCTATCTGTATCATTCACAAAGACAAAATAGCCCTGAGCAATGGAAAAGTTTAATGCTGCCATACCGATGAGGTATGCGCTCCTGACCTTTTCTACCGTTCTGACCATCGGGTTCATGAAATATTTTTTCTATCAGTCCATCATGCCCAATATGTTTCTGATGGGTATGCTGGGCTTCATATCGCTAGCCATGGCCCTGTTTCTGGCTATATGGAGCGGCATCACCTATCG
>CAIXBT010000347.1 GCA_903917755.1 uncultured Bacteroidota bacterium
CAAAACAAAAAAGAAAGGCGGCTGAGATCAAAACAATTTCAACAGCACTTCATTCACCAGAATGAAAATGGCAATCCCCATCATAGCATAGCCGAAGATCAGTCGGAGTTTTTTATTGTCTATCATATTGGCAGTACGGATACCTATTAATATACCTACCACTGAGCAGCCAATGAAACTCAGCAGAAAAGGCCAGTCTATCACTACACTAGACTGAAGGTCGCCTATGAATCCGATGAAAGAATTGAGCATGACGAGCGCCAGTGAGGTAGCGGTGGCATTGCGAAACTCCATAGGCTCTGATGAAAAAAGCAATGGGATCAATAAAAATCCGCCACCCGCACCTACCATACCCGTGAATAGCCCGATAAAGATAGATTGGATCAATATGGAAATATAAGGCGTGCTTTTTATCTCCTGCGCATTGGGCTTGGGGCCATAGATCATGTTTCTCGCTACCATGCCCATAAAGAAAGCAAGCAGCAGCAGAATGAAAGTATCTTTGGTAAGAACGAAGCCATGCATTTTAAAAAAAACATCAGGTATGGAATGTATGAAATACCTCCGCATGATGTATGTAGCTGTCAGGGCCGGCAGACCGCAGCGAAGCAGAGCCCTGTATCGGATCAGATTCATCTTCAGATTCGGTACCGTACCGATCAGGGCAGTGATGCAGACGATGATGAGCGAATATCCAGTGGCGATGGAAGCGGGGACATGAAAAGCATATTTGAGAATGGGGATCGAGACAGCAGCACCACCACCGCCCAGCAGACCGAGCACGAGACCCGTCAGAACGGCCCCTATATATCCGAGTATCGCAGTTATTCCCATATATTTAATGTGCGCCGAATGTACGAAATAGTTCTAAAAGCCACATAGATCATACAGTGTAATAGATGAGTTGAGCAGCATGGTCTTCTCACTTATTTTGCTATCTTTATCTATCAACCAAGCAGAGAAAGTGCCGTATGAGCTACAGAGTTTTTAAACCTCAGGAATACCCTCTTCCAAATATAATCGATGACATCAGCCAATGGCCTATAGCCAAGCTGACCGCTGATAGTGAGGCATTCACAGCAGCTGTGCAGAAGGCGGTTCTCGAAAAAATGAACAGCCGGGTCAAGCATGGCAGCTCTCTGAAAGGCGAACTCGAAAAGGTGCTCTATCAGGAGCGCATCCGCCTCACACAGACCCCCTGGAAAGCCGATCCCAAAGATGAACGCCAGTTCTGGAATAATATCAAGAGCAAAATAGTCCGTCTGGACTCCACAGCGGCAGATGATATACACACATCTGAAGAAGATATTCTCAATGAGATCGTAAATCGCTACACACAGGAGATCGTAGGGCATTTTGATGTGGGTGCATTTAAATTTGCCAGAAATATTCTGCCTATCTTTTTCGGCAGGGTGCTGAATGCCGCTCCCGGCAAATGGTTTAAAACACTTAGTGCAAACGCGAAGACCATTCATGAGAAGATACCCATCACCGGCAATGTGGACCGCATCAGAAACCTTGCCAAAAAAGGCACCATCATAGTCGTGCCTACCCACTTCAGCAATATGGACTCCATCATGGTGGGATGGGTGCTCAGTGAACTCGGTCTGCCGGCCTTCACATATGGCGCCGGTCTGAATCTGTTTTCCATCAAGCTGCTCTCATACTTCATGAGCAATCTCGGCGCATACAAAGTGGATAGGCGCAAGAAAAATTCGATCTATCTTGAAACACTGAAGACCTATTCACGCGAAGCCATAGAGCGAGGTGCTCACTCTATCTTCTTTCCGGGAGGTACGAGGTCCCGCTCTGGTGCACTGGAGCGTAAACTGAAATTAGGTCTGCTCGGCACAGCCGTAGAGGCACAGAAAAACAATTACAAGAGATTTGCGGATGCCACTGCGCCCAAAATATATGTCGTTCCGCTTATCATCAATTATCATTTCGTGCTCGAGGCCGAGTCGTTGATCAATGATTATCTCAAAGAAACAGGCAAAGAAAAATTCATCCGCGAAAATGATGATTATTCGACTTCGTTCGGCATGGTGAAATTCATTTTCAAATTCCTCTCTGCCAGTTCATCGCTTGCCATATCATTCGGCAATCCAATGGATGTGATAGGAAATGAAGTGGACGAAAACGGTGACAGCTACAATCATCTCGGCCAGTATATCAATGTCAAAAACTACTTCATGAATAACGGCGCCCTCAGTGACGATCATCAGCGTGAAGAAGAATATACCAAGATGCTGGGCGACAAAATAGTGGATCAGTATTTCAAACATAATGTAGTGCTCACCTCGCATTTGGTGTGTTTCTGCGCCTTCGAGCTGCTGCGCAAAAAATATAATTACATAGACCTCTTTACGCTCATTCGCATACCCGAAGAAGATGTCAAAATAGATGCTACGGAACTCATAGAAGCGATAGAGAGGGTCAAAGAACAGCTGAAGGATATGAATAAACAGAATGAAGTTCTCATATCACCTGAGGTGCGATTCACAAATGAAAAAGTGATCGAACACGGCATTAGCAATATCAGTTTGTATCATGCTAATTCGCCGCTGGTCAGATCTACCGAAGGATATTATTATTCGGAAGACCTGAAGCTGCTCTATTATTATCATAACAGATTGGAAGGATATAAACTGGAAAGATATGTCTGAGAAAAGAACGGTGGGCGTGATCGGTGCAGGCAGTTTCGGTACAGCCATAGCAAACCTACTGGCCGAAAATTGCCATGTGATACTCTATGAGCGCAATGCAGATGTGCGCGAGGCTATACTGCGCGATGGCCGAAACAGAAACCATGTCATGCACCATGATATTGAGATCACGGATTCTCTGGAAGAAATAGCGACGAGATGCTTTCTGCTTTTTCCGGTCATACCATCCGCACATTTCAAAAATATGATCATCGACTTCTCGAAATACCTCAGGCCTGATCATATCATGATACATGCTACTAAAGGGTTTCACTGTGAGTTTGATATAGATGAGATGCGCCCTCATGATCTGAAACTGAAACAGATCAAGACCATGAGCGAACTGATCAGGGAAGAGACCGCTATCGTGCGTGTGGGCTGTGTAGCAGGGCCGAATCTGGCTGCAGAGCTGGCAGAACATCAGCCTGCGGCTACGGTCATAGCGAGCAGATTTGATGAGGTGATCCATGAAGGTATCATCTCTCTCAAGAGCGACCGCTTTCAGGTATATGGCAACAGGGATCTGCTCGGTATCGAGCTGGCAGGTGTACTCAAAAACTATGTGGCACTCGCATCAGGTGCACTCAGCGGATTGGGATATGGCGAGAATGCACGTGCTATGCTCATCACACGCGGCATGGCAGAGATGATTTATATCGGCAAAGCGCTGGGCGCAGACAAGAGGTCCTTTCTCGGCATGGCGGGTATCGGAGATCTGATCGCTACCTGCTCATCGCCTAAGTCTCGCAACTACTCTGTGGGCTATCGGGTGGCCAAAGGTGAAAAGCTGAAAGATGTAACGGCATCTATGAATGAGGTGGCGGAAGGTATACGTACACTCAAGATCGCGAAACTTATAGTAGATCATGTAGGTGCCAATGCGCCGCTTCTGCAGATGATGAATAAGGTTTTCTTCGAAGACTTCGATTTCGACAGAGCTATCAAAATGCTCATGCGTGTCCCTGTGGGCAATGATGCTGAGTATCTGGATCTATAAATAAGATTCGAGACAATAGACTTGAGACAAGAGATCCCTCTGGATTTACAGATTCCTCTTTTACTTACCAGAAAGCTATATACAGCGCTGTCAATATTCCCAGTGCCAATAATGACCCAACTGCGAAACCGTTTGACACTCGGAATAGTTTCGTATCTATCTCCAGACTATTGACTCTGTCGCCGTTCGGATTTTCGATATAACTGATGATCACCATCCCTGCCACACACAGCGCAAATACGATAACCATTCGATCCAGAAAAGGAATTTCAAACACTCCACTTCCATTTGCTTTGCTAAAGCCCATGGATGCAAGGAATGAAAGATCCATCATGCCCGGTAGCATCTTAAATAAAAGTGAAAGAAGGAAGCCGCCGATGATCGCAAAAAGTGCTGCATTGGATGTGGCCCTGCGCCAGAAGAAACCCAATATGAACATGGCAAACACTCCCGGTGATACGAAGCCGGTATATTCCTGTATGTATTGGAAACCGCCTTTCTTGTCTATGCCCATATGCGGCGCGATGAGGATCGCGATCAGCATGGCTACAACCACAGATATCTTGCCTATCTGTACGGTTTGTTTTTCATCTATCTCAGGACGCAATTTTTTCTTATAGATATCCAGTGTGAAAATAGTCGCGATGCTGTTTGCCTTGCCAGCAAGCGAGGCCACCACAGCAGCAGTAAGCGCAGCAAATGCAAGGCCTTTGAGACCTATCGGGAGCAAATTCAAAAGTATAGGGTATGCCTTGTCAGGATTGACCTCGCCATTCTGAAGCATCTCTGTCTGAAAAGAGCCCTGCTGATACAGCACATAGGCAGCTATACCCGGCAGTACTACGATGACCGGCATCAATAGTTTTAAGAATGCAGCAAAGAGTATCCCGCTCCTCGCAGTAGGCAGGTCCGCACCCAATGCACGCTGAGTGATGTATTGATTGCAGCC
>CAIXBT010000348.1 GCA_903917755.1 uncultured Bacteroidota bacterium
CTGTGCCTGTAGCGCCCATTATCGCGATTGAATATTGACAGATAGTTTGGTCTGGTCCTGCATTTGGTTTAGGTGTTACATTTATCAGAACAGTATCTGTACATCCGTTCAATGACCAATACAAAGTATAAGTACCTGAAGCGGTGAAGCCTGATACAGCAGTAGTAGGTGATGTTGGATTTGCAATGGTGATCACAGCGGGGTTGCCTGCATCAGCAGTCCAAGTACCGGTGCCTGTGGCAGCCATTACAGTATTTGAATACTGACAGATGGTTTGATCCGGTCCTGCATTTGGTTTAGGCGTTACAGTTATCAAAACAGTATCGCTGCATCCGTTCAGTGACCAATACAATGTATAGGTAACCGAAGCTGTGAAGCCAGATACCGTAGTAGCCGGATCTGTGGTGCTGACGAATGAAACCACAGCAGGGTTGCCCGCATCGGCAGTCCATGTACCTGTGCCTGTAGCGCCCATTATAGCAGTAGAATATTGACAGATGGTTTGATCTGGTCCTGCATTCGGTTTAGGAGTCACGTTTATCAGAACAGTATCTGTACAACCGTTCAATTACCAATACAAAGTGTATGTGCCTGAAGCAGTGAAGCCCGATACGGCAGTAGTAGGTGATGTTGGATTAGCAATGGTGATCACCGCAGGATTTCCTGCATCAGCAGTCCATGTACCGGTGCCTGTGGCAGCCATTACAGTATTTGAATACTGACATATCGTTTGGTCGGGACCCGCATTTGGTTTGGAAATGATCGTGATCAAAACAGTATCGCTGCATCCGTTCAGTGACCAATACAAAGTATAAGTACCCGAAGCGGTGAAGCCCGATACAGCAGTAGTAGGAGATGTCGGATTGGTAATGGTCACAACAGCAGGGTTACCAGCATCAGCAGTCCATGTGCCTGTGCCTGTTGCCGCCATCACGGTACTCGAAGATTGACAAAGTGTTTGGTCGGGACCTGCATTTGGTTTAGAAACCACGGTCACAAATAATGTATCTGTACAAGGGCTGACCAACCAGATAAAGCCATATACTCCCGCTACGTTGAACCCGGTAATAGATGTAGTATCAGCAGTCGGATTCGCTATCACAGTCGGATTAGGGTTAGTAGCCAATGGTATCCATGTACCCGGGCCGAAACCGGCAGTGGTAATGGCATTGTACTGACAGATTGTTTGATCAGGTCCAGCAGGTGATGTCGGGAATGCAGTTACCACTACAGTATCTGTACAGCCATTGACCGTCCAGATATAACTGTAATATCCGCCGATGGTGATCCCGTTCACGGCAGTGGTGCCGCTGGTCGGAGATACGATGGTACTGCTACCCGAATTTGTAGCTAGTGCTGTCCATACACCCGGTCCACCTGTTGCATTGATAGTGGTGTTGCCCGGTATACAGAAACTTTGGTCTGGCCCTGCATTTGGTTTAGGCGTTACGATCACATTGGCAGTGTCAGTACATCCGTTTGATGTCCATACATAGCCGTATGTACCTGCCACTGTGAATCCACTGATACTAGTGGTCGGTGAGGTAGCTGTACCTATGACTGTAGGTGCAGGGTTTGTTGCTAATGATGTCCATGTACCTGTGCCAGTAGCTGCCATTGTAGCAGTTGAGAATTGACATGTGGTCTGATCAGGTCCAGCGTTCGGTTTAGGTGTTACGATCACATTAGCAGTATCTGCACATCCGTTTGATGTCCATATATAAACATAAGTGCCAGCCACTGTGAATCCGCTGATTGTTGCATTAGGAGTAGTCGGTGTAGTGATAACCGTAGGAGCAGGATTCGATGCTATGGATGTCCATGTACCAGTTCCTGTAGCTGCCATAGTCACTGTAGAGAACTGACATGTGGTTTGATCGGGTCCTGCATTTGGTTTTGCTATGACTGTCACATTTGCAGTGTCAGTACATCCGTTTGATGTCCATATATAGCTATATGTACCAGCCACTGTGAATCCGCTGATAGTAGCAGCTGGAGTGGTCGGTGTTGTGATAACAGTAGGAGCAGGATTCGAAGGTACGGATGTCCAAGTGCCGGTGCCTGTAGCTGCCATAGTCACTGTAGAGAATTGACATGTGGTTTGATCGGGTCCTGCATTTGGTTTAGGTGTTACGATTACATTAGCTGTATCTGCACATCCGTTTGAGGTCCATATATAAACATAAGTCCCCGCTACAGTGAAGCCGCTGATAGTTGCATTAGGAGTGGTCGGTGTAGTGATAACCGTAGGAGCAGGATTCGAAGGTACGGATGTCCATGTACCTGTGCCTGTAGCGGCCATAGTAGCCGTTGAGAATTGACAAGTAGTCTGATCGGGTCCTGCATTCGGTTTTGCAATGACTGTCACATTTGCAGTGTCAGTACATCCGTTTGCTGTCCATATATAAGCATAAGTGCCAGCCACTGTGAATCCGCTGATAGTGGCAGCAGGAGTAGTCGGTGTAGTGATCACTGTTGGAGCAGGATTCGATGCTATAGATGTCCATGTGCCGGTACCTGTAGCAGCCATATTCACTGTAGAGAATTGACATGTGGTTTGATCGGGTCCTGCATTTGGTTTAGGTGTTACGATTACATTAGCTGTATCTGCACATCCGTTTGATGTCCATATATAAATATAAGTACCAGCTACAGTGAAGCCGCTGATAGTTGCATTAGGAGTAGTC
This sequence comes from uncultured Bacteroidota bacterium, assembly GCA_903917755.1. Taxonomy (GTDB): domain Bacteria; phylum Bacteroidota; class Bacteroidia; order Chitinophagales; family LD1; genus UBA1941. The sequence goes on from CAIXBT010000348.1 coordinate 2,688, forward strand.
GGTGTAGTGATGATCGTTGCCGCAGGATTCGTTCCTAAAGCGGTCCATATGCCTGTGCCTGTGCCTGCCATAGTCACTGTAGAGAACTGACATGTAGTCTGATCAGGCCCTGCATTCGGTTTAGGCGTCACATTTATCAGAACAGTATCTGTACATCCGTTCAATGACCAATACAAAGTATAAGTACCTGAAGCAGTGAAGCCGGATACGGCAGTAGTAGGTGATGTAGGATTAGTAATCGTGATCACGGCAGGGTTACCCGCAGCAGTAGTCCATGTACCTGTACCTGTAGCAGCCATTACTGTGCTTGAATACTGACAGATGGTTTGGTCAGGACCTGCATTTGGTTTAGGGGTAACATTTATCAGCACGGTGTCTGTACATCCGTTCAGTGACCAATACAAACTGTAAGTGCCTGCAGCGGTGAAACCCGATACTGCAGTAGTAGGTGAAGTCGGATTGGTAATAGTGATCACTGCGGGGTTTCCGGCAGATAAAGTCCAAGTACCGGTACCTGTCGCAGCCATTGCTGTGCTTGAATACTGACAGATAGTTTGGTCAGGCCCTGCATTCGGTTTAGGTGTCACGATCACATTAGCTGTATCAGTACATCCGTTATTTGTCCAAATGTATTTGTAAGTGCCCGCTATTGTGAGGCCACTGATGATCGCTGCCGGAGTAGTAGGAGTCGTAATTACTGTTGCTACAGGATTCGTAGCCATTGCGGTCCATGTACCAGTGCCTGTAGCGGCCATAGTAGCTGTTGAGAATTGACATGTCGTTTGATCGGGACCTGCATTTGGTTTCGGTGTTACATTTATCAAAACGGTATCCGTACATCCGTTATTCGTCCATATCAAAGTATAGATTCCTGATGCAGTGAAACCGGAAACAGCAGTAGTAGGTGATGTCGGAGTAGTAATGGTGATCACAGCAGGGTTGCCGGCAGCAGCAGTCCATGTACCGGTACCGGTCGCAGCCAGTGTAGTAGATGTGTATTGACAGATGGTTTGATCCGGCCCTGCATTTGGTTTAACGGTCACGACCACATTAGCAGTGTCAGTACATCCGTTATTTGTCCATATATAAGTGTATGTACCTGCTATGGTGAATCCACTGATGATAGCACCAGGTGTAGTAGGTGTAGTGATGACTGTAGGTGCAGGGTTTGTTATCAATGCTGTCCATGTGCCTATGCCGGTAGCGGCCATAGCAGCTGTTGAAAATTGACATGTCGTTTGATCAGGACCTGCATTTGGTTTTGCTGTTACCGTTACAAACAATGTATCGGTACATATATTGCTTGCCCATACATATCCATACAGACCCGGCAATGTAAAGCCTCTGATGGTAGTACTATCTGCAGTGATGTTTGCAATGGTAGTGATAGCAGGGTTTGTAGAAAGTATCGACCATGTGCCGACTCCTATAGCTGCAGTAGTCACATTGGTATATTGACAAATGGTCTGGTCAGGACCGGCAGAGTTAGGCGGGGTCACCATCACATTCATTGTATCTGAACAACCATTCGCTGTCCATATATATGTGTAAGTACCACCTGCTGAAAATCCGGTGATGCTAGTGATAGCTAATGCTGAATCTGCAATAGTGGTAATACCGGGATTAGTAGGGACTATGGTCCAGATGCCCGTGCCTGTGGCTCCAGTAGTTATGGTGCCTGGTGCGCAAAGGCTCTGATCTGGTCCTGCATTTGGTTTTGCGATCACTATCACATTAGCTGTATCCGAACATCCGTTTAAGGTCCATACATAGCCATATGTACCTGCTAGGGAGAATCCCCTGATGGTAGTGGTAGCTGAACCCGGTGTTACGATCACGGTCGGTGCCGGGTTGGTGGCTAATGACGTCCATGTGCCCGAGCCGATAGCAGCCATAGTAGCAGTCGAGAATTGACAAGTCGTTTGATCAGGCCCTGCATTTGGTTTGGCAATGACATGTATCAAAACAGTGTCGCTGCATCCGTTAGCTGACCATATCAGTGTATAAGTACCCGCCACAGTAAAGCCGGTGACGGTGGTAGTAGAGTCTGTAGTGATGGCAAATGTCACGACGGCAGGATTGCCCGCGGCGGTCGTCCATGTGCCGGTGCCGGTAGCAGCCATGGTCGTAGAGACTGCCTGACAGATGGTCTGATCAGGGCCGGCGTTTGGTTTTGCATATACCGTTACGAAGGCAGTGTCTGTACATCCATTTGAGGTCCATATATATCCATACACACCCGCTGCAGAAAATCCGCTGATGGTAGATGTAGGTGAAGTAGGTGTGACAATAACTGATGTGCCGGGGTTCGGAGTTAGAGCTGTCCATGTGCCAGAACCAGTTGCAGCCATTACTGCTGTAGAATTGATACAAGAGCTTTGGCTAGGCCCTGCATTGGGTTTAGGAAGGACAGTGACAGTGACAAGATCCACACATCCTGTACCGATAGACCAAAGGAAGTCATAAGTCCCTGCAGATGTGAAGCCCGTTATCACGGTCGAATCTCTGTTTGGATTGACGATGGTGGTGGCACTAGGATTAGATGGTATCGATGACCAGGTACCAGCTCCTACCGCACCCATGGTGACAGTATTATACTGACAGATAGTTTGATTTGGTCCGCCGTTCGGCTGTGTGATCACCGAGATAAGTACTGTATCCTGACAGCCAGACCCCCAATAATAGGCATAAGTGCCCGAGGTCAGTAGACCGGTGATAGAAGTAGTAGGAGATGTTGGATTAGTGATCACGGTTGCACTCGGATTGCCCGCTGCTGCTGTCCATATACCTGTGCCTGTGGCTGCCATTGAGACTGTACCTGTAGTGCTACAGATGATCTGGTCCGGTCCTGCATTAGGTTTGGTTGTAACTATCACATTGGCGGTATCTGTACATCCGTTTGAGGTCCATACGAAACCATATGTACCTAAAGTGCTGAAACCTGTAATAGTGGTCGTAGCCAATATAGAATCGTTGATGGTAGTCGCCGATAGATTGGTAGAAAGGGCATGCCAGATACCTGTTCCCGTTCCCGCCATAGTGGCCACACCAAATTGGCATACTGTTTCATCCGGGCCCGCATTGGGTTTTGAGGTCACAAAGACACTCATTGTATCGATACAGGTGGTATCTGATATCCAGATATAGTTATAACGTCCTGGTGCAGTAAAGCCGGTGATCAGTGTTGTCTGAGATGTGGGATTGGCAATGACCGTAGTGAGCGGATTGGTGCCCATGGCTGTCCATACTCCCGGATTACTGCTGGTACCAGCTGCATGCACAGTATTGTACTGACAGATGGTTTGATCGGGGCCTGCCGGATATATCTCAGGTACTATGATCTTATAGTTTTGAGTGTTATGACCCGGCGATGGACAATTATTGTCTTTGACCGTCACGGTGAAGTTAAAGATGCCTGCATTAGCACGTGTAGGGCTCCAGCAGAATGTAAGAGAAGGGTCTTTGCCGGAAGAAATAGTGAAAGTGGCTCCCGGGAATGAGTTTTGCCCGGTCACACTCAGGGTTAAGATCTTTGAGGTATCTGCAGAGCTCGAATAAATAGTGAAACAGCCTGAAGTACATGGTGCCATGGTATATACACTATCTGTAGAGCCGAGGCCTCCGATACCCGAAATGGTAGGTAATGTATCTGTACATACCCTGACCTCTATCTGCATATCCCGCTCCACATGTCCTATCAGAACCCCGTTGCGATATTCATATACTACCAGTTTCACCACATCATATTCCGTTTGGGTGGGCAGTACGGTGATCTCGCCTGTGGTCGCATCAAAGTTAAATGAGGAACTAGTGATCGGGAGTGTAGGTGTATAGCCGCCACTGTAATTCAGATTAGTAGGTATGTATGGATATCCTGCAGGTCCACCACCGCCGCCGGTAGTACCCTGTGCGGTATCCAGTACATAAACCAGTGAGTCACCGTTTGCATCATATCCACCTTGATTGATATAGTTTACCTGTCCTAGGCAGAGATCGACCGTAAGCGGGTTCAGGAATTGAGGAGAGTTATCGATCAATGAAGTATTCACTTCAGCACTGATGTACATGGCATCATTGAGGGGGTTGGTCAGGTTGCTTATCACAGCATTTCTGTTTCCCGATGCCCAACTCATAACGATATCGGGGCAGTTAGCAGGAAGGTTGACCACAGCACTGGTATATACCCACTGCTGCACCCCATACACTGTACCGCCATTGCATGTAGAGTGTTGACTCGGGCAGGTATCGGTAGCATTGACCGGGTAGCCGCTTGCTACTGACACTACAAAACTTCCTGTATCATTACAAGCCACAGACTGATAAAATATACGATATGAGGTAGGTTGAACCACAGCACTATTACAATCTCTGTAAACAGATAATTTCACAATATATTGATGTGGACCAACTATGGTGTAGGTCAAGTCTGCACCCATCAAGTGTGTGGCGCTTACATCATTGGACCATAATATGCCCAGGCATATGGTCAAAAACAGTATTATTTTCTTCATGTAGAGATGGATTTCGGATTATTTCGACTTTGTATTTTGTTGTATTTATGGTTTTGTTTAAGGTCAGGACATGTGCTGATCTGGTTATACCCAGACGTTTATTGATGTAGTATAGGTTGTATTTTTGAATTCCAAGATATTATTTAAAAAAAGAACCCTGCTATTGATACAACAGGGTTCTTTTTTAATATGTTATTGTGCGATCACAAAGTGTGCGTATCGCGTAAATTGCTGATTTTTTAAGACCAGATGATAGGTGCCATTTATTGCTGTGCTCAGATCGATCGACTCTTTTTCTGTCATCAGCTGTTTTTGATAAATGACCCTTCCCAGTACATCATAGATGATCAATTCTGTACCGGAAAACTGAGTTGTTTCGATGGTGAATCTGCCATTGTTCGGATTTGGATAGATGGTGAACAGATCCGACCCTACATTAGTGATTCCAACATTTCTAATAGTATCATTGGCAGAGATACCTGCACAGGCACCTGCACTTTGGGTTGTCACTTTATAAACACCGCTTTGAGTCACTACATAGGTCTGAGATGTAGCACCTGATATTGCGCTTCCGTTCAGATACCACTGATAGGTGGTAGCAGCTGGATTCACTATCAGGATATTTCCTGAACTTGAAATAGTAGGAGTAGGAGGGCCGACTTTATATGACAGGAATAATGTAACCACAGTATCACAGCCTACCGGTGCCGGCAGCAGAACGGTATGAGTACCGGCTGTAGTAAATGAATCAACACCATAATAATATACTGCACCCGCACAGAACGAATCGCGTACGTTCAATCTTGGTGCACGTATTACAGTCAGGTTTAGTGTAAGCAAACTATCACACACTCCCGGGTTTGTAACGGTGAATTGATGAAAACCTCTGGTAGTAAATGTATCCACACCATATATGAATGAAGTGCCCTGACAGATAGTGTCGATCATGGTCCTGCTCGGAGGAGTGGTATAACTCAGATTCAGGTTGATCACTGTGTCGCATCCTGATGGTGCAGCTATGGTGATGGCATGAACACCGGATGTGGTATAAACGTTGCCTCTGTAAGTATATGATGTGCCGTGGCAGAACGAATCAACGATGTTGATGGTCGGAGCTGACTTATAACTCAGATTCACCTGAATGATAGAATCACAACCCGATGTAGCAGGCTCAGTAAAGAAATGTGATCCAGAAGTTGTAAAACTATGTCCTCTGTATGAATATGTAGAACCCTGGCAGAATGAATCGACCAGTACAAATGTAGGAGCTGACTTGTAGCTCAGATTTAAGATCACGGTAGTATCGCATCCTGCAGTAGAAGGCAGGTAGACAGTATCAATACCTGAAGTGGTATAAGTAGATGTTCTATAAGAATATGATGCTCCGGCACAGAATGAATCTCTGATATTGATGGTCGGCGCAGCAAACCCCTGTCTGAGAATAAGCGTGAATATGGTATCACAACCTCCCGCAGCGATCACTGTGTCTTTGTATCCGCCGCCGCCGAATCCACCTCCCGGAGACGGTTGTGTATAGGTAATGCCTCTCCATACATATGAACCGCCCGGGCACAAAGTACCATTGATAGGTGCTGGCTGATAGTATTGACTATTCAATGTCAATCTGATAGTAATAATGCTATCGCAACCACTGGAAGAGATAAGAGTATCGCTGTAAGTTCCATTTGCAGTCAATGTTTGACCGTAGAAAGTATAAGATGCCCCGCAGGCTGATACGTTAGCCGGGCGTCCGCCGCCACCTGCGTTTCCGACTGTCAGATTGAGTATCACTACACTATCAGCACAGCTGCTTCCGCTTGGTAAAGCAGCCGTGTGTACATAGATACCTGAAGTGGTGAGGTTCTGACCATAGAAATTATAACCCCTAGGGCCGCCACCACCACCGCCGGTCATGCAGTATGTAGTAGTGATCCTGAATGTATCATTCTGCGACTGACGGACGGCGAGGTGAAGCAGTATCACACTATCGCAAAAATTAGTTCCGTAGAATAAGGTGTCTCCATACTGACCGGGAGCAGTGAGTGTCTGGCCGTAGAAGATATAAGAACCACCCTGACACATGGTGTCATAAAGATTATTGTAAACAATTGGTATCACAAACAGTTGGAGTGATATGATACTATCACATCCCCCGGGCAGGACTATTGTGTCATTATAGGTATTGGCTGTATACAAATTCATACCATAGAAACTGTAGGGCTGCCCCTGACATGTGGTAGCCTGCTGGTAAGTGGTAGAACTATTGCATGGCTGTGCAGAGAGAAACTGAGAGAATATGATCGATAAGGCCAATGCAAGGGTTCGTAGGTATTTGTTTTTCATTGTATTTGGGATTTGTGGGTAATATTAACTGAATCAAGCAGTATTATCAAAATATATGCCATAAAAGAGGCGAAAACATGGCTCTGCCAGGACAAAATTGACTGGCTAAGGCTGGGTATCACTTGTTTGTCGGTGAAAATGAGTTTACCCCCGATTTTTAACATAAAACCCGCCTTTGGATGACTTAAAATCCTACTTGCTTTTGAAATCAATTACAGATAAGACAATCATTATATGTCTGAGATTAATTCCAAAAATTAAAAATGTATTAAAAATTGGTCAAAGTCGACCTAAAAGGAATTCATGAATTCGCAGGTTCTTACCTATATGCCAATTTTATTTTCATGTTCACTATCAGAGGCAGGCCCATGTCCGCCACAGATTTCGGGATGGCCATAGAAGGTTGAGGAGTGGCCGTCTGAGGACGTGTAGTATTATTCATTGTATTGGGCATTCCGTTATTCATCCCGGTATTGCTCATACTGCCTGCACTGGCAGGACCTGAGACGTCCGCACCGGGATTGCTGGGTATCATGGGCAGATCCATTGCATAGGCCTTGATACCTATGGTGATAGGCTTGAGAGTGTCAGGTGCGGTCAGTACTTCTTTATAAAAAGCAGCTAATGGCACTCTAAGCTCATAGGTCATAGCGTCATTTCTATCCCAATTGATAGCCACTCGAATATCATATTTGGCAGTATCAGCTTGTGTGAGGGCAGCGGGAATATTTTTAAAACCCTGTGTGTGAATGTCTTTGTTTGATCCTGACCAGTCTAGTTTCATCTTTCTGATGTCAGGTTTCTCGACCACCTGTTGATCCATCTCATTTGGATCTGGATTGATATCCAACTTTGACTCATTCCTGAGCGGAAAGTGAACGGTGGCAACCTCTTTTTTCTTGCCCGTCACATCAAACCACACGTCCATGCCTGCCCTCATGATCTTCATCTGAGCCTTGCTATCATTGGTTTTGATCGACACATAAATATATTTAGCATCATTTACTACACTATATTGTAGTTTGCTTTTGCTGTCGAAATAAGGAAAAGGTTGATCCCAGTCTGCTGCATCGCCATCTATCACGATCACAGAGTCTCGCCACACCGAACTTAAAATGAATTTTTGAGCATGGCTGAAGGTAGTAGAGCCTATTAGTAAAGCAAAGAGGGCTATTCTTATGTTCATTTAACTATTTCTTTAGGTGTTTGGCCTGATACAATATTAAAATAAAATGGTGGAACCTTCCGATCCCACCATTAATCCACCTAAAATACAAATTATGAAAGAGATTTTGATATGCATTCAATATACTCGCGGCTCAGATTTTCAATTTCATTCACATTATCTGTTGCACCATCTTTTCCTAATGCTAAGTTGAAGTTAATTCATATAAAATCCAAAACAATCGGTAAAGAGTTTGATTGTTTCGGCATTTGGTTGATCTGTGACGCTAATAATTTGTTTGACAAAAGTTTCATGTAGACGCTTTCTAGTTAGCGACTTTTGCATATCAAATAGAGTAAATACATAAAACATGTGATATAATCACAGTCTTAGCTGTCGTTTTGCATCAAATAGTTATTTTTGACGTTCATTATTGTGATTATGAATTTTCTGGATTTCGAACAACCCATAGAGGAGCTACATAAACAGATAGAACATCTGCAGCATGGTATACATCTGACCAAGCCCAAAACTACAGTAACCGAACTGCAAGCTAAACTGCGTGAGACACAGATCGATATATATTCAAAGCTTACCACCTGGCAGCGTATTCAGGTATCACGCCATCCTGACAGACCATATACATTGTTCTATATTGATCAGATCACTACTAAATTCATAGAACTTTTTGGTGACAGGTCATTTAAAGATGACAAAGCCATAGTGGGCGGTTTCGGAGAACTGAATGGCGAGACGGTCATGTTCATCGGCCATCAGAAAGGCAATAATACCAAGGC
>CAIXBT010000349.1 GCA_903917755.1 uncultured Bacteroidota bacterium
GTATAGATGCCCTCTCGCTCTGCCAGAAATATGGCACTCCGCTTTATGTCTACGATACAGCCGTGATGGAGCGCCAGTACAAGCTCCTCAAAAGCAGTTTCAAGGGCTTCGAACCCAGGATCAAGTTTGCCTGCAAGGCACTCAATAATATCAATGTTCTGAAATTTTTCAAGGGCTTGGGCGCAGGTCTGGATTGCGTATCCATACAGGAGGTATGGGTGGGCCTAAAGGCGGGCTATAAGCCCGAGGAGATCATGTACACACCAAACTGTGTCTCTATGGAGGAGATCGAACTGGCAGTGAAAGAAGGCGTACAGATCAACATAGATAACACATCTATCCTGGAGCAGTTCGGTACTAAATACGGTTCGACTGTGCCTGTCTGTATCCGTATCAATCCGCACCTGATGGCAGGCGGCAATATCAATATCTCTACCGGTCATATTGATTCCAAATTTGGCATATCCATATATCAGATGCGCCATGTGGAGCGCATAGTCAAAAGCACAGGTCTGCGTGTCAATGGTCTGCATATGCATACCGGCAGCGACATTCTCGATGTGGATGTGTTTCTCCGTGGAGCGGAGATCCTGCTGGAGCAGACGGAGCTTTTTCCTGATCTTGATTTTCTTGATTTCGGCAGTGGATTCAAGGTGCCATACAAGCCGGATGACTATTTCACTGACGTAGTAGAACTGGGTGATAAACTCTCAGACAGGTTCATAGAATTTCAGAAAAACTATGGCAAAAAAGTGGACCTCTGGTTTGAGCCGGGCAAATTTCTCGTCAGCGAATCAGGCACCTTCCTCGCCAAAGTGAATGTATTGAAACAAACTACAGCCACTGTATTTGTAGGTCTGGACTCTGGTCTCAATCATCTTATTAGGCCTATGTTCTACAACTCCTATCACCATATCACAAACATATCAAATCCCACAGGCAAGCCGCGTATCTACACCGTGGTGGGCTATATCTGCGAGACCGATACTTTCGGCTGGGACCGCAAGATAGCAGAGGTGAAAGAAGGCGACATCATAGCTTTCCGCAATGCAGGGGCCTATGGATTTACCATGGCGAGCAATTATAACTCAAGGTTCCGTCCCGCAGAGGTCTTTATATACCAAGGTAAAGATTACCTGATACGGCAGCGTGAGACATTGGACGATATTCTGAGAAATCAGGTAGAAGTGTTATAGACATGATAGTTTTTTATTTAGCTGAAACATTGTTCTTTCTATAAAGATTTTATATATGTCGAACAATCATTAATCACTTAAAAACATTAACAAATGAAAAATGTAATCGTAGCAGCTATGGCAATGTTCTTTGCTTATGCAGCAAGCGCACAAGTTCCGGTACCTGATTTCAAAAACCAACCTATGCTATTTCAGGATGGTAAACTGGTGAAACTGGAAAAACAAAATTCTGAGATCAAAGCTAAAGTAAACGGAATGGGATACGGTGGTACATCTCAGATGCTGACAATAGATGGAGCAGCTTCTCCTGTTACAGCTCCTGCTAGACCTGAATTTATTCTGAAAGTGGATGCTGATGCAGATCCTGAAACTATCTTCTATCTGGCTAAATGCCTTGAGCACAAAAAAGTAAGAGAAGTGGAAGTGGCTAAAACAAGTGCATTTGCAGGTTATGGTGCTACCGGAAAATCCGTAAAAAGATTCCATGAAAAGCTTACTTATGAAAAAGTTTCTGATGGTGTTTACAAAGTAAAGGTAGACGAGAAACTAGAGGCTGGTCAATACGCTTTCGTTCCTAACTCTGGTGGAGCTGCAGGTTCTATGAGCGCAGTATTCTGCTTTACCGTAAAATAAAAAATACTCATAATATAAAAAACCCTCTTTGTGATATGCAGAGAGGGTTTTTTAGTTATAAGCAGCTACTTAGAAATGATAAACTACATGCTGGCTGCTTTGAGCTTTTTGATTCTTTTATTTGCCTTTGCCAGCTTTATAGCCCCCTGAATGGTACAATCGGTACCGGCAAAGGTCAGCAATGCTCCAAACAATGTCTCCACGATGTGAGGTATAGCCGGGACATTCCCGGAATTCCAGCCTCCATTATCATTCGACATGCCGTAGATACCGATAGCTAGCAAGGTGACACCTGCAGGAAGGCTCACACATCCGCCTGTCAGCATCACTATACCAATGGTGCGATCGAACTTTGCCTCTTTATAATTCCTCGTTTTTAAATAGCTATTTCTGTCAGCTGTGGTATCGCTGTATGCTCTGATCTGAGATATATTACTTGCATAGGGACCTTCAATAGTCACGTTTGAAGTGAGATGTCTGAATACTACTGAACGGGCGGCAGTCTGCTGAGCATGGCTATTGACAATAAAAGAGAAGCAAAGTACAATAACAGATGAGGAAATTTTCATAGTGGTTTTATTTATTGATAAGCAGAATGAAAATAAAAAAATAAATGATTCATACTAAACTGAGTTTAGATGGATATTTACATCCTGAGGCAGTGGCAACCGCCGGAACTGCCATGGACTAACACATAGCTTTTATAAAAGGCTGCAAATTTCTCCAGCTTATCGACATTGATCCAGTCGACCCCGGCATCGAGCAGTTCGCGCCACACGTTCTCATTCTGTGGCAGGGCATAGAAACGTATCTGGCGGCCATGATCATGTGCCACCTTGACCAGTGCTTTGAGTTTTTCTTTTTGAGCTTTTGGCATCGCTCCTTTGCCCTTCCATGAGAAATGGCTGCCATATGTGTCGCTGACCCGTTCCAGGATATAGTTTGGGGTATTTTCTGCAGCTTGACTGATGTCACCATCGGCAGTCACATACTCTTCGTTGCCTTTGCGCAGGGTCTGCCAGGGCCTGTGGCCGGTGATCAGCAGTTTGATCGGGCCACCTCTGCCCATCCGGTCGCAGAAGAGGCCCTTGTGTTTTTCTATTAAGGTTTTGAGCACGGCATAGCAGGCCTCTGCATCATTTTTAAACTCCACCATAAAGATAGTCGGTGTCGTATCTCCGTCATATACCCTACCACGATGTGCTTTGACACGCTCTATGATCGGCAGCAGATAGAGCTCTTCGATGTCTTTTTTTGAGTCGAGACCTATGCCGTCGTGATCGACTATCAGGCGGCCATTGTGCAGCCAGACATCGATCTCGATAGATTTGTAGCCATAGCTCAGGGCATCAAATAGCGGATGCTGGTGGGTATAATCATTGTGAGAGTGGCCGCAGTCCAGGATCTGCTGGGCTGATATGCTAAAACTGAAGATGAGGGCAAAGATCGCCAAAAGGTGTTTCATGATAGCGAATATAGAAATTGAGGGCCTTTTTGCCCGGAATCAATAGGAATAGGGGACCTGAGGGTAAATATCCCGGTTTTAATGGGTCTTCTTTAGGCTAATTTGTCTTTTTCTCTTGTTATTTTCCACAATCTGTGTATCTTTGCAATCCTTTTTTGGAAATGCCCTCAACGGAATTGCGGGACTTAAATGGATTGAAGGTGAAAAATCTGAAAGAATTCCAGATTCCATATGTGGGTTTGAAGATCGGGGCACATCGATTTGAATATCAGATTGACAGCCAGTTTTTCAAACACTTTGAGGAGTCTCTCATCGGTGAGTGCAAGGTCAATGTGAAAGTAGAGTTCGAAAAAAAGGAGACGCTCTTTATTTTGGATTTTTTTATAGACGGTACTGTCAATGTAGCATGCGATACCTGTCTTGAGCCCTTTGACAAAGAGATTTTCGGAGACTTCCAGTGTCTGGTCAAGTTTTCTGAAGAGCTCGCCAAAGGGAACAATGATGACGATGAGATCATCTATATCTCGCGCGATGCGCCTTTTATAGACATATCGCATCTGATCTATGAGTACATCATTCTTTGTCTGCCTATGCATCTGGTAGGATGCAAAGAACCGGGCACTGATCCGAGATGCAATCAGGAAGTGATCAAGCGCCTGAAAAAGACTGATGAACCGAAAGAAACCGATGAGGTAGACCCGAGATGGTCCGATCTGAACAAACTGAAATTCGACAACAATTAATAAAATAATAAATAACACGTCATGCCACATCCCAAACATAGGATCTCAAAGCAAAGAAGAGATAAAAGAAGGACCCACTACAAAAGTGAGGCCCCTACTACCAGCGTCGATGCACTGAGCGGCGACAGCCACCTCCGTCACCGTGCTCACTGGCAGGAAGACAAACTGATCTACAGAGGCAAGGTTCTGGTAGATAAATCAGCAAACTAATCAACCGCTAATATCGGTTCACAGCTGCGGGCACTAGGGTTTTAGTGTCTCGTCAGAAGAGATTATATAGACCCTGCCTTTCGGCGGGGTTTTCTTATTTATTGTATCTCTGCTTTTTCAGCTAAAAATCCATTTTATATATGAATTGATGGATTATATTTGGCTCAATAATCGCAATCTGATATCCTTATGAACAGAGTCCGTTCTCAAGTACTTTTTATCATATTCCTTCTTTGTGTCACTGTGTCGCAGGCTCAGGATGTAAAGAATATTCGCGGGCAGGTGGTAGATAAGGATTCAAAATACCCCATCATTGGTTCGAATGTCATGATCATCAATTCTGATCCTATGATCGGCGCCAAGACTGACGAGAATGGCTATTTCACGCTGGTAGGCGTTCCGCTGGGTCGGGTCTCGATCCGCATATCATATATGGGCTACAAAGATGCTTTCGCCAATGATATCCTCGTCATAGCAGGCAAAGAAGTGCAACTCAATATCGAACTGGAAGAAAAGGTCAACGAAATAAAAGAGATAACTGTCACAGACAATAAGGTCGCAAAAGGCGGCCCGAAGAATGAATTCGCTACTGTCAGTGCGAGGGCCTTTGATGTAGAGGAGACCAGCCGATTTAGCGGCAGCAGAAATGACCCGGCCCGTATGGCATCGAACTTCGCCGGGGTGAGCGGTGCCAACGATGCACGAAATGACATAATTATACGCGGCAACTCACCTACCGGACTGCTCTGGCGTCTCGATGGTCTGGACATACCCAGCCCAAACCATTTTGCTAGTTTCGGCAGTTCCGGTGGGCCTGTCAGTATGCTCAATAACAATACACTGGCGCGCAGTGATTTTTTCACAGCAGCATGGCCTGCGGAATATGGAGATGCGCTCTCAGGGGTGTTTGACCTGAAGATGAGAAACGGCAATAAGGACAAATATGAATTTCTGGCACAGCTGGGTTTCAATGGTATTGAGGTGGGTGCAGAAGGGCCATTCGCAAAAAACAAAAGCAATGCGACCTTTCTCATCAACTATCGCTATTCTACACTGGGATTGTTTAAACTGATGGGAGCTACCACATTTCTGGCCGGTGGTGCAGTGCCGGAATATCAGGACCTTTCGTTCAAGATCGATGTACCGACCAAAAAGGCGGGGACATTCAGGCTCTTCGGTCTCGGAGGGTTGAGCAGTATATCGCTGCTCGGGTCGCAGGCGCAGACAGGTGGATCCAATCTGTATGGCAATGAAAACCAGAATATTTTCAACAAAGTACAGACAGGCATACTGGGCTTCTCGCATAACTATTTCATTACGCCTAAATCATTCTTTCGCACCACGATAGGTGTCTCGCATCAGACCCAAAGGGCGGACATAGACACGATCGGCATTATCAATCGCAGCGATGTGGTGGAATATGAAAAAGTGTATCTGCGGCAAAACAAATACACCGTCCATCTGCTGTACAGCAATAAACTGGATGCCAAGAACACGATCATGGCAGGGATCATCAGCAATATATATGATGTCAAGTTTAGCGACAGCATCTCACTGGCCAATGCCTTCCGCCCGCGTATAGGTGGTACCGGATATAGTGACCTGCTGGAAGGATATGTGGTTTGGCAGCACAAATTCGGCGACAGACTCGTACTCAATAGCGGGGTGCATGCACAATATTATACACTCAGCAATAGCTGGGCCATAGAGCCGCGTATCGGTGCCCGCTTTCAGATCACCCCTACGCAGTTTCTCAGTTTGGGCTATGGTCTTCATGATGAATTGCAGCCCCTGCCTACCTATTTCAATTTTGATACCAGCCGGAATAGTAATGGCAAGCCAACCAACCTGCACATGGGTTTCACCCGGAGCAACCATGTGGTACTCGGATATGATGTGACATTTAAGGGAAGCTTTCGCCTGAAGGCCGAAGCCTATTTTCAGTATTTGGACAATGTGCCCGTGGACCCTTTCAGCAGTTCATTCAGTATGCTCAATGCCGGTGCTGATTTTTCGACACCCGGCAATGCCTACCTGGTCAATAAAGGTGTGGGCAGAAACTATGGCCTCGAGCTCACCCTGGAGAAGTTTTTTACTAAGGGGTATTATTTTCTGGTCACAGGTTCACTCTTTCAGTCCCAATATAAGGGTAGCGACAATATCTGGCGCAATACGGCCTTCAATGGTCACTATGTCGCAAATGCTTTGGGCGGATATGAGTATAAGTTCGGAGGCAAAAAGAACAAAGTGAAGCGCAATACCATAGCCTTGGATGCCAAAGTGACCGTAGCAGGCGGGAGATACTACACCCCCATAGATGTGACGCAAAGCGCACTGCAGGGTCAGGAGGTACTGCTCAATAATCAGGCATTTACATTGCAATACCCCGTCTATTACAGGCTGGATATCAAACTTAGCTACCGGATCAGCCTGCGCAAGATGACTCATGAGTTCTCTATTGACTGTCAGAACGCGACCAACCAGAAAAATGTGTTCATCAAGACCTATGATATCCGGACCAATAGCCTGGTCACCCAGTATCAGCAGGGCATATTCCCCCTGCCTCAGTACCGGATATTATTTTGATTAAGCTTTTCAATATTTTTTAATTGCTGAATATTTTATGCAAACAACTGTTAATCAACAATTAAAACATATGATCGGTCAAAAAATGCAGGTTATAGTGCTCTGCAAAGGCAGTTTTGGAGCAATTTGTAGGCCTCAAACCAAATTTATTGTACATAAAACTTTGGTGGCTTGTGGATAAGTTATATATTTGCAGTCCTTTAATAAAAGGGGTAGTATCTGAATGGCAAAACAAGACCTCATTGTACAAGATGGAACCATCACTGAAGCGTTGAGTAACGCCATGTTCCGCGTTAAATTGGAAAACGGCCACGAGCTTGTTTGCCATATTTCCGGAAAGATGAGAATGAACTATATCAAGATATTACCCGGAGACAGGGTGCAAGTGGAAATGAGCCCCTATGATCTGAACAAAGGAAGAATAACTTTTAGATACAAATAACACGGTACAAAATTAATAACGATGAGAGTAAGGGCATCTATCAAAAAAAGAAGCGTGGACTGCAAAATAGTTCGCCGCAAGGGGGTATTGTATGTGATCAACAAAAAGAACCCTAAGTTCAAACAAAGACAAGGATAATTAATAAAAAACTAAACACGCACTAAAGCATGGCACGTATATCTGGTGTTGACTTACCAAAGAACAAAAGAGGCGAAATAGGCCTGACATACATATATGGTATCGGCAGGACTACTGCTAAAAGGATACTTACCTCAAACGGTATCGATATCAACACGAAAGTGAAGGACTGGAATGATGAGAACATCAACGGTATCCTCAACTTTATAAGCAATAACCTCAAACTCGAAGGCGAACTGAGAGGCGAGGTACAGCAAAATATCAAGCGTCTGCAGGATATCGGCTGCTACCGTGGCATCCGTCACCGTAAGGGACTCCCTGTACGTGGACAGCGTACGATCACTAACGCACGTACTCGTAAGGGTAAACGTAAGACAGTGGCTAACAAGAAAATGGTAACTAAGTAATCCCAATAATAAATTGCTCTGCTCTGACGGGCAGGGTCGAAAATCTCAATTAAAATGGCAAAACAGCAACAACAGCAACCTACCGCAAAAGCGAAAGCTAAGAAGAGGGTAGTAAAGGTAGACAGCGAAGGAAAAGTATTCATCAGCGCTACCTTCAATAACATCATTATCACGTTCACTAATATGAACGGCCAGGCTATCTCATGGTCTAGTGCAGGTAAGGTTGGTTTCAGAGGTTCTAAAAAGAACACTCCTTATGCAGCTCAACTCGCATCAAGCGAAGCAGCTAAAGTAGCTCACGAAGCAGGACTGAGAAAAGTAGAAGTATTCGTTCACGGTCCCGGTGCCGGCAGAGAATCTGCTATCCGTGCTATCCATACATCAGGTATCGAAGTGACCTTAATAAATGATACTACTCCTATTCCTCACAACGGTTGCCGTGCTCCTAAAAAGAGAAGGGTATAGTATGTTGTAGAGACGCAGAATATTGCGTCTGAGAAAAGAAAACCAATTAAGAAAAAGAAGAACTCAAATAAAATATGGCAAGATATACAGGCCCAAAAACAAGGATCGCACGTAAATTTGGTGAGGCGATATTCGGTACTGACAAATACTTCGACAAAAGAGGCTATGCTCCAGGTCAGCACGGTCTGTCTAAGAAACGTAAGACCCCGTCTGAGTATGCGATCCAGCTGGCTGAAAAGCAAAAGGCTAAATATACATACGGTCTGCTCGAAAGACAGTTCCGCAATCTTTTTGAAAAGGCATCCCGCAAAAAAGGTGTAACAGGTGAAAACCTCCTGAAACTCCTCGAAGCGAGATTGGACAATACTATTTTCCGTCTTGGTTTTGCCAAGTCAAGGAATCAGGGTCGTCAACTGGTCACTCACAAGCACGTAACTGTAAATGGAAGTGTAGTAAACATACCTTCATATACACTGCGTCCGGGAGATAAAGTAGCTATCCGTGAAAGGTCTAAAAATCTTGACGTAGTTCAATCGTCTATATCAGGCAAGGGTAAGAAATTCAACTGGCTGGTGATCGACGAGAAAGGTGTAGAAGGTACTTTCGTTGATTTTCCTGAGCGCGATCAGATACCTGAGAACATCAACGAACAGCTGATCGTCGAGTTGTACTCTAAATAATCGCTGCATAAAAGATTAATGCTGAATTTTATTCTGCGTCAATCTTCGAAATCAGCGGGAGTAGTATTTAGGTCTTAATTTCAGAAAAAAACAAATAAACATATATGGCAATATTAAGCTTCCAAAAACCGGATAAAATAACATTACAAAAGTCAACAGATTTTGAAGGTACATTTGAATTCAAGCCTTTAGAGCCAGGATTCGGAGTCACTATCGGAAACGCGTTGCGCAGAGTACTGTTGTCTAGTCTGGAAGGATATGCTATCAGCGGTATCAAAATTTCCGGCGTTGACCATGAGTTTTCGACTATCAAAGGTGTTATTGAAGACGTAACAGAGATCGTTCTCAATCTGAAACAAGTTCGCTTGAAGAAGGTAATGGACGACGACAATAACAACGACAAAATATATATTTCTCTCAAAGGTCTCGAGCAGTTTAAAGCTGAGCAGATCGAGAAACATACAAACGTATATCAGGTCATGAACCCGGATCTGGTGATCTGCAACATGAACTCTACAGTACATGTAGAAATGGAACTGACTATATCTAAAGGACGTGGTTATGTACCTGCAGATGACAATGGCAAAGAACCTCAACCGGGTTTCATAGCTATCGATTCGATATTTACGCCTATCAAGAATGTACGTTACGCAGTTGAGAATTTCCGTGTCGATCAGCGTGTCGATTTCGAAAAACTCGTACTGGACGTGACTACAGATGGTACTATACATCCTGAAGAAGCTGTGAAAGAAGCATCTCGTATCCTGATCCAGCACCTGATGCTGATCACTGACGAGCATATCACTTTCGACGCACCTGCTACAGTAGAGAACGAAATGGTAGATGAGCACATCCTCCACATGAGAAAACTGCTTAAGACACCTCTCGAAGATCTCGATCTTTCAGTTCGTGCATTCAACTGCCTGAAAGCTGCTAAGATCAACTCTCTCGAAGAACTCGTATCTTTCAATACTAACGATCTGCTTAAATTCAGAAACTTCGGTAAGAAGTCACTGGTAGAGATCGAAGCCTTGCTTCACGAAAAAGGTCTGCACTTCGGTATGGAGCTGAGCAAATACAAACTGGACGAGTGATTGTAGAGACGCAAGATTTTGCGTCTGACAAAAGGAAAGACAATTAGACAAAAGAATATAGATAAGTAAAAGCTAAAGACAATGAGACACGGAGATAAAGTAAACAACCTCGGACGCACTACCAGCCACAGACATGCACTCATGCGCAATCTGGCAGCTGCATTATTTACTCATAAGAGGATATTCACGACGCTGGCTAAGGCTAAGGCGCTCCGTGGATTTGTAGAACCGCTTATCACAAAGAGCAAAACTGACTCTACGCATAGCCGCAGACAGGCATTCAGTTCACTGAATGATAAAGAAGCTGTGAAAGAACTTTTCGGAGTAATATCCGGCAAAGTAGGCGAAAGACCGGGTGGATACACTCGCGTGATCAAGACTGGTTTCCGTGCAGGTGATGCTGCTGAAATGGCAATGATCGAGCTGGTAGATTTCAACGAGATCTATACTCAAAACAAGAACACTGCTAAATCTGCTGAGCCTAAGAAGAAGACCAGAAGAGCAACTAAAAAGAAAACTGACAAACCAGCTGCTGACGAAGCTGCTGCTGCAGAATAATACGATACTATGTATCGTCCTAAAATAGGTTGACGGATTTAAAAATAGCTTTTATCAAGTCCCGACTGCAATAAGTAGTCGGGATTTTTTATGTATTTCATCTGGCGTTTTCATGTTCAAAGATAAGTGA
>CAIXBT010000350.1 GCA_903917755.1 uncultured Bacteroidota bacterium
CCGGTTTTCAAATGTGGTATCATATAATATCGTCAGGGCTTTGCCGAGATACAGTATGGATTTTTTCGGGTCTCCCTGAGCTATGTCATTATTCATAGCGAGGTCGTGAAGTATATCAGCTTTGAGCAGGATATTCTCGTTTGACTCCGGCAGTTCATAGCCGATCTTCAGGGCCTGTTCGAGGTTTCTGAGTGCAGCTTCATGCATACCAGACAGGGCCTGACAGCGGCCTACCATGCCCAGATGGCGAGCTATGAAATATGGATGATGTGAATGGGGAAATCTTTCGATAAAGTGCAATGAGCGCTCGATGGCCCTGGCATAGTCAGCATGATAGAGCATGTCTGCGATACTGTCATTCAGACCGAGGCTGAGGATACAGGCCTCATCTGATATCTGATCGAGCTCCGAATGCAGCCTGCGTAGCTCATTTAGGGCCTTGCTGCTGTTTTGCATCAGTTCGAACCGATTGGCAGCCAGGGTGGCAAGTGTGATTTCGGGATTCATTAAATACGGTCTTAAAGAAGTTATTAATGATGTATAACAAAATAAGACTATTTATTTGACTGAAATGAAGGAATCAAATGAACTATTCAGTTTATCGATTGTATGTCACTGGTAATGTTAAAAACCGATGGGTCGGCGATGAAGAATAAATAGATTTTGCAGATGGCATTGGGATTTTTGGAGCAAAAAATTATATTTGCACTCCCTTTGGCGGGGTAGCTCAGCTGGTTAGAGCGCAGCACTCATAATGCTGAGGTCGGGGATTCGAGCTCCCCCCCCGCTACCATCCTTTCTTTTATAAGTGTATCACCTCGCCGAATGCGGCGGCAGTAGCCTCCATGATGGCTTCGCTCATGGTCGGGTGCGGGTGTATCGATTTGATTATCTCATGGCCTGTGGTCTCCAGTCTCCTTGCTACCACTACTTCCGCTATCATCTCTGTGACATTGGCACCGATCATGTGGGCACCGAGCCACTCACCGTATTTGGCATCGAAGATCACCTTGACGAAACCGTCTTTTGCACCTGATGCAGCTGCTTTGCCTGATGCAGAGAACGGAAACTTACCCACTTTGATCTGATATCCTTTGGCTTTAGCCTCCTCTTCGGTCATTCCTACAGATGCTACCTCTGGCCAGCAGTAGGTACATCCGGGAATGTTGCCGTAGTCTATAGGCTGAACGTGCTGACCGGCTATCTTCTCCACACAGGTTATCCCTTCCGCGCTCGCCACGTGAGCCAGTGCAGGGCCTTTCACGATGTCGCCTATGGCATATACGCCCGGCACATTCGTAGCGTAGTAGTCATCTACCAGCACTAGACCCTTGTCGGTCTTGACACCGGCGGCTTCGAGGCCCAGGCCTTCGAGATTGGTACTGATACCGACGGCAGAGAGCACCACATCGCATTCTATTTTAGTTATTGCGCCTGCTTTGTCTTTGGTGCTTACGATGTTTTTCTTGCCAGATGTATCGACACTCTCTACTGATGTACCTACCATGAACGAGATACCTTTTTTCTTCATGATGCGCTCCATTTCTTTAGAGACCTCGGCATCTTCGCGAGGAAGTATGCGGTCGAGATATTCCACCACCGTCACCTTGGTGCCCAGTGCCGAATAGAAGTACGCGAACTCCATGCCTATAGCGCCCGAGCCCATCACCACGAGGGTCTCGGGTTGGGTAGGGAGCGACATAGCCTCTCGGTAGCCTATTATCCTTTTGCCATCCTGTTTGATGCCGGGCAGTTCACGAGACCTGCCACCTGTAGCGAGTATGATATGTTTGGCAGAGTGTTCGGTCTTTTTGCCGGCGGCATCGGTCACTTCTACTTTGCCGCCTTTTTTGAGTACACCAGTACCCATGATCGCCTCTATCTTGTTTTTCTTGAATAGAAATTGGATGCCTTTGCTCATGCCCTCTGCCACACCGCGGCTGCGCTTGACTATCGCGCCGAAATCATGCTTGGCATTAGCTACTGTGATACCATAGTCGGCAGCATGGTTTATATATTCAAATACCTGTGCACTTTTGAGCAGGGCTTTGGTCGGAATGCAGCCCCAGTTGAGGCATATACCGCCCAGATTTTCGCGTTCCACTACGGCTACTTTCATGCCCAGCTGTGCAGCTCTGATGGCTGCTACATAACCTCCCGGTCCACTACCTATCACTATCAGATCGTATATCATATACTTTTGAAATTTAGGCTGCAAGATAGAAAAAAAACGTCCCACCCAAACCCTTTAGGCGTTTTGCGAAGCAAGAGCAGATCTGATGTTTTTCTGTTCGATCTTATCCCAGTCGAGCAGTACCAGACAGAAAATAAACAACTCAAGCGATACGATGTGCATGAGCAGATAGTTCACCGCAAAGAATGCTATGAACAGAATGAGATATATCCTGTCAAACCTGCGGGTGAAGAAACCACCGAAGAAACTCAGCTGCAGGGCAAAACCCGACCACAGAAAGAGCCTTGCCATTCCTGTATGTGCTATGAGGTAAGAATGGAAATGAGTGAGAAAGGATGTCGGATAGTCAAAGCTGTACTGCGCGTGCTGAGCCTTGAGGATAGTAGACATCTGATCTGCCGACCAGAGCGAACCGGTAGAGAGTTTCCAGAGAGCGGCAGAAGAAAAAATGAAGAAAAAATAATAGCGGGCTGCACTCCAGAGTATGGTGAATCTCTCTGCACCAAACCAGAATGGGATACTCAAGACCAATACGCCGATCAGACTATGGAAGTGGTGTATGGCATATGTAGAATAAGTGATCTGATAGACCAGCACCAATACGGTAAAAAGAAAAGCATATATACGCCTGCCGGGAATGACAGATGCTATAAGAGGTATGAGGAAAATGAGAATATCAAGCACCGCAGACCAGATGACCGAGTGTGTGACCAGATGCGGTATGCCCAGCCAGTGAAAGAGCCAGTAGGTATTGTCAATACCCGGACCGATGAGCACTGGCTGCGACATCTGCGAGAACAGTGTGCTCGCTACAAACCTGATGGCAAATATCAATACACAGGACAGATAGAAGTATCTGGCCCGTAGGTCGATCTGCGATTGTGTCAGAGGCTCACTCATATCTCAGTTTGAAAAGGGTTTGAGGAGTGTCGATAGCCATCACTGATCCGTCGGGCTGATAGGAGATATGCTGTTTGCTGACCTCTATCACAGGTGTTTTGACCATTCTCATATCAGCTACATATTGAAAGAGCCACTTCTGATAGGGGGTATCCATCTCTGCCGTATTGAGCAGTGCCACTCGTGCACCTGCTGCCATCGAGCCCGAAAATCGTTTTGAAATCACCTTGTCCAGGGAGTCTTTGAAGTGCATCTGTTTGAGTCCGTCATAGGCTGAGATGGTGTTGTACACGAGTTCTCTCTGACTATCCGCAAAATCAAGGCTCCTGACCTTGTTTTGATCCACCGTGATATTGTAAACGGTATACCGATCATGCGGATGGTGGATGGCAGAATACATGCCGAAATGAAAGAAGGGCGTATTCTCCACATGTTTGTATGTAAAAAAGAGCTGCCCCAGTATGAACAGGACGAAGAGTGAGAAAAGGGTTTTATCCTTTTCATAAACCCTGTATAAAAATGTTTGTTGGAGCATTAGCGCTGAGATCAATGCTGCAAACATACATTATTTGATCTAAGTCGATACAGAACTCAGCGTGTAATATTTAATAGTGTCAAACTCTTTTTTTTTGCCGGATAAACATTCTATTTTAGTATTTCGTGAAAATTCAAATTGATTTTTAGTTTTTGATATTAATGTATTTGCTCAAATGAAACAGTTGACCCGAATTTTGATCCTGATCGTGTCCCTCGCTCTGGGGGCCTGCAGCCACAAAAATAATGGTGAAGTAAAACTGACACAGGAGGATTCTGCCAGAGTTCTTTCAGACAAGGCCTTTCAGGTGCAGCTCGCACAGCTGCAAAAAGTACGGGAAACGATCACCGGACCTGCACTCACTGAGGGAGATGCGACAGTGGCAAAAGGAGAAAAGTTTAAAACGAATATCATGGGCGATTTTGCCGTGGGTGTCACGGGTGATTATGAAAAACTAAAGGCAAAACTGGAGCATGCACAGAAAGATTCAAGCACTATATATGGCGGCCTGCTGACCAGATTCAGGCTGCTGAATTCACAGCATAAATATCTGACGGCTACCTATACCGACGAGGCCCACCTACTGAGGTTCACATCAGAGATCACCTTCGATGATAAGCATGAAGAGGACCGGGATTTTTATTTTAATAATGGCACGCTGGTCTACTTTCGCGAGCGCCGCACCTTCACTCAGGATGAGCAGGACCTTTTGACCGAAGATTCTTATTTCATCAAGGATGAAAAGGTGGTTTATTCCTATCGTGATGAAGGTTCTGCTCAGGAACGTAAAGATAGGATGAATGTCCTCTCATTAAAGCGATTTAATCTCACAGGTGACCTCACCGGGCATGTAGCCAGAGAGTTTGATAACTTTAAGAAGGACTATGATATTCTGCTCAATCAGCCATTGGAGCCACTGATCTATCCCGGCGAAAGTAAACAGCAACAATGACATCAGGGGCGTGGGAGGGTGTCTTCGATCTCCGTTTTATGCAACACGCATGGCATACTATCTGTATTCGGATAGATACGCAATACATTCTTTTTGATCTTATAGATAAAAGAACGCGACTCGGTTTGTTTTCTGGAGTCAAATAATTCCATATAATCTATTGAATCATTTTGAGTCAGTACATCGACATTGATATCAAAAGAATCAAAGACAGGCGAGCCATATAGGCGCCCGATATGCTTAGGGTCGAAATACACATAGCTAGCCCCGAATATCATAGCCGAATCCCGAGTTTGGTACTCACCTCTGAATAGTGCTGCTGTCGTATAGTGCCGTACTGCGTATTCTGCAGGAGCGCTTTTGGGGAGATTGTCATAGTATACATATCGTACGCTGTCGTATGTACTGGTGTATATGATCAGGTAAGGAGAATCGATCTTGATACGGGTGATATTGTCGCTGTTTGGGTTGTGCTGGTCATTCTCACTTTTGTTGATACCGATGCTAAACATACCCATAGTGTCAGGAGAATCAAAAGCGATCCAGACATCTCTTTCGCTGTGGCCGTTTACCCAGGCTGTGCAGTGCAGGGTGTCCTGATTGAGACGGTCAGAGTCGATCGTGAAACTGAATATCCCCTCCATGTATGAAGCAGAGCGGGACGGCGAAGCGGTCTTGTTCAGATTGAGCATGTATTCATATGATATCCATGTGCCCTGCAGCCGGCTGAAAAGACGGGCATAATTGACATTGGCTTTATGATGTTCCTTATTGATCTTGCTGTGGTGCCAGCAGGAAGTGAGCAGCAGCGACAATACTAGCACCAAACTCCCTGATCTGATCAAATCTCCTCCCTGCAATATCGTCGTCTTTGTATCCCTCACTGTACCTAGCTTTTAAATATGCCTTACCAATGAGCATATATCTAATGTTAAAATAGGAATAACATCAACAAAAAGGAAACAGGAGTTGAAAATATTGTTAGTTGACAATGTTTATCATGGACTATAAACTATGCATCATTGCTTAATGGAGCAAAAAATGAAATGCTCTGTATGAAAAAAACTACAATGTCCCATTACAATGCTATGCTTGTAGATAGAAAATGCTTCGGAAATCAGGGGAAAGTCACTTTTTTGAGCGATTGAGTGGTTCAAAGTCCGATTTTATGGGTAAAAACATAAAGCGGTATAGATTTTTTATAAAATATGGAGTTTTTTGGCTCGCATTTTGCAAATATCACACTGTACCGTCAGTAAATATTCGAATGAGTTCATATAGATTCTTTTTTATAGTCCTTTTGTTTTCAGTTACAATGTCTTCCTGCAAAAAGGATGCGATTTCCGGTTTGCAGACCAATCCGAATATTGTAAACGGCTGCGAGATCATACAAACTCAGATCGTACAGACCAATCTTAATACTCAGCAGATACATTCTTATCTCAATATTTATCAGTACGATAGTCTGACCCGGCTTATATATATGGGAGACGGTATGAATAATGACACCAATCACTATCACTATAACGGGCATGACTGCGATGGTGATCACAATAGTATTTCGGTTACTTCTTCTGATGGATACGTTATCTCATCTGCTAGTTCAAACGGCAGTTATCAATATTCTTACGATGCCAACGGCTATCTTCAGCTGGAGACTTATACTGACTCTGTACATCATCAGGGGCATAATGACAGCTATACAGAGACCTTCTATTGGGACAATTCCGGCAACTTATCTTATTCCGTAAAACTCTATCAATCTCAGCCTGCACCAGTCACTACCACGTATAGTTATTATACTGACAAACCTTATCAGGTACTGCTGCCCACTACATGGCAGAAAGGCAAAAGCAATATCAATCTGACCAAACAGATCACTGTAGCAGTTAATGGTAGTCCGATCAGTATGGATTCTTATTCCTATATCTTCGACGGGCAGGGCAAGGTAGCCCAGTTCACTGACCTCACTCAGGGGCAGGCGCAGACAGTCTATACATTGACATACTCCTGTCATTGATCCTGGTTCGGACCATCCCTGAATAACGAAATTTTCATTTTAATATTTTTCACAGATCAATCTGAATAAATATCCATGCGGGTTGTGGAATGGATATGTGTGAGGCATCATATGGTGGTAACAATTTTTTTTTAGTCGTCGGCGTTACTTTTCTATTATCACCACATTATACCCGCATGAAAAGAATAATCCTCACCACCATCATTTTGTGTTTCACCGCAGCTGCATTTGCCTCCGATTCGCTCGTAGTCCGCAGTGCCGTATATTTCGATGTAGACAGATCAGAACTCAACATTGCCGCTCGACAGCAGCTCGACAGTATGGTCCGGTCTATCTACGATCAGGGCGAATGCTCCGTGTCGATATTCGGCAGCACTGATGTAGACGGCAGTGCAGGATACAATCAGCAGCTGTCCGAACGCCGTGCACACGCTGTGCAGGACTATCTGATCTCAAAAAACATCAAGGCCGTCAAATGTGTGGCACAAGGCCTCGGGCGCAAGGGCGATCAACTCTCCAAAGCCGAAAACAGGCGCGTGGACCTGGAGCTGCGGTTTACTTATTTCAGTGATGTGAGTGATGTGTTCAAATGCCTGTCTCAGGGCGCGGACCAGCACTTTCAGATCGACCCTGCTATATCGAATGAGATCAAATGCCGAGACAATACACTTATTACTATACCCGCCGGTTCACTGCTGCTGCCCAATGGCGAAAAGCCGCAAGGTATGATAACCCTGACGGTGAGAGAGGCGATCAATACCGCTGATATCCTGACACAGGACCTCAACTCCGTGAGCGATGGCCGTATGCTCGAGACTCGTGGCATGGTGTATATCGCAGCCAGTAGCCAGGGGCAGGAGCTGAGTGTGGATCCGGCCAGCCCCATCAGTGTCTCGATACCTGCACGCAATGCGAATGCAAAGGATATGCAGCTATTCTATGGTGCCAGACATGGAGATCAAACCATGAACTGGAAGGTGGCCGAGGGCAGACGGTTTCTGCCGGATGTCAAGACGGTGCCTATGGATCTCGACAGATCTATGCTGCATGATATGCTTCTCACTGATCTGAGCAGACCCGCTGCACCTGCTTCATCTGCAGGAGAAGTGCCGATACCTGTCCAGCCCGTCATGCCGCGTCAGCCCACAGCTGTGGCAGAGCCAAGGCGTACGGACAGATATAAGGCCAGCTCTATGGAGCAGCGATTCAGCAAGAGAAAAATAGAAAGGAAGAATGAGGAATTGTATCAGATGGAGAAGCATAAGTATGAAGTATATCTGGACAGGCAGGCTACCTATGAGGACAATATGAAGAAATATCAACTAGCTATAGCGGTTTATAATGAACAAAAAGTCACCTTCGATGCAGAGGGGCAGAGGCGCAAGGATATGGCTGTACAATATTTCAGAACGCTATATGAATATTCGGCGCAGAATAGTATCAATACCCTCATCAAAACCGCAGAAATGGTGCCTGTCACTAATAAGACAGTGCTGACCGGATTGCTGCAAAGTAGATTTCATAAAACTCATCCTCTGGACCAGCGCCAGCAGCTCAAGAGGATCTTAGGCGATACCTACAATCACTATTATCATTATGATGATCCATACACAGTGATCGATGATATTGACAATACAATATCTACAAAAACAGTGTCAGATGTGCCTACATTTCGGGTGCGCGGATATTTCGGGATATATGATTCGCTGCTGCAGGCCAGACATCTGCCCGATACACTGGCCATGCTTCAGGACCGCATTCTGACATGCAGTGTGGAGATGGGACTTTTTTCGCAAAAGAATGTGGCAGGCTATGTGGCATCTGTCAGTCAGCTGGGCTGGATCAATTGCGACCGCTTCACTCAGACCCCGAGCGACCAGCTCGTAACGATGAAAGTAAAAGAAGAGGATGATGTAAAGATGTATATGGTCTTTTCGGATATCAAAAGCTGTATGCCTCTGTACCGTTCCGGCGCCGAATATATCTCCAGCCGGATACCCAAAGGCAGGAACGTACGTATCGTAGCCGTGAAAGTGATAGATGGCAAGCCTCAGTTGTCAGTGTCTTCGGTCAATACTTCCACTTCCGGTCCGCTGGTACTGCAATACAAAACCTGTTCGCTGACCGAGATCAGGAGCAATTTTGCAGCGCTGTGATCAGCTCTGACCCTTATACATGGC
>CAIXBT010000351.1 GCA_903917755.1 uncultured Bacteroidota bacterium
AAAAAATAACAGAGATAGAAAAAATATACTGCCATGACAGCACCAAGCAATACTTTAGTGAGTTTATCATTTTTCAGATAGAATATCAGCAAAAATGAAAGACAACATAAAAAGTGCATCACCAGAAAAACAAACCGCATGGCTTCCATCCACCACCTACCTCTATAGGTATGCTGAAACATATAGAGTGAAAGGTTAGAATGAAAAGAAAGCGATTTGAAAAGTTGGATGGGTACTGCTGCATGACACCAAAGCCAGTATTTTGAATTTATCTCTGAGCTGTATGTATTAAATTCATTGATCACCTGCTGCTCTATGGCAGGTATGGTGTCCGGCATAGCGACATCTCTCGGGTAATGGCTCCTTTGATAAATGATCGACTGCCGGTATAAAACAAATGAGTTTCTCAGGCGGGTTTCGCCGATCGTATGTTTCACAAAAGCAGGACAGTCCATCATGATACTGTCAATATGAATATCAGAGGTATCTCCTGATATGGTAGCCTTCCACAATGGCACCATGTACTGATGAAAGTCCAGCCCCTTAGTACCAAACGATTTTTCGAACTCCCAAATAGCCTGATGCGATGGCCGGAACTGAGAGTTATTCTCTGCATAGTAGATGGGGTATATTCCGACATACCCTCCTGCAATATTTGCACTGCGTATAGCCCACATGCCCAGCGGTGCCAATCCGATGAGACCGGTGAGTAGTATAAGAGATGTTTTTTTGACTAAAGAAAGATCCGACTCAGACCAATATATGGCGAAAGGAAGTGCTGCACCGAATAATAAAAGCAAGGGCCTGGTCAGTCCAATATATCCTAATAAAATAGCGGCAAAAATAAAATGAGAAGGTCTGGAATTCTTATAGCCCGAAAGGAGAAAAAATGAGTACCCTATCATCAGCGCAGGTGTGATCCCCTCTGTAATACTGTAGTATAGGAATCCGCATGCGAAGGGTGTCAATCCGTATATTGCTTCTACTATCAATGCCCATCTATGAGGCAGCCCAATAAGTATAGCCAACCAGTAAAGTAAACAAACAGATACAGCGAATAACAATACCTGTATCAGCATAAAATAATGATAGCTTCTATCAAAGCCCATCGCGCGAATCATTGTATATCGGAATAAGCCATAGCCGGGTGTACGCAGGAAGTATGACTGCTTGCCGGGGTTGTTGTCACGCCAAATACCTTTCTGATAATAGTTCTCTACCGGCCGCAGGTATGAAATATCATCAGCCGTTTTTACCCACTCATACTTGGGTTCAAGCCGCTCCGGCGCTTCCGATCTTAATGCATGTGTATTCAGTTCATTGTAAAAGAAAGCAGCAAAAAAGGAAAGCAACGCAATGATATAGGGAATGATTTTTCTGAGTACACCTGCATGTAAGCCCCCATTGGGGGTTTGGGGGGCATTACTCATACCTCAATGCCTCTACAGGGTTAAGATTAGATGCCAGAATAGCAGGATAGATGCCCGCGGCCATACCGATCAGAAAAGTAAAAATGAACCCCGATATGATCCATAGCCAGGGCATGATGAAAGGAGTGTGAAGAAAGACCCCTACGATATTGCCGACCAATACACCCATGATGATACCGATGATACCACCTATCACACATATAGTGGTAGACTCTGTCAGAAACTGTATCCTGATGACACGCTTGGTAGCGCCGAGTGCTTTACTGACGCCTATCTCGCGGGTACGTTCGTTGACACTTACCAGCATGATATTCATGAGACCGATACCTGCACCGATCAGGGTGAGTATGCCGATCACCACGGTAGCTATATTGACATTGCCCACTACGCTCAGCGTCTGTTGCGCAGCTTTGTCGCTTTTTGATATGTCAAAATCAGGATCATCGCCGAGTCTTACTTTTCTTACACTTCTGAATACTCCTGTAGCCTCATCCACCGCACGGTCCAGTTCAGACACATTATTCACCATCACACTCATACTATAAGATGAATTATCATCTCCGAAAGTGCGCTTGGCGGTGACCACCGGTATCATAGCAATATTGTCGTTGCTCACCTGACTGGCACCCTTGGCAGCCAGCAGTCCGACCACGCGATATTTGCTGCTGCCTATATTGATCATAGTCCCGATGATCCCTTTTTGAGTGTCAAATAATTTTTTCACCAGATCTTTGCCAAGCAGGATCACATTTTGGCCGTTATCGATCTCCTGTTTCGAAAAATTGCGTCCCTCCCGGATACTCCATCCACCCACTTTCAGATAGTCTTCATCTACTCCGAGCACTCGTACATTCGGGTTGGTTTTCTTAGACTCATGCTTGACCACAGCATTGCCATCAGCTTCTATTGATTGGGTGACAGTGGCTGGGTATTTATAGTTTTTCTTGAATTCCTGACATTGCAGCATGGTGATGACAGGATTAGTGACCATCGCTTTTCTTCGTCTTCTCCGCCTCACTTCTCCTTCATTCTTTATGCTGAAAGTATTCGAACCCATCTCACTGAAACTATTCAACACAGACTGGTTGATACCCTCTGTAGCAGTCAGGATACCGATCAGCGCCATGATACCAAATATAATGATGAGCAGGGTCAGTGCTGTACGTAGTTTATTGGCAGTGATGGCGCGTAGTGCGAGGCGTATATTCTCTGTGAGATTCATGTTTTACAAAAGTGCAGGTTTTTTGCATAATCAATAGGAAAAGATTTTCCGGAAAAGGCCATCAACCTATTTCATTGAATTATATAGCGAATTTTCGCTGACAGAGTAAAAACGCTGATTTTTTCAAATAAATGTCTTTTTCATTCGTCTCCAATCGTAAAAGGATATATATTCGCAAGCAATTGAAAATTCGGACCGCAAATAGCGGATTGAACGCAAGTGATATTGTTTAATTGAATCTGCGTTATTCTGCAAGATCCGAGGGAGAAAAAATTAATCTTTAAACCATAAATATAAACATCATGGCATTCGACATCGAAATGATCAAGAAGGTATATGCCGCACTACCAGCCAAGGTAGCAGCAGCGAGAAAGCTCGTAGGCAAGCCTCTGACACTGACAGAAAAAATTCTCTACACTCACCTGCATGCAGACCAGTAACCTGTAGCATTTGAGCGTTCTAAAGCTTATGTAGACTTCGCACCGGACCGCGTAGCTATGCAGGA
>CAIXBT010000352.1 GCA_903917755.1 uncultured Bacteroidota bacterium
CTGGCAGCAATGAGAATCTTCTTCATATGATTGATCGACATTATTTATAACAAATATAGCTAAGTCAGATAGAGCACCTAATTTATAGTGAATATTCATCTCTATATAGAGCTTCAAAAAATAAAAGATCCAACTACAGATTTTAACTTGATTTTGCTGAGGAATAAGATACTACTCATTAAATACATTCGCCGTAAGCGGATACGAGAAAATGTTAAAACCCTCTTTCCTCAAAATATTTAGGAAAGTTTGCGGTTTTAAAAACTTTCACTAACATTGCTATGTTATTACGCACAAGTACTCTCGCGCGAATAGTCTTCCAAAACCAAAATTGTACCATTTACTAAGTACCAGAACCAACGCAGGTTGTTTTCACTACACGTTAAATTTTCGGCATCCACACGTTATTATAAACTTTAAAACACGCTCATGTACGACATTCTCCAGCTAAACGAAATGATCCTCCCGGAACTAAAAGAAATAGCTGACAACCTTAAACTAAAAGGTACACAGAAACTCGAAAAACAAGACCTCATTCACAAAATACTAGATGCACAAGCCCTCGCGGCAGATACATCTACGGTAGATGACAAACCTATATCTGAAAAAGCTCGCAGCCCGAGGACACGCAAACCGCTCAAACCTGTGAAATCTGAGGTGACCGAGGCCAAAGCCGCAGAAGTAAAAACGGAACTGACAGCAGAAGTTCACAGCGAAGAGAAACAAGAGGAAAAGCCCGAAGAGAAACAAGTAGAACGTGTGAGCCAGCAGTCTCCCCCTCGTCCTCAAAATAATATGCGTCAAAATCAACAGCGCAGAGAGGAAGAAGCAAAACAAACAGCAGAGCACAAGACTCATAAATCTCAGCAGCAACATCGCGACCAGCCACCTCTGCAGACCCCGGTATCTTCATCAGAAGGTACGGATGGCAATCAGCAGGAACCTAGCGCTGAAAATCAAAACACCAATCAGGAATCAGGAAACAATCAGGAAACACAACAAGGCGGCAATCAGCAGGAGACTCAGCAGGAACGCGCACAAAATAACAACTGGCGCAACCGTCAGGGACAGGAAATATTCAGTGTAGAGGCCGATGCTATCATAGAAGGCGAAGGTGTATTGGAAATGATGCCTGACGGATATGGTTTCCTACGGTCATCTGATTACAGCTACCTCTCGTCTCCGGATGATATATATGTATCACCTTCACAGATCAAACTATTCGGCCTCAAGACCGGCGACACAGTGAAGGGTTACATCCGCCCTCCGAAGGTAGGTGAAAAATATTTCGCCCTGCTCAAAGTTGATACGCTCAACGGCCGTCTGCCGGACGATATCCGCGATAGGGTCGGTTTTGACTATCTCACACCGCTATTCCCGGAGGAAAGACTGACACTGACCACTATACATGACAGGCTCAGCACGAGGATCATAGACCTGTTCACCCCTATCGGCAAGGGACAGCGTGCCATGATCGTAGCTCAGCCTAAAGTCGGCAAGACCACGATTCTGAAAGATATAGCCAATGCCATAGCGACCAATCACCCTGAGGTCTATCTCATAGTTCTGCTCATCGATGAGCGTCCTGAGGAGGTCACAGACATGGAGCGCAGTGTGAGGGCCGAGGTCATCGCATCGACCTTTGACGAGCCTGCTGATAAGCACGTAAAAGTGGCCGCTGTAGTGCTCCAGAAAGCTAAACGCCTCGTAGAGTGCGGGCATGATGTGGTCATCCTGCTCGATTCTATCACCCGTCTGGCACGTGCGCACAACACCACTGCACCATCGTCAGGCAAGGTGCTCTCGGGTGGTGTCGAGGCCAACGCCATGCAAAAGCCTAAGCAGTTCTTCGGTGCAGCGCGCAAGGTGGAATTCGGCGGCTCGCTGACCATCATCGCGACAGCACTGATCGATACAGGTTCGAGAATGGATGAGGTGATCTTTGAGGAATTTAAAGGAACAGGTAACATGGAGCTCACGCTCGACCGCAAACTGGCCAATAAACGTATCTATCCGGCTATCGACATCGTGTCATCGAGCACCCGTAAGGACGAATTGCTCCTCGGCAAAGAGGTCACACAGCGTATGAACGTACTCCGCAATTATATCGCAGATATGAAGCCGGAAGAAGCCATGCAGTTTATGCTCCAGCACATGCGTGGAACTAAGACCAATGAGGAATTCCTGGTATCGATGAACTCGTAAACTATTTAAAAGTTAAAATTTAATATCTAAAAGTGTTTACGAAGAGCTTTTCTCCCAAATAAATGTTGTCCATGTGGAAAAAATGTTTATTTTTGCCCTCCTTTTTAGAAAAAATATATAATTTCATAAGCGATGAAAAGAACGTTCCAACCAAGCCGCCGCAAGAGAATCAACAAGCACGGCTTCAGAGATAGAATG
Source organism: uncultured Bacteroidota bacterium (assembly GCA_903917755.1). Classification (GTDB taxonomy): domain Bacteria; phylum Bacteroidota; class Bacteroidia; order Chitinophagales; family LD1; genus UBA1941. The sequence continues at coordinate 2,404 of CAIXBT010000352.1, forward strand.
AGCACAAAAAATGGTAGAAAAGTCATTCAGCGTAGAAGGGCAAGAGGCCGTAAAAAGCTCACTGTATCAAGCGAAACAAGGCTTAAGTAAGAAGTGCGCCTTGAGCGATCACTTTGCTGACTTTGACATGTTGCGCTTCGGCAGCAATCTGTGTCTTGGCAAAGACGAACGCCTCAGTCGCGAACTTCTGCTCGATAAACTATTTAAAGAGGGTAAATCCGTTTCACAGAATGGATTTACCCTTGTTTATTTAAAAGCCGAACTCCCCGTTTTCTACCCTGCACAGGCGGCTTTCAGCGTCCCAAAACGTTTTTTCAAAAAGGCCACGGATCGCAATACCATCAAGCGACACATCCGTGAGGCATATCGCAAAAACAAACTCCCGCTATACCAAAAACTCGTTGATAATAAATATCAGCTCGCCCTCATGCTGATATTCAAAGGCAAAGAAGTGCCGGACCATGGTTATGTCGAGAAACAGGTTTCAGAACTCCTTATCAAACTGATCGAACGCCTGAAATAAGCCTGAAAACCAATTGACAATTAATTTTTCATGTCTCTCATTTTGATAATCACCCTTTTAAAATGAGAGGGTTGACTCCGATCCGGAAGTTTTGGCATGCCATTTTTCATGTATAACTAATTGATTATTTACTTTTTGAAAAAAAACATGAGCATTGTCCTCTCAGGTACTTAATTTGTAGTTAATATAAAATGAAATTGACCGCATAAACCCTTTCTGAGAAACATGAAGATCAAAACCAAGATCCGTCTGGGCCTTATTTTTTTGCTCGCCTTGATATTGATGCTTGCCTTTACAGGCAGTTATTATGTCAATAAACTCGCCGATGTATCTTCTGCGATCCTGAAAGACAACTATGAGAGCATCCAATATACCAAGAACATGATCCAGGCCCTCGATGAAGGCGATGATGAAGTATCGGTAAAAAAATTTGAAGATAACCTGATCTCTCAGGAGCACAATATCACCGAGATAGGTGAGATGGATGCCACACGCGAAACAAGACATATTTTTGAGCTATACAAATCCGGAAAAAGGGATGACAAAATGGAATCTCTGCTGCGCCAGAAGATCCTTCATGTGCAGGATCTGAATATGCAGGCTATCCTTCGCAAAAATCAGGCCTCCACCCACACCACCCGAAAGATATTTGCTTACATCACTATTCTTGGTACGCTCAGCTTTTTGCTCAGCTTTACTTTTGTGGTCAACTTTCCGGGCATGATAGCCAATCCCATAGTCGAACTCACGATTGGTATCAAAGAAATAGCAAATCGAAATTATTCATCGCGACTCAACTTCTCCTCGCGAGATGAATTCGGCGAGGTGGCAGATGCATTTAATACGATGGCCCGGCTGCTCGATGAATATGAACACAGCAATCTCAGTAAACTGATGGTAGAGAAGCGCCGTATTGAGACCATCATTAATAATTTCAAAGATGCGATCATCGGCCTCGACGAAAAAAAACATGTGCTGTTCGCAAACCCTGTAGCGCTGAATATCCTCGGCCTGAATGAAGAAGATATGATCGGAAAATATGCTGCCGATGTGGCTGTTTATAATGATCTCTTCAGGGCCCTGCTTCAAAATGATGATAAGGAAAAACTCCTCAAGATATTCGTCGACAATAAGGAGAGTTATTTCACAAAAGAAAGTCTGGACATCATCAATGGCGAGACCAATATCGGGCTGGTGATCATCCTGAGAAACATAACCCGCTATCAGGAACTCGATGTGGCAAAGACAAATTTTATCGCGACCATATCTCATGAACTGAAAACGCCGATCTCTTCTATCAAGATGTCATTAAAACTGATAGAAGACCAGCGCATCGGCTCACTGAATGAAGAACAGAAAAAACTGCTGGACAACATAAAAGAAGATAGCCAGCGACTGCTGAAGATCACTGCGGAACTACTGGACATGGCTCAGGTAGAGAGCGGGAATATCCAACTCAACATACAGTCTATCCGACCTGAGATGATAGTGGAGCAAGCTGTAAAATCCGCTCAAAACTTAGCCGATCTCAAGAACATCACTATTGAATTAAAATTCGCTCCCGGTCTCGGGCCTCTGCGTGCAGATGCTGACAAGACATCATGGGTGCTGCTGAACTATCTGACCAATGCGATCCGCTATGCGAGAGAAGACTCAAAAGTGATCGTATCGGTTTTTTCTAAAGACAATAAAACGGTCTTTAGTGTGCAGGACTTCGGCAGAGGCATAGAAGAAAAATATCTCTCTAAGGTTTTTGACAGGTTCTTTCAGGTGCCGGGCACGGCAGCATCCGGCAGCACAGGCATGGGTCTGGCCATATCCAGAGAGATCATCGAGAAGCAGGGCGGTAAGGTCTCCGCAGAAAGTGTTTTCGGCAGCGGAAGTACATTTTCATTTACACTGGCCTAAGGGTATTTTTTTTGCCATCGTCTTCCTTGGCTTTTGGCACGAGTGGGTTTTATTTCAATTCCAACTCAATATGCTCATGGCCATTTATTATATCCAAAATTACATCACACAAAGTTTCTCCCTCACCTTTGCGCAGTTCCGAAAGCCAACTATTTACGTCCTGAACATTTGAAGGATGGACTTTAGAAATACGTTCTTCATTATATTTAATAGTAGCATTGCGTCCCAGATCAATCTTGCTTTTCTCGAAATACTTCCAGATGATTTTTATTGGTTCCTCGTATTCATGAACGCCGAAACCACCTCTCAGAAGGTCATTGAATGCATCAAGATTATGCCCTGTTTTCCAACCAAGGTTTTTAGTCAAGATATTATCTATCTCACAATAGAAACCTTCCAGATCGGAGAAGTTGTCCGCATTGATGATTAGTGTTTTTCTGTCCATTTAATTAAAGCCCTCTCCTTAAGAGAGGGTTGGGAGACGTGCTACTTCGCCATCGTCTTACGCACGGCTGTTTTCCATCCGTCGTAGAGAGCTTTGCGTTGAGGTTCTTTCATCTCCGGTTTGAACTTGCGGTCTATCATCCAGTTTTTGGCTATGTCGGTCTTCTTGTAGAAACCCACCGCTATGCCTGCCAGATAGGCGGCACCGAGGGCGGTGGTCTCGACTATTTTGGGGCGGTCTACCTGAGTGCCCATGATGTCAGCCTGAAACTGCATGAGAAAGTTATTCATACTCGCGCCTCCATCCACACGGAGCGATTTGAGTTTGATCTTAGAGTCTGCCTCCATCACATTGAGCACATCGCGTGTCTGATAGGCTATCGACTCGAGGGCAGCACGTATGAGGTGGTCCTTGGTCGTGCCGCGTGTCAGACCATAGATGGCACCACGGGCCTCATGGTCCCAGTATGGTGCACCTAGTCCGGCGAATGCAGGCACCATATATACACCATCTGTACTTGTTACACTGTTGGCACTCTTCTCAGAGTCTTCCGCCTTAGTGATCAGGCCGAGCCCGTCGCGCAGCCACTGCATGGCGGCACCACCTATGAATACACTTCCTTCGAGTGCGTATTCTACCTTGCCATTGAGGCTCCAGGCTATCGTAGTGAGCAGACCGGATTTTGATTTCACCATTTTCGCTCCGGTATTCATGAGCATGAAGCAGCCCGTACCGTAGGTGTTTTTGGCCATACCCTCTGTGAAGCAAGCCTGACCGAAGAGCGCAGCCTGCTGATCGCCTGCTATGCCCGCTATCGGTATTTGTTTTTCGTCGAAAATATCTCTGCTCGTCAGTCCGTAAAATTTGCTGGAGTCCATGACCTCAGGCAGAATGATACGTGGTATTTTAAAAGCAGCCAGTATCTTATCATCCCATTTTTTGGTCTTGATATTAAAGAGCAAAGTGCGGGAGGCATTGCTGTAATCTGTGATGTGCAGCTGCCCGCCGGTGAGCTGATAGGTCAGCCATGTATCGACGGTGCCGAAGCAGAGTTCGCCATCTTCAGCACGTTTGCGGACCCCCTTTACATTATCCAATATCCATTTGATCTTAGTAGCGGAGAAGTATGGATCTAGCACGAGACCCGTAGAATCCATGATGTATTTTGCTACATCTTTTTTCTTTTTGATCTCCTCGCATGCAGGAGCGGTGCGCCTGTCCTGCCACACTATGGCGTTATAAACTGGTTGTCCGGTTTTCTTATCCCATATGATCGTGGTCTCACGCTGGTTGGTGATCCCTATCGCAGCTATATTTGATGCATCGATATTAGCTTTAGCCATTACCTGCCGGGCCGTTTGAAGCTGCGAGTCCCAGATCTCCATAGGGTCATGCTCTACATGACCGGGCTGCGGAAATATCTGAGTGAATTCTTTTTGGGCCACGGCTACCTGGTTACCATTCTTATCAAACAAGATAGACCGGGAACTCGTGGTGCCCTGATCCAGTGCTAATATGTACTGCTGACGCATGCTTTCTGGTTTTGATGATTGAAGGAAATAGCATATTTTAGCACTAAGATATATATTTAGCGTATCCAAGTATCAACATTACGCTTATTTTCAAAACCCGCACACAAGGTAGCAACAAGGCTCGGCAGGCCTTGATTAGCCTTAATTATTTGTATATCAATTAGATGCAATCGAAAAATATTGTTAAAATTGCTGTCCGAAGTGGCTAATAAAATGTGAAATAAAATTATTCGTTATGGCTAAACAAAAGTCAGTCAAGCTGATAGAAGTCAAATCTGAGGTCGGTGCAGGTACCCGCGGCGCAAGTCTGGGAGTAGATGCGATCAAAATAGCAGCATTGGATTTCCGTAGTACGTTCTTCAAAAAGTATCGCGCTATGACCATACCTGATGACAATGCCGCTCTCTATGGCGAGGTGGGCAGCAGGTATGCAAGACGTATCAAAAGTATTCTCAAAATGTATGAGCGTATCTCTGCCGGAGTGCGCGATGCACTGAAGGATGGCAAGTTTCCCATCATACTCGCGGGCGACCACTCTAATGCAGCAGGCACCATAGCCGGTATCAAAATGGCCTATCCCGATTCCTCTATCGGTGTGATTTGGATAGATGCCCATGCGGACCTTCACACACCATATACTACTCCATCCGGCAATATGCACGGTATGCCGCTGGCTGTATCGCTCGGCGAAGATAATATCGAAAACAAGGTCAATACGCTCGACTATGAGACCATAGAGATATGGGAAATGCTGAAAAATGTAGGAGGCATATCGCCAAAGATAGAATACCGCGATCTGATGTTCATCGCCCTGCGTGACTTCGAAGAGCAGGAAGCCTATCTGCTCAAAAAGAATAAAGTAAAAATTGTCACTACCACAGAATTTAAGAAAACAGGGGTGACCAAGATCTGCCGTGAGGCTATCCGCTATCTGAGCCACTGTGACAAGATCTATATATCATTCGATGTGGATGCGCTCGACCCCTCTATATCGAGAGGTACAGGCACACCTGTGAAGGGTGGTATCAATGAACGTGAAGCGGCCGACATCATCCTCGATCTGATACAAAATGAACGTGTCTGCTGCCTGGAATTCACTGAGGTGAACCCAACGCTTGACTCTGAGAATGTGATGGCTGAGACAGTGTTTGAGATACTTCAGAAAGTGGTCAGACAGATAGAGCTGAATCAGTAAAAAGTCGCTATTCCCTAAATCTTCGTCATTCCGATAAAAATTCATCTTAATAATAGACATGTCATTTTTGATGAAATGACGAAGAAAGTGGCGGTTATTAAATCAGGGCTAGTTTTGAGACCGCGAGCCTGATTCAAACAGGTTGATTTAGGCGTATAAACCCGCTAAAACCCTTATATTGCAGTAAATATATTTTGATGCTATACTCCATGACCGGCTTCGGCAAAGCCCAGGCAACTTTTCAAAACAAAACAATTATCGTTGAGGTTCGTTCGCTCAACAGCCAGAAAGGTATCGACCTCTCGCTCAAGTTCAGCACTCAGTTCAGAGAGCAGGAATATGCACTGAGAAACCTGATCTCCGAGAAACTGCAACGCGGCAAAATAGATGTATATATCTCTATCGAAAAAGAGGATCACACACCCGAAGTGCTGCTCAATAAGCGCATCATCAAAGCATATTATCAGGAGCTAAAACAAATAGCCGATGAACTCGGTGCGCCTCATGACAATATTCTCGCTACCATACTCCAGCTGCCGGAAGTGGCTGCCGGCTCTAATGAAGAGAGCGATGAAAATGAATGGAAAGCCGTGGAAGGTGCTATTATCACGGCCATAGATGATCTGAATAGATTTCGTGCCGATGAAGGCAAAATACTGGCATCTGACATGATGAAGAGGATAGACCTCATAGAGCGCTATTCTGTAGAGGTCAGAGCGCTCGACAAAACACGTATCTCTGAGATCAAAACCCGCCTCCAAACCAATGTAGAGAATGCCGTAGGCAAAGAAAAAATAGACCCTAACAGGCTGGAACAGGAGTTGCTCTATTATATCGAGAAGCTCGACATAACCGAAGAGCTGACCCGTCTCAAAGCTCACTGCGACTATATCAAACTGGTCATCGCAGAAACCAAAGAGGAACAGAAGGGCCGCAAACTAAACTTTATCTCACAGGAGATAGGCCGGGAGATTAACACCCTCGGCTCCAAAGCCAACTATGCCTCCATGCAAAAAATAGTAGTTGACATGAAAGATGAACTGGAGAAAATAAAAGAGCAGGTGAGCAATATTTTGTAGAGAATAGATCTTAGACTGTAGACATTAGACAAAAATGCATTAGCACCTTCAAGCATTTTTTAGCAATTTAGCGGTCTCTAAAGAATAAGACATGTCCCACGAATTTCATGTGGTAGTACCACCCAAGAAAATAATCGTCATCACAGCCCCATCAGGTGCCGGCAAATCAACACTGGTCAGAAAGCTCATACAGCAGCGCTCTGATCTGGAGTTTTCTATCTCCTGCACCACTCGCGCTAAACGAGATGCTGAGATCAATGGCAAGGACTATTATTTCATCAGCGTACCAGATTTTCAACAACGGATCCAGAAAGGCGACTTCATAGAATCTGAAGAAGTCTATCCGGGGCAATTTTACGGCTCACTCAATAGTGAAGTGGAACGTATATGGAGCAAGCGTAAGATCGTACTCTATGATATCGATGTCAAAGGAGCAGATAGCATCAAAAAGAAATATGGCAATGATGCCCTTGTCATCTTCATAGCACCGCCTGATAAGGAAACGCTCGAGCGTCGCCTCACAAATCGCAATACAGAAAGCAAGGACAGCCTCAAAAAGCGCATCAAAAAAGCCGAAGAAGAATTGACATACCAAAGCAAGGCCGACAAAGTAGTGGTCAATGCAGATTTTGATATAGCATTTATGAATGTCAAAAATGTGATCACTAACTTTCTGAAGCAGGGTGCCGCAGTGTCACACTAAGCAATATTGAGCAGATTGCCGGCATTTAACATTTTGGCCAAACATAATGTTATCAGCCCATTGAGGGTTATGCACATAATTATAGTTGTAATTATTCCTACCTGAAATTTGGTGATTTCGAATCCCTTTATACCTTCGATACGTAAATCCCTATCATGGTATCACAAATAACATCGGGTGTAGAAGTAATAGTTCAGACTATGTATCAGGAAGGATACTCCGTACCTGAAGACCATACCCATGTATTTGCATATAAGATACTCATCTCAAATCACAATAACTTTACGGTGCAGCTGATGCGCCGCAAGTGGATCATTACAAACGCACTCGGCGAGGTAGATATAGTGGAAGGTGAAGGCGTGGTAGGCAGACAGCCCGTTTTGTACAGAGGCGACTCTCATGAATATGTATCAGGATGCAATCTCGTGACACCATTCGGCGTGATGGAGGGCATTTATTATTTCGAGAATAAGATCACTCATCAGACATTTGAAGTGAAGATCCCTATGTTCGTACTGGAGGCTCCTTTCGCTTTAAACTAGACCTGAGTATTGAGACCTTGCATTATCTCTTGGCTCAAGTCTCCCATCTCACGTCTTCTCATGGTTTTTCCATCACTGCTCCGCATTTCTTGCAGGTACATAGTTCCTTATCCTCATAAAATTTATTCATCACTACAGGCAGATCCTTTACTATGTCTCTGACCGGAAGCCTGACCTCATAGAGCTTATTATCACATTTCTCACAGTACCATTGAAACCCGTCATTCATACCATCGGGGCGTGGCACTTCCATTACCAGGCCCACACTGTTTTCGGGCCTGCGAGGCGAGTGTGGTGTATTGGCCGGCAGCAGAAATATATCGCCTTCATTGATATGAATATCGACGATCTTGTCATCCTCCACGATCTTGACCACTATATTACCTTCGAGCTGATAGAAGAATTCTTCGGTCTCATTATAGTGAAAATCTTTGCGCTTGTTCGGGCCGCCTACTACCATTACAATAAAGTTTTTTGAATCCTTATATACTACCTGATTCATCACAGGTGGTTTGAGCAGGTGTCGGTTTTCGTCGATCCATTTTTTAAAACTGAAAGGGCGGGTGATCATATCTGTATGTTTTTGCGTCTGTAATTGTAAATATTATGCCGGAAAGTCTGAGAGCCGCCAATAGTAGTATCAATGATATCTTTGATAGCCTTAAATTCCCTATCGCATTATCCGGTGCATATATCCTGCATTTCAATTTTGAGGCCTGTCATTATAATGCTAATTTTGCAATAGTAATACAAAAACGTTCTTTGAAGACAGGCAGATTAACCCATTTAATTTTGAATTATCATGCCTATGAATCTGGTAGAAAAAACTAAGAGTCATTATACATTTCATAAATTATAATTTAAAAAATC
>CAIXBT010000353.1 GCA_903917755.1 uncultured Bacteroidota bacterium
ATTCTATATTTCTATGTGGTTATAATGTATTCTCCGTATTGCGAGCTATGATTCCACCCCTGCCTACGGCACCCCCGCCAGCGGGGGACAAACAGCCTTTGCGTTTTTGAAGTGAAAAACTGTATTGGCTGTTAGGAGCGAAACAATCTCTCCAGAAAGCAGTTGCCGATCAGGCCCTCGGGGTCATATTTATCTTTAGTAGCAAAGAGCGCAGGGAGTACATCTGCATACATGGCCTGTACATCTTCCGGCCTGGCAAAGACATTTTTCGTGAGGTGTATGCGGCCACCCATCTCTCTGCAGAGTGTCGTGAGCTGCTCCAGACACTGCGTGATGTTTTTGATCTTAGCATCGCTGAGTGAGGCGAATGCGATGCTCACCGCATAGCCGCTCATGCCCCTGCTGCTCGACAGCAGAAAGCCCTCATCTGCCGGCAGGCATAGCGCATCTATCATGGCAGGTGGTGCGCCTGCGGCCTTCATTCCCTGTATACATGCCTTGAGAAAATCATTCAGCAGCTGCTCTGAGAGCGGTATCACATAGGTCTGCTGAATGGCCCTAAAGCGCATGCCGATCTTTCGGCCCAGACGCTTGGCGCGCACATTGCCATCCATAAAGAACGTATAGTCGGGTGTCGGGTCGATATAAGTGTCGTTCATGCGCACATACACATGATAGGCATAGCGCCAGAACAGCTGGCCCATAGCGGGGATCCACTGCACCAGAAACTCCGTGATGAGCCTTCCATTGATCATCGGTCTGTGCGGCATCATGGGTACGAGTTTGGCATCATTGCAGTAGGCCGTGTGGCAGTACATGACCAGTATCTGATCTCCTGCTATCGCAAATGCCGAATAGATCGTGCTGTCGGGCCCCTGCTGCGGCTGTGGCAGCAGATCGAGGTGCAGGTCGCGGCTGTGGGGCTTGAGCGTGACATGAGTTCTGATGTGAGCAGGTGTGCCGACATAGAGCAGCCTGTATGCGATCTCGATCACCGCACCGAAATATCCGTAGCCGCCTATGGCTGCATAAAAAAGATCTGCATTCTCACTTCTGCTGCACTGCCTGAGGCTGCCGTCGGGTGTGACGATCAGAAATCGCTCTATCCACTTGCCTTCCTTGCCTGCGGTGGGCGAGAACCGCGACATGCCGCAAGATGCCATCGTGCCTCCCGCGCTGGCATAGCTCGTGCTGACCATCACTCCGGGCACCAATCCATGCGGCTCTGTGGCAGCCAGTATATCGCCCCATATAGCTCCGGCACCGACCACTACCTGTCGTGCATCGGTATATACATGTATGCTGTCAAATCGCGCCAGAGAGATGAGGATGCCGCTATCGAGCCCCTGCGTGTCAAAGGAGTAACCATTGCCGTGAAAGGCCACTCTCCTGCCCTCCGCACGCGCACGCTGATATATCTCAATGATCTCGGGCACTGATGCGGGATAATATATCTCGCTGCGGCTATGGAATAGGCCACCATAGCTATAGATGGTTTCGGTAGATGGTTCGGGCATGTAGGGTTTTATCGCAGGGTCTCGTAAATCAATACGAAGATAGAATTGATGATGACTTTACCTATGAAATAAAATCAACATCTGTTATTTTTTCCCTCCTAACTCACGAAGTGGCTGTTTAATGCCGCTTCAGGGGGTTTGGGGTAAAACCTAATACAAAAGATCCCTGCGGGATGACAATGGGACTTCTACCCCGCCTTTCTTGCGGCATTGATGATACCCGCCGAGAGCATTTTGCCTTCGGGCAGGGAGCCGATCGCTCGCTCCAGTATCCATATCAGTTTAGAACTATATCGCATGGTTTTGAGGATGATCTTCTTTAACGTGAAATTCGGTATGCGCTCGCCGTTCAGCCCTTCGAGCGTCACCGCGAAACTCACACTGACGAAATACTTGCTCATGAGGGTCTTGAGTCCTGCTTTTTTTACGGCATTGTCGAGATATTCTTTGTCCATCGGTACATGTATGTCCATCACGGGCTTGTTCATGCGGGTCTGCATATAGCCGGTCACACCCACCAGATTAGGCACGCTGGTGATCAGCACACCGCCGGGCTTAACGAAGCGCGCGAATGCCTCCAGTGCCTTGGCTGTATCTTCGAAATGCTCTGCTACACCCAGAGAGATGACATAATCAAAACGATCTACCAGTTCTGCGGGCGGCGCGAATGCATCTGCCAGATATACCGTGCCCGGTACACCATCGCGCTCGAATATGCGGCGGGTCTGCATACATCCGTATTCGGAATAGTCGACACCCGACACATCGAGACCGAACTCCTGATGAAAATAATTGAGAAAAACAGAGTTGCCGCAGCCGATCTCGAGGATGGTCTTGCCCTTCGTATCCACCCCCTTGAATAGCTCTGTGAAAAAACTATGCAGCGAGCGATACACATGATGATTGATATCGCCCTTATGGATGTCTATAGGCTCAGGCAGCACCGTTTCTTTCCAAACTTTGGTCCAATAGGCCTCGCCTGCCTTATCTCCAGACTCTTCGTTGCTGATATGTGTAGTATTGCTCATTAATGTGTTTCTGCCCTTGGGCAGCCGCAATATTCGCTATTTTATTCTGAAAATTATAGATATGGCTATGGGTAGCAGTTTTAGCATTCCTGCTTTGCCGTATTTTACATACATTTATCACCATATATGAGGCATGCTTTACTGCTTTTCATTTGTGGTTTGTATCTCTTCGCGGCATCGGGGCTGAGACTGTCTGTGCATTTTTGCCACGGGCATTTTCAAAGCATTTCGCTCAATGCTGATCTCAATGAAGATGCCTGCTGCAGCAGAAAGAAGATGAAAAAGCATAA
>CAIXBT010000354.1 GCA_903917755.1 uncultured Bacteroidota bacterium
CGGCACGAAGTTCCAATAGCGTGCTTCAGGTCTGTAGCCTTCGTAGTAATTGACATTGGGGCCGATAGGTGCCCAGCCATAGTAGCCATTGTACTGGCCCCAGGTGACCCATGCCGGAGCCCAGGTATTGCCGGGTATCCAGAGCCAGCCATACATCGGATCCATGGTCCAGCGCCCATAGTGAAACGGCGCCCAGCCCCAGTTATAGCCTGACATCCATGTCCAGCCATACTGTGTGTATGACCAGTATCCGTTAGTAGCGTATGGGGTGAAACCGGGGGCCTGTGCAGGTGCCCACACATAGCCGTAACTGCCATAGTTGATCCATGATCCGTATGGTGAAAGCTCGTCATAGAAAGTCTGATATGAGGAAGCCCCATAATTGACCTGCTGCTGATTTGCATAATACTCCTGATCAGATTCCTGAGCGTTATTCTGTGTATTTTGATTGTTGTATTGATTGTTGTTGTATTGCTGATCGCTGTTATTATTGAGCGGAGCACTATTGGCCGGTGGGTTATTATTGACCGGTGGCTGATAGACCTGATTGTCATCCGGTTTTGATGCGGGTGCTGAACTATAGTCATTAGGATTGCTGACGGGCCTGTCTACATAGATCACTTTCGGGCGGCAGGAAAATAGTGCCAGAGAGAGCATCAGGGCTACGAATAAGTTACTTTTCATTGTTTGATATTTTGAAAAAGTGTGGTAAAAACCAATTACAAACTATTATAGAAACATCATGCCAGACGATGAGCTGACATGATTATTTTTTTGCTTTTTAACAAAACAATAAGCGTATCCAAAGGATGGGAAATGAGTTCTGGCAGATTATGCCTTCGCTGCGTCTTTAGCGTAGATAGACTTGGTCAGTTCTGCAGAGATACCTGATTTTTCGATGCGGATTTTGACGTTTTTGTCTATTTCCAGCATGAATGAAGTTTCCTCCACCTTGTCTATGATACCATGCACGCCCTGAGTAGTGACGACCTTATCGCCTTTCTCCAGTTCATCCACGAATAGTTTTTCTTTCTTGACCTTCTGAGATTGAGGACGTATAAAAAAGAAATAAATGACAGCGAATATCGCTCCGTACATTAAGATAATGACCTTCTGATCCATGTGTTATTTTTTATCGGCTTTTGGGGTGACTTGACCTGATAGATATACTTCTTCGTTATGCTTGATCGTATTCATCTGCATAGTGACTGATTTGTGCTGCTCGCCATGCTTTCCGGCAGAGTTAAAGGTGACTTTCACCTGACTTTCTGCGCCCGGAGCTATCGGGTCTTTGGCATATTCCGGTACGGTACAGCCGCATGAGCCCCATGCATTAGCGATGATGAGGGGCTTATCTCCGGTATTTTTGATCTTGAAGATATGCTCGACCTTATCGCCTTCATTGATGGTGCCAAATTTGAATTCGGTCTCTGCAAACTGTACGGATGTAGTATCCTTGAGAATGGCAGAAGGAAGACCGGCGTAGGGGTTTCCTTTTTTGAAAAAGATATTGTGATCTTTGTCACAGGCCGAGAATATCAGACCGGACAAACACAGTAATATGAATATAGCTTTGCGCATAGCGGATGCAAATATATAAATAGATCGGATAGCTGATTTATTAATTATCATAAAAAAGATAGAATTGGGTTCCCGCAGATTTCGCGGATCTTCGCAGAAAATATCGGATCAAGGCTTGTGAATGGCTAATTCCTCCAGACAGGTTTCCAATGCACTCAGCCCGGCTTTCAATTCATCCTGCGTAGGATAGCCGAAACCGATACGCATATAGGTCCTGTCTCGCTCGAACCAATGGCCGGGCCCGACTATCGTGCCATGACGCTCATAGAGTGTAGTATACAGCAAGTCCGCATCGATACTATACTCCTGCTTCAGCCTCGGGAAACATACCACTCCGGCCTGCGGCTCTATCCATTCGAGAAATGGCTGCCCGGCATACCATGCTTTGATAATGGCAAAATTGCTGCGGATATGCGCATGATTAGGCTCGATATAGCGTGGTTTATTTTTCAAAAGGTGAAAGGCAATCTCCTCATCGACCACCGAATTGCACAAACTGATCTGCTCTTTGGCAGCGAGAAAGTCGTTCATAAGTTTTTCATCCCGGCTTATGATCCAACCGATACGGATACCTGGCGCACCATAGGATTTAGAAACAGACGAAACTGAAATGACACGTTCTGACAGCTCTGCGGCATAAGGCATAAGCGCTGTCTGAAAGTTCAGATCGCGATAGGTCTCATCTATCAGCAGATAGCAATTGTTTTTCTCAGCCAGAGATATGAGCGAAAGGATGGTTGCCTGACTGTATAGTTTGCCGCTTGGGTTGTGCGGATTGGTGATACTGATGAGTCGCGTCTGCGGCCTGATGGCGCTGCTTACCGCCTCTATATCTATTTCAAAGCCACTGTCAAAACTAAGGTCCACGACAGTCATAGCACAGCCGATGGCTCTGGGTGTTTCGAGGTTAGTGCCGTAGTTCGGCCTTATCACCATGAGATGATCTGCCGGAGATAGCAGCGTAGTAGCCACAATGAATAAAGCCGTGGCAGCACCGGCGGTCACGAGTACATCATCTGCGGTCAGCATGCGGCTATCCTCTCTGATAGCATCTCGCAGCTTGAGGATGCCACGATGTTCGCCGTAAAAAAGTACGAGTTCTTTCAGATCGATATCGAGATCCCGAAAATTAATATCGCGCATCGAGCTCTCTGCCAGATTATAGCAGATAGTGCTGTAGCCCTTTTCTTCGGGGGCTTCTATCTCGATGGGCATTCGTGTGTAGCGCATATTATTTACCTATCCCCTACCCTGCTTTTTTATTTCTTAACGTAGGGTTGCTTGAGGAAGTTTATCACACCTTCCATATAGTGCTGCTGATCGTCCCACATGCTCATGTGGCTGCCCTGACAGAGCATGAGCTGACCCTGCGGTATGAGCCCGGCCATTTTCTCCAGCTCCTTAGGGTCCATCTCATCATAGGTAGAAGCGATCACCAGTGTACGGCATTTGATATGTGGCAATTTGTCCCAGGCATTCCAGTTTTTGAATTTCCCCGTCACCACAAATTCATTATTGCCCTGCATGGTATTATAGACCTGCGAGTTGATATGCGCAAAAGAGCGACTCAATGGCTCCGGCCACTCAGCCAGACGACAGATATATTGATTGTAGAGCTTCTGCACCAGCTTCTGATATTCCGGGTTGTCGCTTTGGTTTGATGCTTCGTATTTCTTCATGGCAGCCACCTCTTCGGCGGGCTGTTTGTCGCGCAGCTTATTAATATACACCACATAGTCAGGTATGCTCGCGGTCATATTTGAAATGATGGCCCCCTGGAGATGATCGGGATATTTCGCCGCATACTCTATGGTCAGCATACCGCC
>CAIXBT010000355.1 GCA_903917755.1 uncultured Bacteroidota bacterium
CAAGTCTAAGTTCTCAAGCTGGCTTTACCGCATTGCATTCAATACGGCGCTGACCAAGATAAGAGGACAGGCCCCCGACATCATATCTCTGGACAATGAAAAGACAGCCGCCGTGGCAGACCGCAGCGGAACGGCGGTTTATAATGAAGCCGACAGAACATTTCGGGCGGGAGATGTATCGAGGGCCATTAATATGCTGGCGCAGGAAGACGCGACCCTGATCACGCTCTTCTATCTGTCAGAACAAAGTATCGAAGAGGTGGCCGCGATACTGAATATCGAACCGAACGCCGTAAAAGTGCGGCTGCATCGCGCCAGAAAAAAACTGCGTGAGAAAATGGAAAGCGAAGGTCTGAAGTGATGAGAAATTTTGTATTAAATTTGAAATATGGTCAGTGAGGAAAAAATGTGGGACTATCTGGATGGTGCGCTGAGTGGATCAGAACGCAGTGAGGTGGAATATGCCATAGCCCATGACAGCGGCATGGCAGATCTGCATCAGAAGCTTCTGGCCATGCAGCATATGCTGAAGACCGACACCGAGCATCCTTCTCTCGCATTCACTAATAATGTGATGCGCGCCATACAGCCGCTCGCTGCTGCTCCTGCACCTAAACTATCGCTGCTGCCGGTCCTGCTCTCGACCCTGCCATTCTTCGCGCTGGTAGTGATGGCCTGTATGACCATGCTCAGTACACACGTGGACCATTCCACACATATCGATATGCATCTGATGAATTCTGCCAAGCTGATCCTGGTGCTGGCTGATAGTGTGCTGCTGGTCCTCTTTATAGAAAAACTTTTCTATGCTAAACGGGCAGTACGCTAGCATATCCTGGCGCGAGTGGAAAACACTCGTGCTTAGCAGTAGGGCACGAGTGGAAAACACTCGCGCCAATAGGGGACACACAGACATATAGATTCAACATTGCGGTATTGCCAGCAGGTATGTATTTTTGTGAAATCAATACTGGCGACAAGAAATTTATCGGTAAATTTATAAAGGAATAATGCCATGAGATTAACTACTATATATTCCACCCATGTTAATGTTTCCCACCGACATACCACTTAGGTCTCTGTTGTTGGTAACGCTTCGCTAAACACTAACAACGACTCTCAATTCCCTTGTAGTTGATCTTGATTACAAGCCACTATGTATTTTTTCCGGCCTTTCGGCTCACGAGCCAGAAGATGAGGGCAGTGATGCCAAAAACGATAAGAAACAGAATGCACACCATGTGGATCATGTCCATAGCTTCATCGCCGAAGGAAAAATCTGCCGGAAGTATTTTGTAGCTGGCTAGAAAAAACTGCGCGAGCATGATGACATATAGCAGTGCGGTGATCTTGAATATAAAAAATGAAATGGAATAGATCACTGCGCCCGGGCTGGCCGGTTTAGCGCTCTCGGGCTTATTGCGGTTGATAAGCGTGACAAGCAGGAGCACTGATCCGAAAACTAAAATGGTGATCCCGGCCGCATGGCTCCATATTTCTTCTACAAAATAGGTGGTCGCCCTTTCGACACTTCCCGAATGTGCAGGTTTAGCCAATAGCAGCATTAAGATACCTAAGAGCATTATTGCGCCTACGGTGAGTAGTGGAACTGTAATGTTTTTTTTCATGATGAAAATGATTTACTGTCTACGCAATTTTACTAATAATTTTGTAATCGGAAAATAAATATGGCAGAGAACAGATGGTACAGGTTTATAGCCTGATGCACGTCCTCAAGCAAGGAACGGTGACGCTGCGCTAAACACTACCCGCACTAATAAGCAATCTCTCCGAATCTTACTTCCCTGAATTCAGTATCACCTTTCTGACCATGCTGCCATTGTCTGAAGTGAATTTAAAGAAATGGACTCCGCTCTCCTCTGCGCTCAGGTCGATCTGACGCGTGCTTTGATCTTTCATAGCCGATGTCATGATCAGTCTGCCGAGTGCATCTGTCACGGTGACGGAAGTCGCATGCTGCGCATCGCTGATGGTATAGATACCTGAAGATGGATTTGGGTATATGGAAATACTAGCCAGTGCCGCATCAATGTTCGCCACTCCTAAACCGGGGTTATGGCAGAAATTAGATGATTCTGAATTGCCGAAGTTCAATGTCTGTAGTTGAGCTACTACGGCACTGCTGTTATTCTTGATATTGTATGTTCCGCTCAGGCTGTTTCCCACCAGACCATTGCCTGACGCACTGAAGATCGTGAAGGTATAACAGGCCACCGGCAGGCACCATGACTGATTGATGATCTGTCCTGATGCATTGTCTGTATATGGTCCGCCCGAGTAGAGCACATTATTCTGCTGGTCTGCCACCTCCCATGTGATCTGGCTGCCCTGATCGCCCGTCTGCAAGAAGAAAGAATACTGCCCTGTCGGAGCCACTACACTGAATGTGCTCGTTCTGCTGTCATTGACAGGATTGCCGTCTACACCGCCATTTGGCGCAGAGCTGGTGATGGTGATCGTATGCAGCCCGGTAGAGAAATTCTGTGCAGGCAGCGCTACGGTAGTGGACTGAAATGAGTTCAATGACCCCGACCAGACGAGCTGCTGCGGAGAGCCGCCATCTATCACGAAGGTGAGCGAATCCTGCACGAGCTGCTGATTGCCGTAGTTCATAAGGGTGCAGCTGATAGCTATGCTCGAGTTGCAGATAGGGCCTGACTGCTGTATGGCTGTCACGGCTGCATCGAGACCTACGCTGCTGCTGCATGGACCATACTGACCATCGAGTGTCTGAATGCCTGTATTGCTCGGGTCGAGCCAGTTCTGCAGGCGTTTATTGGCAGTGGCACCGTTGCTGGTCCAGTGGTAGGCAAATTTTCCGAAGAAATCATTTTGCAATGGCGCGGTGCAATCAGATGAGCCCCCAGTCAGCGTACCGATGATATGATGATTGACATCGAATATCGGCGAACCCGAAGAACCCGGCTCAGTGACCCCGTTGCCGGATACGGTAGGTGCCCACTGAACCTGCCAGTGCGTGCCAGCAGCTATATTACCCCATGACACTGACTGAAGCGTAGTGGTATAGGTAGATATTTTTTTGATATCGCCCGATGGATGGTGAATGTCCACGCCATTGTGCGCAGCAGTATTGACATTGCTCCATCCCGCATAGTATGGTATATAAGAAAGCGGCGGCGTATTATTAAGTTTAAGCAATACGAAATCAGAGCCGCTGTTGCCGCCCGTATCGAGACTCGCCGCCACGAAAGAGCAACCTGTCACAGAGTTATTGCCCAGTGTGCCTTCTGATACAGGATTGCTGCATGTCGGAGATTCATATTGGAAATAAAACATCCACTGGCTCAGATCCGAACCGCTGGAGATCGCACCGCTCACATCGTCCTGATAGCAGTGATCTGCAGAGATTATATATGGTGTGCAATCCATATTCGCATTATTGATCAGAGAGCCGCTGCACCAGCCATAGTTTGTTCCGGTC
>CAIXBT010000356.1 GCA_903917755.1 uncultured Bacteroidota bacterium
GACAACTTATCGGGCAAGAATTGCAAACTTTCATTTGGTAGCACATAGCATAATTGTACTAGTGGGATCACCGGGTTGGCGGGTTTATCTACGATAAAATCCTTTTCAAAATAGGGAATATACTTGAGCAAATCTTTGAATAAAGGTGGATAATTATAATGATATGTCCATCTCCAATCAGGACAACTCGTCGTATAATATTTCATGGTCCATTCAATACCTTCTAAAAAATTAACAGATATTTGTTTTACACGTCCTTCATCGTAGTCGTCGATTTTATGAAGCGTCTTATAATATCGTTGTTGCCAACCCGTTTTGAACGGATTAATAAATTTCTCTAATTCACGTTCGTATGTAGGCAATGCTTCAAATTTCATATACTTTTGTTCCGATGTTTCTATTAAATAATTATATTTTTCTTTGCGATCCCGTAATTTCATTTCCGATTTAAAGAATTCCTCTTCTTTTTCGGCTAAAAAGGCGACTAATTTCCGGACATTTTTCCAGTGGATTTTTTTCCCGTCGGTGAGCGTTTCGGATTCTTTGATAGTGGCCTTATATGCGTTTAATAATTTATCGATTCCACCGGTTAGAATATTGGCAGCAGGAAAGTGCGGCATAAAGTCGTTTCCTAAGAAGAAACAAAGAAAAATATAATCATAAATACGATTGTTGTTTAAAGGTATCAAATCATTCGCAGTGCGATAAGAATTAGGTTGAACCGTTTTTAAGCCATTGCTCATATCGGTAGTGATAACTTTGGCAAGCTCGGGTATATCCAAAAAATAGGTCTCATTTGGTTCCAATGAGTTATCAATAGATTTAATGAATTCGGGAGTTTCACGGAATAAATAAATATTCGGACATACTGGAAGATGATTGATTGAAAGCATAATAAGGTCGGCATCTAGACCATAAATAACAGTTGTTGCCGTCGCATGTTCTGCCAAGTTAGATCGAATATATTGAAATATTTTATGCTCTCCTTCCCCGAATGAATCACTTGTGGAAATGATAAACGTATTCTTTTTATCTTTTGGTGTTTCGGTTTTGTCTCTTTTTTTGTCTCCGTTTTTGTCTCTTTTTTTGTCTCCTTTCTTCTTATCCTTTGTATCTGTTTTCGGAGAAAAGTGTTTTTGAACAGATAAGTTTAGCTCCCGCATAAAAACAGTGCCAGGTGTAATCGCAGTGGTATTCCAGTCAGACGACACAGGTTTATTAAAGATAGCGTTGGATACTTTCCCTTGGTACCACGATTTATATCGACGATTCCTCTGTTGTTCCAATTTGGCCACCGGAGCGACACCATCAAACGCAATCATGACGTTATCTGTAGGTCCAATTACTTCAATATATTCTTCGATTTTCAAAATCACTTTATGGATAATAGTATCTATAGCACTCGCAGTCAACTGAGAAAAATCAATCGTGCGAACCGCATCATAGATAATAGAATTACAATCCATATATAAATGTTGTACTCCAGTCGGAAAAGCCGGTTTGGTAAATTTACGAATAATTTGAATATGGTTCTTTACAATATATGAAAAATAGCTTGGTATTCCCATTGATTTAAATTATAACTTGTTACTTAAATTA
>CAIXBT010000357.1 GCA_903917755.1 uncultured Bacteroidota bacterium
ACAAGTAATATCCTATCTTAGATTAATCGATTATCTGCCCTAACAATGGGGGGCATCACAAGAAGCCCCTGCACGGGCCAGGGCTTCTTTTGATTTCTATAAGGTTATTGCCGTTTTGCTAATTAATAGGCACAGCCTTCTGTTAGCTTATTTGTATCTCTGGTATGCACGAAATACACTTGCTTTTTGCTGTCCCAAAGGTACAATGTAGTTTGCTGCAACTCTTCAGATGCACCTCGATCATATTCGGTTTTAGAATATTGCTTATAATTATTTAGTTGTACATCCCACATCTGTACTTCCGTTGCCGAAAGTGAATCTTTACTATCATATCTGTACGTGGTTTGCATATATTTGTCCATCGT
The DNA here is from genome assembly GCA_903917755.1 of uncultured Bacteroidota bacterium. Taxonomy (GTDB): domain Bacteria; phylum Bacteroidota; class Bacteroidia; order Chitinophagales; family LD1; genus UBA1941. Next base: position 366 of record CAIXBT010000357.1, read on the forward strand.
GCCAGGTGTAGCACCGCTCACATCCATACTCGACCATACCAATAGATTGCGTGAGTCATAATTAAAGCTTTGTACACTCAATGCCGCTTTGAAGCTTGTACTTGGTCCGTCATATGGCTGATACAGGATCAAAGAATCCTGTCCGGCTATATTGTGGAGATGGACATACCTGCTGTTATAATTATACCCATAGTCAGGTGCTGCTGCGGCACTCATTATGGTTGTATCACAACCATTTATTGAAGACCCATACTGGTAATTCTCACAATAGTTATTGACATATCTGGTTAGTGCCGCATCCCAGTGTTGTGTGCAGTATCCGAATGGTCGAGAATTATTATTGAAATACGAAGTGACACTGTAGTGACCTAAAGTACCTTTTGAGCTTGGATTACCCATTGTGGTATCTGCGATTTTCTGACCTGTCGAATCATAGATATAATTATGGGCTGTCACAGAATCCCATCCATTATGCACGGCATTCCATTTCAGAGAGACGTCTTTCATCATCTTGCAGTCAGCAGACCAAAGATATTGGTGCTCTGTTGTATAGCTCCATTGTTTCCTTGCTGTATCATACTGTTCACTATATATACATGCGGGATTATGATGCTGGATGACATGTGAAGGAGCGCAAGGCTTTAGGTGATATACTTGTAGCTGGGTGTAAAATTTGAGGTAATGTTTTTTGTTATCAAAGGCAAATTTGGTAACTGAATAAAGGTCACCTGCCGCTGTATAATGATATACCTCATCCGTATTGCTTACGAACTTATTAGCAGGCTTAGACCATACTTGGGTGAATATTTCTGACAGACTATCATGAGCATTGTATTTATATGTTTCATGGATGCCCGTGGCCCAGTTATTATTTTTCCTCATATGCTACATATGGCGTATTGTTATTGTCAAATGTCAAAGAAAGGGGGGAAGGTATACCATATTGTCCATTTGAAAATCCCTCAGTGCCCTGCAGTATCCAATTGCTACCATTGAATTTTTGCACAGATAACTTACCATTCACATTCCCATCAGCGAATGCTAACCAGGGAGTGCCTGTATTGTCAATAGCCAATGATAGCCAATCTGAAGAACTGGGTGTGAAATTTTGTGCGCCCACATATTGCCAGCCACTAGCTGTATGCTTCATCACCGATGCACCATATGAATGATTGTAATCTACAAAAGCAATATATGGTGTACCGCTTTGATCCAGATCCATGCTCAATATGAACGGCTGAGATTGTGTGACAGCTATACCGGCACTATCCACATATACCCAGTTAGTACCATTATAGGTCATCATCGAAAATGGAGGAGATACCGAATCCATAAAAAAGACCCATGGTTTGCCTGCTGTATCCATCTTAAGGATCAGCGCCACCTCAGTTCCTGTGTTGACCACGGTATTAGAAAATCCCGGTGCACCTACATAGACCCAAGCACTGCCGTTATATTTCATTACTGACACAGCATCGTTGTGCGACTTATCTAGAAATGCAATATAAGGTACGTCATTTTTGCCCATGGCCATACTTGTCATATCTGCAGAACCCGGAGAGAAAGCTACCGAACCTACCGGAGCCCACTGTTGTGAAAATCCTGATAGGCACACACTGACCATCAGAATAAATGTTGCAATGCTTAATTGTAAAATTTTCTTTTTCATATTGTTTGTTTTTTGAGTTTATAATTGATGAATTAAGACCTGCCTGTTTATCAAAAGGCGAAACAACAATATCCAACTGATCCAAATCTGTAAGCCTGTTTTGACTCAGCAAAATTGACAATGTAATAGCTCGATAAAAAGGACAAATCGAATGATTACTTACTTATAGAATATCGATAATACCTGATGTTCTGAAATGCTACGGCAACACATAACAATAGGGGAAAAGGTCACAAATATAATCAGGCTGGCATGAAAATCAAAAAGCGCAAAACAGTACAATTTCACTTGTATTGCTTTGCGCTCCTGATATAATGTAAGAGGCTTAAACCAACTTCCTGAACAGCCCCATGAACTTCATCATTTCGCCGAGGTTGCTGATCTTGATTTTGCCCATCATAAATGCCATTTGTGGATTGGTTCTTCCCAACTCGATGTCTACATAGTCTGCGGCTTTGGCCTTGACCTCGCAGGTAGGAGTACCTACCAGTCCGTCTTCGACTATGATCTGTTTGTTTTTAAGTTCGATGGTGAATTCGCCTTCACCTTCCATAGTGAAGTGAAAAACTCCGGCTGTAGTCTCATCTACTTTGTCTTCTTTCAGGCGGCCTGGCAGTGAATAAAGGATCTCTTTGGCTGTTTCTGGTAGCTTATCCATTTCTGTTTTTGTTTGATTTTTATGGTTATTGTTAATAGACTGAGGGGATGCGGATGCTGTGGCAGCCGCGGCTTGTGGTACATCATTTGAGGCAGTTCTCATCGATGCGTAGGTGCTTTCATAATTCACGCCGTCTATCACTGTCTTGGCTATGATCTCTTTCATGATCTCGGTAGTGCCGGCTACGATAGTTCCGATACGGGCATCGCGATAGGCACGCTCTACCGGATATCCGTTCATATAGCCGTTGCCGCCGAATATCTGAAGGCATTCATCAGATGCTGTCTTGCAGAGTTCAGATGCTTTCATCTTAGCCATGCTGCATTCTTTTACGGCAAATATATTATTAGCCTGCTTCCAGCAGCAGTGATATACGAATTGTTTGGTGATCTCGATCTCTGTGATCAGATCCACCAGTTTATGTCTCAGCACTTGAAACTTAGCCAGCGGCTTGCCGAAAGCTGCACGTTCATGCATATATTTCAAAGTCTCAGCAACGATATCTTCAGATGCTGCTACTGCCATGATAGCTGCCACCAGACGCTCCAGCTGAAAACTCTCCATTATGTAGAAGAAACCCTGGCCTTCTTTGCCTACCAGCTGGCTGACCGGCACTCGTACATTATCAAAGAACATCTCTGCTGTATCTGAAGAATGCCAGCCCATTTTATCGAGTTTTTTGACTGTATATCCGGGTGTACCAGCATCTACCACTATCAGGCTAATGCCACCCACACCCGCGGCTGGGTCGGTCTTGCAGGCTACGGTCACAAAATTGCCATAGACGCCATTGGTGATAAAGGTCTTATTGCCATTGATCACATAGTGATCACCATCTCGTGTAGCGGTAGTGCGGATATTGGCTACATCAGAGCCTGCGCCCGGTTCGGTGATGGCGATACTGCCTATCCATTCTCCGGCTATAGCTTTGGTTAGATATTTACTTTTGAGGGCTTCATTTCCGGCACTGGCTATATGGTTTGTGGCCATATACTGATGCACACTCACAGAGGCAGATATACCTGCGAAACCGGCTTTGTTCAATTCTTCCAGATAGGCCACAGTGTACCAAAAATCATTGTTTGTACCTCCATATGCTTCATCGAAATTGATGCCCAAAAATCCATGAGAAGCCATTTTGATAAAAACCTCACGGGGTATCTTTTTATCCTCTTCCCATTTGTTGAGATGTGGTTTTACTTCTGTATCTATGAATTGTTTGACTGATTGTCTGAAAAGGTCATGCTCTTCAGTGAAGTATTGGTGTGCCATGGAGAGTGGGGTGAGATTTATTCGATCGTTGCGCTGATTCCTCTATCGATGATTGCGTCCTTCATTGGTTTGAGCCTTTCGAAAGAGCCATGTTTCACCGCATATTTACCCTTATGGTGAATGATGTATGAACACTGCTCTGCCTGCTCATAAGAGTGCTTGCACACCTCGACCAGCGCATCTATGACCCAATCAAATGTGTTGATATCATCGTTGTGCAGAACGAGTTTTGATGTCATTACATTTACTTCTTCTACCAGTATATCTTCTTGAAATTGAATATCGGATAATGTATTCATCGACAAATTCTTTTTATACAATATCAAAGATAAATAATACCTATGATATAGTGATAATAATACTCGCCTGAAATTTATCGCCTGCCATCAGAGCCTGCACTCCCTCTTTGTCTCGGAGTGCAACGACCCTCCCGACTGTATCAGCACAGCCCAGCCAGGGCTCGATACAGACATAGGGCGCGCCGGGCTTAGACCAAATGCCCAAATAGTCAAAGGATGGAAATTCCACAGTGAGTGTATGTGGGTTTTTAGCCGATCTGATAGTCGCCTTTCGGGACTTCAGATCCTTGAGAATGATAGCATCATTCTGAAACATATCTTTTTCTAAAGGAAGATGGTTGCTCCCTTTCACTACATTCGAAATTGTCTTGTCAAAAAAACCCTTATCATTAATATTCTCTCTGTCTAATGTTGTGTCTTTGTCAAACTCAAGGCAATAATCTTCATAAACCTCGCCGGGCAGAAAGGGAACTGCGAAGGCAGGATGCCCTCCCAACTGAAAATACATGGTCTTTTTCCCTTTATTCTCGATCTCATAGGTTTTGATCAGATAGTTTCCTCTTATTTCATAAAACACATGAAAATCAAACAAATACGGATACAGAGCAAGCGTCTTTTCGGAAGAGCTAAGTATGAAATGAAACCTATCGTGCAGTTGCTTGACCAGGCGAAATTCAGAATGTCTCGCAAAACCATGTTTCTCCATATGGTAATGTTTCCCATCTACTAGGATCTCATCATTCAGG
>CAIXBT010000358.1 GCA_903917755.1 uncultured Bacteroidota bacterium
CTCAGAGCAAGTAGTGATAACAGGAAAAATGGATGGTGCAAATTTCCACGCATCTGAGATATTGCTGAAATGCCCTTCCAAATACGTCAACGATGAGATCGTATTGAAAGAGAAAACCAGCTAAGCCAAGGCTTCGTAGGTAAGTATCCTGATCGCCTCTATCTTATCATTTCCAATAGCTTTGATGAGTTCTTCCAAAGAATCGAATTTCTTTTCATGACGAATGAATTGAATGAATTCCAATGTCAGTGATTCTCCATATATATCCTTATCAAAATCAAGAATGTTAACTTCAATTGTTTGCTCTTTCCCATCAAAAGTGGGATTGAAACCGATACTCAGCATTCCATTATAAACTGTATCCCGGTAATGTACCTTTACAGCATATATTCCGATCCCGGGTATCAATTTATTAGGATCTGCTACTTGTATATTAGCAGTAGGAAAGCCCAATTTGCGCCCATTCTGAAGCCCTTTAACCACTATACCTTTCAAAGTATAATTATGCCCTAAGAGCTCATTTGCCATGGCCACATTACCTTCCTTTAGTGATTGACGGATATTAGTAGAACTGATAGCAATATCTTCCAGCATCTCTTTGGGTATGGCTTCAAGTTCATAACCATATTGAGCTTTACATTTATCGAGCAGGGCAAAATCACCCGCTCTGTTTTTCCCAAAACGATGATCATAGCCGATCACAATGTATGAGGGGTGAAAACTCCTGACCAAAAAATCGGAAATGTAAGCCTCAGCTTCCTGCTCCGAAAAACCTCTGGAAAAGGGCACTACCACCACATTGTCAACCATAAATTTACTCAATAGGTTAACTTTTTCTTCAGTTGTATTGAGCAATTTGAGAGAAGTGTTTTCAGGATTGATGACTAGGCGAGGATGCGGATGAAAGGTAACAATGATACTTTCTCCGTTATGCAATTTTGCTACTTCGTTGATACGGGCAATGAGTTTCTGATGTCCTTTGTGCACTCCATCAAAGGTACCAATAGTGATTACTGCATTTTTAAAAACGGGTAAATGCTCCAGATCACGAAACACACGCATAGGGCAAATGTAATATTTAGTTAGTAGACATCTCAGCTATCTTCTCTCCCAGTTTCTGCAGTTCCCATGCATCAGCTATCTTAAAATCCCCTATACGGGTTCTGCACAGCGAAGTAAGATAACCGCCACTATCCAGAGCTGTGCCCAGATCACGAGCCAGAGACCGAATATAGGTTCCCTTGCTACATACCACTCTAAACGATACCTTCGGCAAATCTATATTCGTAATTTCAAACTCCTTGATCAGAACCTTACGAGATTTAAGCTCCAGTTCACGTCCTGCACGGGCAGCTTTATAGGCCGTCTCCCCACCCACTTTGAGTGCAGAGAACATGGGAGGCATTTGGTCGATCTCACCGATGAATTTCTTAACTGCTTCGTGGACCAACTCGGGTGTGATATGTTCCGTGGGGAAAATCTTATCAGGAGCCATCTCCGCATCCAGTGTAGGTGTAGTAGCACCAAGTAATATTGTGCCGGTATATTCCTTCTCCTGAGCCTGAAACTCATCTATGCGCTTAGTAAATTTGCCAGTACAAATGATCAGCAATCCGGTAGCCAACGGATCTAAGGTACCCGCATGGCCCACTTTTATCTTGCCGTATTGCTTCTTAAGTGCATTACGGATCTTGTTGACCACATCAAAAGAAGTCCATCGCAGAGGTTTATCGACGAGCAGTACTTCCCCTTTTGCGAAATCCATTATTTGGAGATATGAAGAGTAACATGAAAAATGTATGGAGAAAGTAAGATCAACAGTCCTACTATGATACGATAGTAACCGAAGACTTTCATACCATGACGAGAAATGAAATTGACAAAGTATTTTATGGCGATCATAGCTACAATGAAAGCAACGACATTGCCCAGAATAAGGCTATCCATATCAGTGCCATATATATCTTCGAGATGCTGATAGGTTTTTAATGCTGCTGCTGCTGTGATAGTTGGAACTGCCAGAAAGAAAGAGAACTCTGCTGCTTGACGCATGGTCATTTTCTGTGTTAGTCCGCCAATGATAGTCGCAGCAGACCTTGATACACCAGGGATCATAGCTATGGTCTGAAAAATACCTACAATAATAGCCTGGAAGTAATTAAGTTTTATAGATGGCTGCAGATCCTTTTGTCTCTCTATACCAAACTCATCTATATAGGTCACTGATTCTTTGGCTGGTTCACTCTGTCCTTCTATCTGCGACTTGAATATATAATCACTTATTATGATCACGACACCGCCTATTATCAGAGATGCCGCTACCACATTGACGCTTTCTAACAGTGCTTCGATCTTCTTATTAAATAAACCACCGATGATGGCTGCGGGTATGAATGCCACAAACAGCTTAACATAGAAATCGTTTCTCACGAATATCAGATCAAACAGTTCCTGTCTCTTTTCTTTTGAGCCTATCTGCACTATCAGGCTGAGAGCCTTCTGAGTAGTTTTGAAATTCACAAACCGGTTGAAGTATAATACCAATACAGCCAGAATGGCTCCAAACTGAATATTTACCAGATATACTTTTACAAAACTTGTCTCCTGCACATTTAACAATGCCTGTGCAATGATCATGTGTCCTGTCGATGATATGGGGAGATATTCCGTCAGCCCCTCTACTACCGCCAGTATCACAGCTTCTACTGTACTCATGCTGTTTTAGGGCGTTTTAAAATGGCATAAACCTCTATAAGAAATCCGATCATCACCACTACAGGTGCGAGCGTGATCCTTCTGAAACTATATATTTCTTCTTTCGGAAAAACTGCAGGGTTATCATTAGCTGCACCGGTCATTAATAAAAAGCCTAGAATAATGACGACTACACCGCCTACCATGATCAGATAGTTCTCTTTGGTAAAAAGGAACGGCAGATTACTGACCGCTGAAGGTGTTGGTTTGGGCTTAGACTGAACGGTCGCGGCAGGAGCGGCAGGTTTGCCTTTCTGTGGTTTTGTTGTTGCCATAAATTATTTAATAAAGATCGTCGAGTTTATAATTCAAATACTTGGTCAATGCGATCAGTGTGCTGAAGAAAGATATAAATATACCAAGTAAGATCAACACAGCAAAAAGCAGGGCGAAAATAAACAAATCTGTGGTCAAACCAAGCAGCGGTATCTGGTAGTCCAGATAGTAACTGATCCCGATGATCGCTGCAGCCGCTAAAACACCACTGATCAATCCATTAAGTATCGATCTGGCCAGATAAGGCTTGATGATGAACCATCTGGTGGCACCAAAAAGCTGCATGCTCTTGATCACCTGACGGCGTGAGAATATATCCAGTTTGATGGCACTGAAGATCAGCGAAACTGCGAATGCCAGAAACAGTGCTCCTATCAGCAGACCCAAAAAAGTGAAATTGCGCAAATATTTGTCCAACTCGGTCAGCACACTCTTTTGAATATTCACTTGCTGCACACCGGGCAGAGAACTAAGCTCCCTTTGTATCCTGTCGAAGCTTTTCTGATTGGCATAGGCCTCATTGAGATTGACCCTAAAAGAAGGATAAAGCGGATTGTAACCCAATATTTCAAGATAATTCTCCCCCAATTCTTTCTTTAATGATTCAGCCGCCTGCTCCTTTGATACATATATGGCTTTTTTGACGAAGGTCTGTTTCTGTAGGGTCGCCTTGAGTATGTTTACCGAGTCTATAGTAGCATCATCACTCATTACGACTTCGACCGTCAGATTCTCCTTGAGTGTGACTGACACCTGACGTGCTTCATAGGCCATCACAATTACGGCACCCATCACTATCAGTACTAATGTGGTGGCGAAGATCGAATAAAAATAGGCTGAGGCTGATTTCATTTTTAATAGAGCATTCAAACCTAGTTCAATAGTGGGGGATTGCCAATTTTTTGATGATTTTTATCCTTTAGTTTTTCCACAGATGGGAGTGGATAGCACAATATTCAGATATTAAAGTCCTCATGAAGTAAAATATCCTGCAATGATTTTTAGGTGAATAATTTTATTCTCTCGGTGTATTGTTTCATAAAAACATGCACTACTGTTAAAACTTCAAAAACCAAGTTGTATCAACCAATATTGTTGACAAAGTGCGTTTAAATTGGTAATTTTCCCATAGATTTGACATCAGTGAAAAAGTCATTTTACATCCTAGCATTAAGCTTGCTCCTTCCCTTAGCCATATTGGCACAAAAGGGAGAAAGACAATTGGTCCAATTTTCAGGTTTTGCCATGTCAGGCGACTCAATGATGGGTATACCCTTTGTACATATCGGTATCAAAGGTACCAACCGTGCAGCTACTGCCAGAGTAGACGGCTTCTTCTCCTTTGCTGCAGTAGAAGGCGACACCCTTATCTTCACATCCATTGGTTATTATACTTCCTATTACTTCATACCGTTTCATAATGAAGAAAACAAACTTTCCGTTATCCAACTGATGACCAAGCGTGATTATACAATGAAGGATGTAGTGATCTACCCTTGGGGAGACAGAACTAATTTCCCAAATGCTTTTGTACATACCAAGATACCAAGAGACATGCAGGATATAGCCGAAGAGAATACAAACAGGCAACTGCTCGCTGCATTAGGTGAGGCGCTACCGATAGATGGTGGCGAGGCTACGCAACGCTATATGCAAATGCAGGCCGCTAAATCATATTACTACGGTCAGCAGGCACCACAGAATATATTCAATCCTCTGGCTTGGGCTGAATTCATCAAAGCCCTCAAACGCGGCGACTTCAAAAAGAAAGCTGACCCTCCCCTGCCTACGCACGATTATTAATTTTATTTCAGTCCTTATATCAGATGCTTCAAATATGTTTTTCTTATAAAAAAGTATCTTTGGTATGATTATTGAAAATCATACTCAAAACCAAACTATATGATGAAGAAGATCCTGATCGGAGTAGCAGTACTGTTTATTCTGCTCATTGCCGCACTCATTGCCATACCTTATTTATTCAAAGACCAGATCAACGCTGTCGTCAAAGAGGAGCTTAACAAAACCCTCAAAGCGAAAGTTGACTATACGGATTATGATCTATCCTTCTTCAGATCATTCCCTGACCTGAGCTTCGGCCTGAACAATCTCTCAATAGTTGGTGTTGATGACTTCAAAGGAGATACACTATTTTCTATCAAAAGTTTCAGATTCAGCATTGACCTGATGTCTGTGATCAAAAAAGAAACATATAAGATTGATGAAATATCGCTCATCGGCCCGGATATATATGCTACTATCAACAAGCAGGGCAAAGCCAACTGGGACATAGTAAACAGTACTGCATCAAGCACCAGTACTAGTTCAGGCACTACCAAATTTGCGCTTCAGATCAAAAAATATCAGATCGAAAAAGCCAATATTATTTATGATGATCAGAAGGGCGGTACCTATGCATCTATCAATGATTTCAACTTCTCAGGTAGCGGAGATGTGACTCAGGACAACTACAAACTCAGCACAAAGACCAGTATCGCGTCTCTAACGGTGAAGAGTGGTGCCGTGGCGTACCTCAGCAAAGCTAAAATTGAGGCAAAGAATGATATAGATGTGGACCAGAAAAACTCCAAGTATTCTTTCGCGGGCAATGAGATAGACGTGAATGATCTCGGTCTGCTGTTTGATGGCTTCGTCCAGACTAATAAAAGCAATATGGCAATGGATATCTCATTCAAATCCAAACAAGCTGAATTTAAGAGTATCTTATCCCTCATACCAGCTATCTATAAAAAAGATTTCAATCAGTTGAAAACTTCCGGTACTCTGGCACTGAATGGTATGGTGAAAGGGACCTACGACTCATTATCCATGCCAGCTTTGAAGCTCAATCTGAAAGTGGATAATGCCATGTTTCAATACCCATCACTCCCTACTGCGGTGACCAATATCAACATAGCCACTACCATCGAAAAGCCACAGGGCTCTATGGATCTGGCAGTAGTAGATGTATCAAAACTGCATCTAGAGATAGGTACAGACCCTATCGATGCACAGATCCATGTCAGCACACCTGTATCAGACCCTAACATAACCGCTAAGATCAATGGCAAAATAGATATGGCCACTGTCCCGAAGCTATACCCAATGGATGGATTGAATCAGATGACGGGAATGCTGGTAGCCGCTCTTGATTTCAAAGGTAAGATGAGTGATGTCGAAAAGAAAAACTATCAGGCGGTACAAGCCTCAGGCAATGTCAAGATCACCAATCTGGTCTATGACAGCAAACAAACTCCGATGCCTGTAAAGGTAACGGATCTGGCACTCGTTTTCTCTCCCAAAAACGTAACCCTTAGCAGTCTCGATGCCGTACTTGGCAAGAGTGATTTCAGTGCATCAGGTACATTGGATAACTTTATGGGTTATCTCTTCAGCAAGGGAAGTCTGACAGGGGTTATCAATCTGAAGTCAAACAATTTTGACGCTAATGAATGGCTGACTAAAAGTAATAGTAGCACCACTACTAATACGGCAAAGCCGGCTACTCCTGCCCCTGCCACAGCACCACAGCAATACTTTCAGGTACCCAAAGGTATAGATGTAGCGGCCAATTCAGTCTTTGCTAAGATCACATACGCTCAGATAGTCCTCACTAATGTGAAAGGCAACGTGCATGTATTTGATGAGGCAATTCACCTTGACAATCTATCTGCCAATCTGCTCGGTGGCAGTGCGAACATCAGCGCATTATACAGCACTAAGAATTCAAAAACACCTAAGGTCACCTTTAGCTATGATATCAAGAACTTTGATATGCAGCAGACTGCTTCATTGGTTGATATGTCTCAAAAGATCGCACCTGTCATCAAATATCTGCAAGGATCTTACTCATCTAACCTCGCTGGCTCAGGTACACTCAAGGAGGACATGAGCGTCGATTACAATTCCCTACAGGGAAATGGCAAGGTAGCCATCCCCTCAGCTAAAGTGGTGGGGCTACCTATCCTGCAGAAAATAGCGGAAGTGACCAAGGTGAAAGCACTGGAAAATCTAGCCATTACCAATGCATCAACTATACTGAAATTCAACAATGGCAGAGTACATGTAGAACCTACAGAGCTGAAACTGGGTGGCGGCTACAATATGAACATACAGGGGTCTAATGGTTTCGATGAGTCCATCGATTATGATGTAAAAATGGACATCCCGACCAAAGATCTCGGTGCTGCATCAGACCTGATCAACAAGATACCGAAGATACCGGGAGTAAACTTTAAAATGCCGGAGACCATAAATATCACGCTAAAAATAGGTGGCTCTGTGACCAAACCTACTGTCGGCATCGGCAAGGTGGGTGGCATTGGGACATCTACCGGAGACGTGGTGAAAAACGTAGAGGATCAGGCGAAAAAAGCTGTAGAAGACGAAGCAAAGAAGATCGAAAAAGAAGGCGCTGACAAAGCAGCTAAAGATGCTGCCGACCAGCTTAAGAACGCTGCGAAAGGCTTTAAACTACCGTTTTGATACTTGTGTCTTTTGTCCTGATAAACAAAAGATATATCGCTGAAATGATCGTACCCGCGGCACTGACTATCAGTGCTGCCTCACTAGATACATAGCTCCATATCAAACCCGTCAAGGCGCTAGACAATAGTGCGAGAAGTGATGACATGCCTGCCAGCGATCCGATAGCAGAAGCCGTTTCTCCTTTGGGAACAATAGTAGTGATAAGAGCTTTTGATATGCCATCAGTAGCCGCCGCATAGACTCCATACAGCAGAAATGCTAGCACAAACATCTCAATACGACTAGCTACTGCCATTATAAAATACACAATGGCAAACAAAACCAAACCTGCTATATAAGTTTGTTTCAAACCCAGTTTATCACCCAGGACTCCGAGAGGAAAAGAAGCCAACGCAAAAACCAGGTTATAAAAAACATAAGCTCCGATCACATACGTGTCATTATGCACAGTGGATTTGATTTTCATCAGCAGGAAAAGATCTGAACTGTTGAATAAAGCAAAGAGCAGTATCCCCACCGCTAGTCTGCGATAAGCAGGACTGGCATCTCTGAAATATGTGACCATTGATAGGAAATTATAACTGCGCCCCGGCTGTGCTACAACTGGTTTCTCTTTCATCAGAAAAGTGAGCGAAAGGCCCACTATGGCTGGTATGAAAGCGATCAAAAACAACATACTATACCTGGCCGGGAAATAATATAGTAGCACCAATGCCAGTAGTGGACCGATGGCAGCTCCGAGAGTATCCATTCCGCGATGAAACCCAAACACTTTGCCTTTATTTTCTGTAGTGCACTCATCAGACAGCAATGCATCTCTGGCAGCGGTACGAAGGCCTTTACCTAGTCTGTCGCTGGTACGTGCCAGAAATATCCAGGCAGGTAAACTCCAAACTGCCATCATCGGCTTGGCAAGAGCGCTAAGCATATAGCCTAACTGCACAAAGGGAAGTCTGCTTCCTTTAGCATCTGACATAGCACCGAAATAGCCTTTGCTGATACCTGCGGTAGCCTCAGCCAAACCTTCGAGCAGTCCTATCATCAAAGCCGTGAAGCCGATAGACTGGAGGAATAAGGGCATGACCGGATACAGCATTTCGCTGGAGATGTCTGTAAATAAACTCAACAAAGAGAGTAGCCAAACGGTGCGTGTCAGATATTTCATATCGTAAATATAATGCTATCCGTATTTGTTCACCATAATTGTATTTTCGCATGATGTTATTGATCAGAGAAAGAGGATTGGAGAGAGAATGTACCTTCACTGCGGTGCGCAGCAGCGGACCGGGCGGACAGAACGTGAATAAAGTAGCTACCAAGGTGGAACTGGCATTTCATGTCCGAAACTCAGAGCTGCTCACAGAGGAAGAAAAGCTGACATTATCGGAGAAACTCGCTTCTAAAATAAATGATGACGGTTATCTCAAAATAAACGACAGTTCATCACGCTCACAAGCTACCAATCGCGAAAATGTATTGCTCAAATTCTATGATACAGTTGAAAAAGCTTTGATCAAACCTAAGAAAAGAAAGCCCACCAGGATCCCGAAGGCTGTCAAAGAAAAGATCAAAGTGAATAAAATTAAAACAGCTGAAAAGAAATCTAATCGGAGATCATACAAAGGAGATTGGTATTAATGTTATTAGGTTCACTACATATCATGCAGAGCCCCGGCAAAGGCAAAGGGATATTCACCACAGAAGCTATAGAAGCAGGTACATTGGTAGAAATAGCCCCGGTGATAGTACTGCCTGAGAAGGACTGCGCATTGATCGACCAATCCTTTTTATACAATTATTATTTCCTCTGGGGCGATAAGCATAAAAATTATGCCATCTGTCTTGGTTATGGCTCGATATATAACCACAGCTATGCACCCAACTGTATTTATGAAACTTATTATGATGATGAAGTGATACACTTCATAGCCATCAAAGATATAGCAGCCGGTGAAGAGCTAACGGTAAACTATAACCATGACCCTGACGATCAGAAGCCCGTATGGTTTGATAAAAAGAATTAACTCCGGAGAAATTGCAATACCTGTTTGGTAAATTCAACAGGACTGTCTGCATGTACCCAATGCCCTGCTCCGGCTATCTCTACGAGTTGATTATTAGGAAAAAGATCAATGATCTCGGAATAATTTGCCGCGTTGATATATTCAGACTTCCCTCCTTTTACAAAAAGCATTTCCCCTTCGAATGTTCTATCGGTATTGAACCCGGATGATATCTCATCATATGCATCATACAGAGATCGTACATTAAATCGCCATTGAAATTTATTTTCATCATCACGATAAAGGCCCTTCATGAGAAACTGTACGGTAGATTCATCTTCCCCTAAAATACTTCTGAGTGTACCCTCTGCCTGCTGCCTGCTCTCCAGTATTTTCATATCCACCGCAAAAAGAGCCTTAAACACAGTGCTGTGCCTGTCTTCATAATCCACAGGTGCCACATCCACTACGACCGCTTTACTAACTTTCTCAGGATGTTCGAGAGCCAGATGCATGACCACCTTTCCTCCCATTGAATGGCCTATAAAATGTGCCTTGCCTATTCCCTGCTGCTGCATGAATTCAAGAATATCACTGACCAGCAACTCATAACTGAACTCCTTACTATGTGGCGAACGACCATGATTTCGCTGATCTATTAAAAAGACCTGAAAATGCGCCCCCAATTGCTTGGCTATTGTCTGCCAATTATCCAGAGAGCCCATCAAACCATGTAAAATGATAAGCGGATAACCGGAGCCGACAGTTTTAAAATTCAGAATCATAGTTTTAAAAGAGACTTGCCATAATCACTCAAATACATTTTTATGGTACTCAGATCAAAACTAAAAGTGTAGTCTACTTCATCCAAAGACCTAACCACATGGGGCAAGCACCTATCGAGATGTATGATGACATGCTTCCGGTCGAGCGAATAAATGATATGACTGGCATCTGGCGATGTATGTTCACATTCAGGATAAAGGTCTATGGCCATTTTATAGTCGCTTTTATCATCATCCGATAGCACCTTGGTCTTCAAACCAGTCCTTAACTTTGCCAGATGATCGGCTATTCTTCTGCTCTTCATGGCTGTGACAGAGTCAAGCAAACTTTGCAAACCATCTCTTGAAAACAATTCAGCCAATTGGATCTCTTTGCCTGTGCTGCTCTCACGAGTGTAATATCTGGTCCACTCCTCACAATAAGCGCCACAAGCGGTAGCAGAAATGCCGATGCAAAAGAAATCGGCATCATTATTTTTTACATCAAATGAAATGTCGCTGACTGAGGCCATATCACGATCCTGAGTGCCCCATATATTTTCAAAGATGCTACGCTTCTGATGTCCCAGCTCCATATCCAACACATCCTTCACCATATCTTTGTTGATCAGATCAGCAGCATGACTCGATGTATTTTTTAAACGCGGAAAAATGAAAGAGACCTGCTTATTGTATGGGCTCTCATCTTTGATAGTATCTACAGAGAAGTATTGTGCATGTGAAGTTAGGGGAGAAATTATAACATAAATAATGAGAAGATAGATCAGTTTCATATTCTTCATTTTTAGAGAAATTAAAACATTTTGGCCCGCTTCATCAAAAATGGCAGCAGCACTTGTTTATAGCCTTTGTTTATATCAGCTTCGACAAATTCTATCTTATACTGACCGCAACGGAGTTTGAGATCATGTTCAAACTTAGCCATCTGAGATACATAGTAATCCTTGACCTGACCTGCCTGAAGTTTGACCTTTTCTCCGGTTTCCATATCGACGAATACATAGGGACGATTCTCAAAATTGAAGTCCAGTTCTTTTTCTTTGTCCACCACATGAAATAATATCACCTCGTGTTTATTGAACTTCAGGTGCTGCAGGGCAGAGAATAATTCATTGGTACGTTCTGCACTCATATCCTCAAACATATCGCTAAACACAATGACCATACTGCGTTTATGGACGGTATCTGCTATTTCGTTCAGGCTTTTGACAGCATTGGTTCGAACATTCATAGGCTTATCTTTCAGTAGTCTATCCAGCTGCGCATAGAGCATCTGCTGATGTTTGGTAGAACTGCGGGCGGGCGTATTGACCTTGACCTCATCGCTAAAAACACTGAGACCCGCTGCATCGCGCTGCCTCTTGAGCAGATTGATAAGAGCAGCTGCGCTATAGACCGAAAATTTCATTTTGTTCATCCCGCCTTTCGCATCATCAGGAAAGTACATGGACGATGAAGCATCGATCACGATCTGACAGCGCAGGTTGGTCTCCTCTTCATATCGCTTGGTGTACATCCGATCTGTACGTGCATAGACTTTCCAGTCCAGATTTTTCATCGGTTCACCGGGATTGTAGATGCGATGCTCTGCAAACTCAACAGAGAAACCGTGAAAGGGAGACTTGTGCAGGCCAATGATAAAGCCCTCCACCACTTGATTGGCGAGCAGCTCAAGATTGTCAAACTCATGTATCTCCGATAAATTATCCATGTCAGAAAATAAAACGTCCCGGCTATATGACCGAGACGTCTAAATTATATAAAAGTCTTTTGCTTTTTATAAATGTTTCTCAATAGTAGACTGCAATTGCGCCTTAGGAACGGCACTCATTATCTTATCCACTACCTGTCCGTTTTTGACGAAAATAATAGTAGGTATGCTACGGATACCATATTTCATAGAGGTCTCAGGGTTAGAGTCCACATCGAGTTTGCCGATGTTTACTTTTCCTGCATACTCAGTAGAGAGTTGATCAATGATCGGGCCCAGAGCCTTGCAGGGTCCGCACCACTCTGCCCAAAAATCTACTACGGTTAATTTATCAGACTTCAGAACGTCTGTATCGAATGTTGAATCTGTGAATGTCGCTGCCATTGTTTTGACGAATTTATATTGTTGTTAAAAAAGTAAACCAAAGATACTATTGTAATGACGGATATGCGAAATGGCTTATCTACATGTTAACAATTTTTACCCCAGACAGGCCTCTATCTGTTTAATTAATTTGGCATCTGTGGGTGATGTAATAGACGAATAATAATCGACTACATTACCGTTTCTGTCAATTAAATATTTGAAGAAATTCCAAAGTGGTGCGGTATTGACCTTGCCATTGAGCTTTTTGTCGGTTAGAAATTTATAAACAGAGTTTTTGTCGCTCCCGCGCACCAGTGTTTTCTCCATTATCTTAAAAGATACGCCGAAATTGACCTGACAAAACTCCGATATTTGTTCTTTCTCAAGCGGTTCCTGCCCACCGAATTGGTTGCTGGGGAAGCCTATCACCTCAAAACCGCGGTCTTTGTATTTTTCATAAAGTTCCTCCAGGCCGCCGAGCTGGGGTGTGAATCCGCATTTAGAGGCGATATTGACTATCAGGAGCACTTTGCCTTTGTAATCAGATAGCTTAACATCCTTACCCGCCAGGTCCTTAGCTGTATAGTCGTATATTGTTTGTTTCATGTTTTTATTGATGCAATTGA
>CAIXBT010000359.1 GCA_903917755.1 uncultured Bacteroidota bacterium
ACCAGTGGAAAAAATATGCTAAGACACAGTTGGATAGTTTTACTGGTAATTCTATATCCAAAGACCGGCTGAATGACTGTCTAGGTTATCCGGTGGAGCAACTGGCAGGAAAGACAGTGCTTGAGGTAGGCTCTGGAGCTGGGCGTTTTACAGAACATCTGGTTAAAGCAGGAGCATTGACCCACGCCATAGATCTAAGTGTGGCTGTGGAGGTAAATAAAGAAAATATAGGAGCAGCCGCGAACTATAAAATTTCTCAGGCCAGCGTATATGAACTACCCTATCCAAAAGCAAGTTTCGATGTGGTGATCTGCATAGGAGTGATACAACATACCCCTTCGTCAGAAAAGACAATTCAGGCGCTGTATGAGATGGTGAAACCCGGCGGGCAACTCATCATAGATCATTATATCTGGAGGTTGGGTTATTATTTGAATCCCGCTACATATTGGCGATTGTATTTGAAAGAAATCAAACCGGAGAAGTCCAAGAAGATAGTCGACACACTGGTCGATATATTCTTTCCGATACACTGGGCACTACGCAACGCGCCATTCCTGAACTGGTTTGTGAAAAGGGTCTCACCTGTCATGACCTATATGAGCCAGTTTCCTCAGTTGAGCCGTGAAGAGCATTATCAACTGGCAAAACTGGATAGCTATGACTCGCTGACAGATTATTATAAGCACCTTCGCACACCGGCACAGATCCGGAAAGAACTGGAGCAGCTCGGTGCAAAAGATATATGGATAAATAAAGGTGGAAATGGAGTGGAGGCAAGGGCCATTAAACCATAAACATAAAGCAGCATACAATTTTGGAAAAAAAGCGAGTCTTAATTTTCTATCCTCAGCCTGCTTCTTTTATCAAAAAGGATATTGAGATACTGTCTGCCGTCTATGATGTCCGCAGCCACAATTTTCAAGCCGCGAAAAAGTACCTCACCCCTATCCGGTTCATATCTCAGTTGTATTTTCTACTGATTAATATTTTTCAAACAGACCTGATCGTATCTGAGTTTGCCGCTTATCATTCTTTTTTGCCGGCCCTGATCGGACGAATATTTGGTAAGCCATGCCTGATCGTAGTGGGAGGGAATGACTGCCATAATTTCCCGGCTCTGAGATATGGCAACTATACCAAGAAGCTCCTCTCTGCATTTACCCGATGGTCATTGCAACTATGCAGCCACGTGGCGCCAAAGCATGACACGCTCATCTATAATGATTACAGCTATGATAAGGGTTCACCGCAGCAGCAGGGGATAAAAAGCGTGATCAAGAATTTCCATACACCCTATACGGTCATCACAAACGGATATGATCCGGGAAAGTGGTATTGCGATACGCCTAAAGTGCAGAATTCATTCATCACCGTATGTGGAGGGCTTGAATTTTCTTTTCAATATCAGCTGAAAGGTATAGACCTGATAGCGGGAGTGGCGGCTATGTTTCCCGAGGCTACATTTACCATACTCGGAGTGCCTGCAGGATATAGTATACCAAACAAGCCCGACAATATCTATCTGATAGGAAATACGGCGAATGAAAAACTAAGGGCTATCTATTCTACCCAGCAATATTATATGCAGCTAAGCATGGCGGAGGGTTTCCCGAACTCTATATGCGAGGCCATGCTCTGTGAATGTATACCTATAGGCTCTCATGTTTTTTCAATACCTGAGATCATCGGTGATACCGGTTTTACTTTGCGAAAGCGGGATGTCAATCTGCTCAAGGAAGTATTGGCGCAGGCTATATCCTGTGATAAGGGCCTCGGCGCTAAGGCCAGAAAAAGGATAGTGGATAACTATACCATTCAAAAGAGGGAAACGAAACTGGTGGCGCTTTGCGAGAAGCTGATGCAATAGCATTAGCCATCCAGGCCTGCGTATTCTGCTTTTGTGTTGGGTTTTGCCCACATATTTTCCATGCCGCTGTAGTGTATTTCTATTTCACCCAGTATGTCATATATCTCCTGTACGCTCATGCTAAGTACAAGTCGTGAGCGGAAGGTTTTGATATTTTCCAGTCCTTTGAAATAAGGGGCGTAGTGACGGCGCATCTCCAGCAGGCCGAGGTTGTGGCCTTTCCATTCTATAGAATGCATGACATGTTCTTTGCAGGCCTCCAGCCGCTCGGCGAGGGTGGGCTGAGCCAGATGCTCACCGGTTTTGAGGTAGTGCTTCACCTCTCTGAATATCCACGGATGTCCTATAGCTGCACGGCCTATCATCACGCCATCGGCGCCATAGTCATTGAGCATTCTCTTAGCATCTTCGGGAGTAGAGACATCTCCATTGCCAAAGACCGGTATGTGCAGGCGCGGATTTTCTTTGACACGTGCTATCCAGCTCCAGTCAGCCTTGCCGGTATACATCTGATGCTTGGTACGGCAGTGAATGGAGATCGCTTTGATACCTATGTCCTGCAGCCTTTCCGCTACTTCTATTATTTTGATGGAGTTGGCGTCCCAGCCCAGGCGGGTCTTGACGGTGACGGGAAGATTGGTAGACTTTACGATGGTCTCGGTCAGGCGCACCATTTTGTCTATATCGCGGAGTATGCCTGAGCCTGCATTTTTGCAAACTACGTTTTTGACGGGGCAGCCGTAGTTGATATCGAGCAGTTCGGGACCGGCACGTTCTACTATTTTTGCACTGAGAGACATAGCTTCTTCTTCACCACCGAATATCTGTATGCCCACCGGGCGCTCGTCTGGGTAGATGTCCAATTTCTTGGTGCTCTTGTCGGCATCACGTATCAATCCGTCTGAAGAGATGAACTCCGTATACAGCATATCAGCCCCGTGTTTTTTGCAGAGGCGGCGAAAAGGCGGATCACTCACATCCTCCATAGGAGCGAGCAAGAGGGGATTTTCACCGAGATCGATATGTGCTATTTTGGCCATTTAAGCCGGCAAAGATAATGAATGATTTACGGAATTACAGATTTAAGGGATTTACGGATCTATCCGCAGTCATTAATTATTGAGGGCACCCTGCTGGATCCAGCAGAATATTTTCTGAATAGTGCAGGGGTCAAGCTGTCCTGTGAGTGGCATGTGATTAGCTGAACCAGTCAGCAATTGTGTGTACAACAAACTATAATTTGCATTGCCTGCTATTACGTAACCGGTACCTCCATGTGTGACCTGTGCATAGGCAATGGCTGAGTCCAGGCTGATCCTGCCGGGAGCGGTGGCCCCTGGCCCTGTATGACAATTGGCAGTGCAGTTAGCTTTGAAGATGGGTATAATATCGGCATTGAATGAGATGGAAATGGCAGCGCAACTCTGGCATGTGATGCCCGGGGCCTGATCTTTCGTACATGCCGAAAGAAAAGCTATGAGGATCATACAAACCGGAATTGCCCTGCGCATGTTTAAAATTATTATATCAAAAATACTTAATAAATAGTACTCTTAACAGGAGCCATTCGGCGTTGGGCACTCATACCTGAACATTCTGATGATATAGTTCCATGCATTTGCGGCGTTTGTGATATTGGCCGGGGTGGTACTATAAAAACAGCCATTAGACGCGGTATTGAGATGTATGAACTGTAGCAATTTTCCATAATCGGCTATCACATGGATCGGTTGCAATGTGGATGGCTCATTGGGCGCGATGGTAAATCCAGCCGCATATGGCAAAATGATCCGTACAGTATCTCCAAAGCCACCTATCTGATAACTAAAAGGTGTATGGTCGGTACTGTCATATCCCTGTACAATCATAAATGTATAACCTGAGGCCATACCTGTCATTCCACTCATATTACTCAACCACATCACAGCCTGCTCAGTGGTCGAAAGTACCGAATCTGCTGACGGTAGGCTTGAGTTGCCGGTATAATAAGATGGATCCTGATAGTTCAGATTATTGCCAAGACCAACTGTGAAAGCGATCGCATCATAAGTTGCAGCTGGTATATTTCCGACAGGATATAATTCATTCTGTTCCCTTTTTAAGATGATAGAGTTGGGTATGGTGTACCACTGCTGATTGCTCTTATTGCGAAAACTTAAACTGGTCAGATAAAACTGTGCTGTGGTCAGCACTTCACTCCTGCCCAGGGAATCAGGAAAATATTGAGTAGAATACAGAACCGGATCGACCAGATTGGTATCTATGAATGTATGGAAATGCAGGCCCACCAGAGCCAGAGGAGTTGTGTTGTTGACCTGATGGCATCCGGTCATTACCATTAATGCAAATGCCAGAGCGACAATAGATGATTTTATTACGATTAATTTTTTCATTTTTTAAGTTTTAAAAACTATAAAAGAATCCGATCTCATAGGACAAAATAGGAACAGGCTCACCCGCCCAGTTTGAAATACTCAGCAGCACCGGAGCTACTGAAGTGGACAGTGCAAAATGCTTATAGTAAATATCAAAACCTGCTGTAGCCCTCAGTACATCACCACCCGTGCCGGTCAGAAACTGTTTATCATATACATTGTAAAATATATGATTGTATGTAGATCCAACTTTCGGAGTGAGTGTAAATCCCTTTGGCAAATTGAATACATAAAAAAGATTCAGTCCGCCGCCTGCATTATCTCCAAACTGATAGTGGTATTTGTTTTCAAAGTTCTTCTTATAGGAAGACAAGACATTAACACCAAACTTGCGATAGCGATAAGTATAATTAACATTAAATAGAAAATCAACGCTACCTGTACCTAGCTGCAGGTCAGTCGTGAAAAGACCGTCGCTCGTCATGCTGAATTTGCCTGTAGGAGCCTTGACCCCTATACCTATACGCAATTGATGGCTGCTCTTTTTGCTCGCACATTTCGCGGGATTGAAGATGGAGTAGAATGCCATGACACTCATATCTCCCAGACCTGCCGAACGTTGGGTAGATTCAGAAGAAGCCTCTTTGAGAAAACTCACGGGCAGGGATACAGACAGCTGAAAGCGCTTAGGCAGATTGAAGCGCCCGAATAGCTGCAATGTGTTCATTGTTCCTTTGGTCGGCACTCCGGGGCCCAGCATGCTCATATCCATCCCGTTCATATTCATGTTCATGCCGGGGTAAGTGGTAGTATTGTATAGACTGTAGGAATAGTTGAGTCCGATAATGTGCTTATCCAGTTCAGGCAGGATAGAGCAGCCTCCGCCTGCCGAACAGCAGGATGACCCGCCGCCGGTGCAGCAGGATTGTGCATTTATGTTCGCTGTACCCAGCCAGATCAGGCAGGCGCACAGCATAGATCTTAATTTCATTATTATAAGTTTTAGCCAGAAATAGTGTCTCACCCTCTATTCAAGAGGGTCGTAGATATGGCTAAACTCGCGGAGGCTGATCGAGGACGATATGTGGTGCAGTCAGCTGTTTGTCTGTATAGTAACCTATATAACTGACAAAACTGAAGTTCGGGAAATAAGAAAATTGTGTATGCTCATCAAAAAGAGAGATCACTTCGTCATTTTCTCTCAGAGAGCGGTTCTGACGTTTTTCGTTTTCTTCTGCTTTTTTGAGTTGTTTGCTAAGATAGCATTGGCCGTTGCAATGCATCTGGGGCTTGTTTTTATTAACACAGAGTTTCTCTGTAATTGCTTTTTTATTCACCTGATAATAAGCACAGAGAGCGAGATTGACCATGCCCTGAGCCATGATGGAAAAAGTCAATAATATGGCGAGTACCTTTTTCAACGAGACAAAATTAGACAATAAATGACAAATGCAAGCAAAATACTTTTTGTCAATCTACCCATGTCTTTTCTTTTTCATCTATTGATGCTTTAGCGATGTGCTCATTGTTTTTTTTAATTTTATCTCATGACATACGATGATTTTGTGGCTGCTTATCGTGATCCTCTGCCTTCACAACCGGGAGTATACCGATACTATGATGAGGAGGGTGTCATACTATATATAGGCAAGGCAAAAGATCTGCGCAAAAGGGTATCCTCATATTTCACCAAAAATGACCACACCTTTCGTATCGCCTATATGGTGCGAAAGATCAATAAGCTCGAGTTTACGATAGTAGATACAGAGCAGGATGCATTTCTTTTAGAAAATAGCCTGATCAAAAAATATCAGCCCAGATATAATGTAAACCTCAAAGACGATAAGACCTACCCATATATCGTTATAAAAAAAGAAGATTACCCGAGGGTATTTCTGACACGGCAGTTTATCAGAGACGGCTCCGAATATCTCGGCCCTTATACTTCTGTAGGACAGGTGCGGATCATCCTTAACCTGCTGACCACCATCTTTCCGGTGCGTACATGTACACTGAACCTATCTACTAAAAATATCGAGGCGGGCAAGTTTAAAGTGTGCCTGCAATATCACCTTAAGAACTGCCTCGGCCCATGTGAAGGATTGCAGACCATGGAAGACTACGATGAGTCTATCAGGCAGATCAGAAATATACTCAAGAGCAATTTCGGATCTGTGCTCTACTATCTCAAAGGCAAGATGCAGGCCTATGCAGAAGCGATGGAGTTCGAGCGCGCCAATGAATTCAAGGAGAAGATAGACCTGCTTACAGACTATCAGAGCAAATCTACCATCGTAAACCCTAAACTCAACAATGTCGATGTCTATGGCTATACGGAGACCGAGACCCATGCCTTCATCAACTACCTCCGCATAGGCAATGGTGTGATCATTCAAGCCAAAGCACTGGAGCTAAAGAAAGTGCTCGATGAAACTAAAGAAGAACTGCTGGAGACTGCCATCACTGAGTTTAGTTTTTCTGAAAATGTCTCTATCGATGAAATACTGGTACCGTTTGAAGTGAGCATACCCTTTGAGAATGTGAGGACCACCGTGCCCCAGATAGGGGATAAGAAAAAGCTCATAGACCTGGCCACTAAAAACGCTATCTACTCCAAACAGGAACGGGTCAAACAGCATCAGACTTCTGAAGAAAAAAATCCTTCCTTCCGCATCATGAAAACGCTAAAAGATGATCTGCGCCTCAAAGACATGCCGCGACACATAGAGTGTTTTGACAACTCAAACCTGCAAGGTACGAATGCAGTATCTTCCATAGTGGTATTCAAAGATGCAAAGCCTTCGAAAAAGGATTACAGGTTCTTCAATGTACAAACCGTAGAAGGACCGGATGATTTTGCCACTATGGAAGAAGCGGTTTATCG
>CAIXBT010000360.1 GCA_903917755.1 uncultured Bacteroidota bacterium
ATTTCCGTTTTTGATAAGAAGAGCTGCATCTAATATCCACCGAGTAGACGGCACTGGATTCCAACCTGATCCATGGATGATTGAGTGAACTAAATTATCTGTATCACTCAGTAGATTTATTTCATTTGCGCCAGCTTTAATTCGTCGAAATTTAAAGTCACTTAAATTACTTGGATATCTAGAGTATTCGTAAAGTCCCCAGTTCAAGTCAATTGAAATTCCGGCTCTCGTAAATGGCGCACTCTTTCGAAAATTCATTACGTAATCTAATGTGTAGACGCTATCCAATCTAAAACCTGCATCCAAAAAGTACTGCACGGCACTATAGCGTTCTGACGAATTAACTAAGATATCTACATCATCGCAAGGACGAGTCCTCGGATCAGATGAATAAATTGAATACTGAAGCGCGGTCCCCTTTAACAGGGCGAACTTCGGAAATTTCTCATCTAGCCCGAACAAGAACTCTAGATTCTCTCTTTGAAACACGGTTTGCGCCCACCAACTCTTAAAGTAGACACCTCGAAGAATAAAGTTATCTCGTGGTTCGATATTGAGGTCTAAAAATCTTCTATAAAGAAACGGGATATACCTGATCAACCCTCCGTCAATAACCTCTACCAAATGTGTGCTCTCCCACTCACGCAGCATTGGTTCAACTTGGGAATCTGGTGCTAGGCATATTTTAAGTATGGGAATTAAAGAGGAATCGGCTTTCCAAAAATTTTTAGACATCTTTTGAGCGCCGAGTCTTGATATTGCTTGCAATTAATTCAAATAATTCGCGTTTGGAAGAATTGTCATGACTGACGTTGGAGTCATGAATTCTTCGTTGACCTACTACTTCCTCGATCCTGTGCATATTTAAGCCACTCGCTTTGGCTTTGGTCAGCCATCTATTCCAAGAATAATTATCTTGATCAGGTAAACCGTATTTGGTAAAGCTTGATCGCTGGAGTAGAGAATTGAGTGCCATAGCCGTAAAAATAGGACTTGACGTATGTGCAAAACTTTTTTGCTGGAGGTTGGACGCCATTTCATCTACAAAATTTAGATTCTTTCCATATATAAAATCAGCGCCAGATTCCACATATCCCCTATGAAGATCTTCCAATGCATTTACTGTCAAAAAATCGTCAGCATCAAGAAATTTTATGAGTGGAGCAGTTGTGTTTCTAATTCCCAAATTTCTGGATTCCCCAACCTGGCCGACGATTTGCTTGAAGAATGGGATCGAAAATTTTTCGGAAATTCGTTGAGTGTTGTCTGTTGAGCCATTGTCAATAATAATAAATTCATCTGGTGATAATTTTTGTGCAAGAACCGAGTTAATTGCTCCCTCAATATAGTTTTCCGAATTAAAAGAAGTAATAACTATTGCAATTCTATTCCTACTTTTCATAAATTCCTCATGAGAATTTTTTGAATTTGGCGGATTACGCCTTCTCGAGTTACAAATTTTTGATAGATATCTTCGTTGTGAAAAGTTAATTCATTGAACCTATTTTTGTCCAAATTGCTATGGAAATCAAAAATCAAATCAGAAATAGAGTTGAAATCCTCAAATGGAATCCACACTCCAGAATCTTTCCATGCAATTTCCGACTCAAATGGTAGGTGCTGGTTCGTATCCACCAGCACTGGG
>CAIXBT010000361.1 GCA_903917755.1 uncultured Bacteroidota bacterium
GCTACCGAGATGATGAATACTTTGCGCTCAAAATACTTTCTTTACATCAATCCAGGTACGCATTATTGCGATGAACCACTAAATTCGCTGTATTTGTATTTAATAATTCATTTTAGCAAAATGAATTTCAATTATGCATAAATTTATTTCAAATACTAAATTTCTATATGTCCAATCAATTAATTTTAAATGTTTTAATTTTTTTCCAAAAAAGAGCCCAATAGTGGTAAATTAGGATTATTCATATGTATAAGTTAAAACTCAGCGCCGCTATTTTCAGCTGTTTAGATCGGCTTAAACTGCTCAAATCCCTGCCGGCAGCTGTAGCAGAAACGGATGGCTCGGCATAGTGTAGAGCCGAAGCTGGAGCGTAGGGTGGTATCAGTACTGCCGCAGTGAGGACAGCGGACCTTTTCGAGCAGTTCGGCGGTCATGTCTTCTTCCATCATAGCTGGTGGTGCGATGCCGAATTTTTCGAGCTTGAGTTTGGCCTCGGGTTTCATCCTGTCGCTCGTCCAGGCGGTCTCCATATCGATGACCACCTCCACATCGTCAAAGCCCATTTTCTTGACGGCGTCATAGATGTCTTTTTTCATGACACCGAGAGCCGGGCAGCCCACGAATGTAGGCGTCATGGTGATATGAGCGAGCTTCTGACCCTGCATAGTACGGCACAGGACCTTGGTGATCATGCCCATATCGACCAGACTGAGCACAGGTATCTCGGGGTCTTTGACCGTCTCAAGGGTGGACCATACGTCAGCCTCGGTGAGTGTGTGTAGTGTGTGCATGTTATGTTATTTTCCGGTCACCTGTTCTTTCACATTTTTGTAAAGCCAGTATCTGACGGCATATATCGCAAGGGCAGTAAAACTGATCCCTCCTTCGGCCAGTTCCTCTCCTTCACCAATGATCGGAATGAGCTTGATCGGGTCGGGTATGAATAGCAATATGAAAAATAGCACTCCGACTATCAGCAGTATTTTTCCCGGTTTTCTTTTGGATGACGCGGTTTCCTTTATTGTAGTCTGCATAGCTTTGTTTTAAAGATAAAGCAGAAAATAATGTGCCAAAGCCCAGTATCCGGTCGGTTTTAAGTTAATTAATGACTTACCATTCGGCACCCGGATCGGTTCTGGTCACTTCTGTCATTTCGTCCAGCAGAGGTTCAAGAAATTTAGAGTGGTAGCCTTTGCGTCCGCCATAGACGATCTTAGAATCTGCCACCTGAGGCATGGTCAAGCCTGCAGCAGTGACGACCGCGCTGATCTTTTCGAGCCATTTTTCGCGAAGCATTTCTTCTCCGCCGAAAATACCTTCTTTGATCAGCACATCTTCATACTCAGACTTCTCGAATATGCCATAGGCGAAGGGCATGGCAAAATTCAGGGCAGCCTGCATGCGCGCATGGCTCTCTTCGGTACCTTTAGCAAGCTGTTTCAAGAATGAATCCGCATGCATGACATGATATTTGATCTCGCCCTTTACTTTTTTGGCGAGCTGTGCCAGAGGCTTAAAGCTAGAAGCCGTGAGCATCTCATAGCGGATCAACTCTGCATGGTCAAACAGGAAATGGCGCACCAGACTGAAGTCATATTCACCAATGGGAAGTTCCACTAGCTGACAGCACTTAAATTCCTTCTCTGTGCGTTGGAAAGCAATAGTATCAGGATCTTTGTCGCCTAATACTTCATGAGATATCTGATACAATGCCTGAGCATGGCCTACTTTGTCCTGAGCCATAGAGGCAAAAGCCAGATCCTCTTCGAGCAGCGGACCGATACCGGTCCATTCAGAATTGCGGTGGCCAATGATGAGAGCGTCATCGCCCATTTTGTACAAAAGCTCTTTTATTGCTTCTTTATTCATAACGTAGGATTAGTATTGTTTTAAACGGTGTGATTTTTTGCCTGATAGGCCTCTATTCGATCACGGACCTTATAGTAGCCCGCCTCACGAAATTCTTTTGAGGGAGTCGTTTCAAAAATATCTTCATCCTCATAGCTGAAAGAATAAACATCAGATGTTTTGGCCACCCATATATTGGTGGTAGCACCCCTTCTGGCAAATTGTTCTTTAGCCAGGACAAGGGCCATCTCCGGGTTTGAGGCATGTACGATACCTACATGAATGACTTGTTTGCCTTTTTTCTCCTGATGAAAAACCTCCCAGGTGATAAGGTGACTATTCGTGTGCTGCTCTTCATTTCCTATCTTGCTGAGGTCAATTCTATTGACGCGCGGATCGAGTGACATATTGATATATTTATGTGTTAAGCTAAAGGAATTTTATACTTGTCTGAAGGGTTCATGAGCGCCTCACGCACCCAGCGGTGAGCCATTTCAGCATATCTGCGCACTTCGAGACGTTCTTTATTGCATGGTCCATCGCCACCGGATACGCGTTTGAATTCATCCCAGTCCGGATCACTGAACTCCCATATACCATCAGCATTTTTATGAAGATTGGGGTCCGGCAGAGTGATACCGACTTCCTGGATCTTGGATACATACATATCTAAAAACTGATTGCGCATGGCATCATTAGAAGCGAGCTTCACTTTCCATTTCATCAGTTTCTCGCTATGCTTTGAGTTTCTGTCGGGCGGACCGAAAAAGTGTATCAGTGGCCTGTACCAACGGTTCATTGCCTCCTGAAGCATGGCACGCTGATGTGGAGTACCGGTAGCGAGATAGACAAAGTTGTCATGGCCCTGCTTGAGGTGAAACGCTTCTTCGTAGCAGATCCTCTCCAGTGCACGGCAGTATGGCCCGTAAGAACCTTTGGAGTTGATGGTTTGATTGACGATAGCAGCAGCATCTACCAGAAACCCGATCACGGCTATATCTGCCCAGGTATTGGCAGGATAATTAAACACATTGCTGTATTTGCTCTTGCCGTTCATGAGATCGTTGAGCATTTCCTCACGGGTTTTGCCGAGAGTTTCAGCAGCGCTATACAGCATCTGTCCGTGGCCTACTTCGTCCTGTACCTTAGCTATGAGCGCCAGTTTGCGTCTGAAGTTCGGAGCGCGAGTGATCCATGTACCTTCGGGCAGGGCACCCACTATCTCAGAGTGAGCATGCTGCTCGATCATACGAAGCAACTGCTTGCGGTACTCTTTGGGCATCCATTCGCCGGGTTCGATCTTTTCACCACGATCGATCTTCGCTTCGAAGGCGGCAAGCTTCTCCGGGTCTTCATCGGTTACGTTAAGCCTTTTGGCTTCCTCTTCTGTGAGATGCGTGTTTCCGTACATGCCTTATTTTTTTATTCCTTTCAATAATAAGTTTGAAATGCTTTCTGCTATCTCTTCCTGCGTCAGTTTTTCGGTACTCTTATATAGGTCGTAGGTAGCATTAAGGGCAGATATGATAGTAAAGACTGCCAGTTTGATATTCACTTCTTTGAAATCTTTTTCCTCGATGCCTCTTTGTATCAGATCGCGGAAACCCTGATCATATTGATACCTCATTTTCTTGAATTTGGTCAGGTCAGGTTCTTTGAGAAATATCCATTCATGAAAGAAGACGGTAGATGCATCAAGGTTGTTGGCTATCACACCTATATGTGCTTTGATGGCTGCCTTTAATTTTTTAGAAGTGTTCTTCTCTGAAGAGATAGCCGTTTTATATGCCTGAAAAAACTGTTCTGCTATGTCAAAACATATCTCATTGAGCAATTCTTCTTTAGAAGCGAGGTGATTATACAAGCTGGCCGCTTCTATGCCGACTTCTTTAGCCAGATCACGCATAGATGTAGCTGCATAGCCCTTTTCTTTGAAGAGTTTTTTTGCCGTACGGCGTATCTCTGACTTTCTATCGGGTTTGATTGTTGCCATATTTATTTACTAACGTTCGTTAGCCAAAGATAAAGCTGCTTTTCCACTTTGTCAAATTTATTTTTTGAGACTACTTTATGGCAGCATCCTGCACTGATTCTGATGCCTTCCTGGCCGGAAAATAAGCCGCGACCAAGGCTATAATCACCACGGTAATGAATGTGAGGAGATAGTCATCGATCTTTAATTTGATCGGATAGCCTTGTATCACAAAGCTATTATCTCCACCTGACAACTTGAGAAATTCATATTTCATTTGGAGGAGACAGAGGATGGTGGCCAGAATAATCCCTACAATGGCACCTATAGAGGCAGACAGCACCCCTTCGAGCAGAAAGATGCGCTGTATCATGGACCGGTCAGCACCCATAGCCATAAGAATAGAAATGTCGCTTTGCTTTTCGATCACGAGCATAGAGAGTGAACCAATGATATTAAATGAAATGATAAGCATGATAAAAGCCAGAATGGCATATACCGCCCAGCGCTCCAGCCTCATGACCCTGTAGATGGTCTCCCGCTGTTCGTATCTTGTCTTTACAGCATAGGTGCTCCCTGCCAGTTTTTGGATCTCTTCTTTTGCTGCATTGAGATCAGCATCAGGCTTCAACTTGATCTCATAGGCTGAGACGTCATGCTCTAGGCCCAGAAGCTCAGAGGCGAATTCTAAAGAGACAAACACATATTTAGAATCAAACTCCTGCTGAATAGAGAACACGCCTCCCGGTACCACGTCACGAAAGGTAAAGGCATCTTCCGGCATGATCGCCGTGCCTTTGCCCTTTTTCGGTACGGTGATCTGCAGCGGATATACTGACCGTTCTACATTTACATTCAGTGCAGCATAAACATTGGCTCCCACTACCGCATATTGATTGAAGGAATCGCTGAGCATGAATTTGCCCATCTTGATATGGCTCTTCACATCTGTTACATCGTTATATTTGTCATCAACCCCCTTCACCGTACAGATATAATCCTTGTCTATGTATTTGATGTAGGCATTTTCTTCGAGTGTACGAGAAAGTGCTGCCACATGAGGTGAACTGATCAGTTTATTACGTAGCTGAATATCATCCGTAAAGGTTTTGCCTTTGATGGCTGTAACTGTAAGGTCTGTATAAAAGGCATTGTATAATGATGTGGCGAGACTCTCAAAACCATTGAAAGTACTAAGTACTACTATCAGCGCGAATGCGCCGACTCCCATCCCCACCATCGATACTGCTGCGATGATATTAATCGCATTGGTAGATTTCTTTGAAAAAAGATAGCGTAGAGCTATTTTGAATGTGAGCATGCGGAATGGTTAGTGACGGGGACTATACCTCGTACCCCATTTAATGATTTAGCTGCCTTTGATATTGTCGTCGTCTGTTTTGATCTTTTTGAAAAGCTCCTCCATACGAAACACATCATCCAATGTATCGTCAAGAAAAAATTCTACCTCTGGGACTCGGCGGAGAC
Source organism: uncultured Bacteroidota bacterium (assembly GCA_903917755.1). Classification (GTDB taxonomy): domain Bacteria; phylum Bacteroidota; class Bacteroidia; order Chitinophagales; family LD1; genus UBA1941. Next base: position 5,309 of record CAIXBT010000361.1, read on the forward strand.
TAAATCTGAGCTTATCTCCCAACATCCTTTTTATCTCTTGCTTTTTGTCCTGAAACTGTTGAATCACCTCGTCTTTATCCCCATTGAACACACTCAAATGAAAGCGTACCGTAGAGAGGTCCGGAGTCACTTTGACATTGGTCACCGTTACAAAGGCCTTGCCATAGATACTTCTGCCCGACTTAAGCAATATATCTGTAAACTCCTCTTTGATAAGGGATGCTACTTTTTGTTGTCTTCTACTATCCATGCTCCAAAGTTAGGAGTAAATCCTGAAACGCGGGCTAAAATATAAAAGCGATAGCCGGCATAAGGGAAGCAGAGACCCGGCTATCTATTTAGGTGTAATGGATTTAACCCTTCTTCCCTGAAAATAAGCTACAATGAAGCAACTCTTATAGCGCGGCTTCATGATATCAAAGTATAGCTTTTTAATAACCTCGAAATCTGTCGTATTGCCAAGCAGATATCTAAAGTTACCTTCTTCCTGCAGTACTTCATAACCTTTCAGGTGCTCATAATATGAGGTGTCGATAGGGATCAGCTTCTTTAGCTCATAGAATTGTATCCTGTAGATCGTATCTTCCGTAATGGGGATATTATGTTTAGCTGTAGGGGCATCTGATTTGCTGAGGCCTTTCTCATCAAAAGGGTTGAACCTATTGTTGAGAGGCGCGTTGGTCAGCATGGTAGATTGAGCTACATTTTCCACTACTATCTCACTGAGATTATATTGAATCTCATCACTAGACCGGCCCAGCATCTTGCGGACGTCCATGATGCGTTGAGACATGGTCTTTTTTTCTGTTTTGGGGATATTATTGAACATCAGGTCCTGCTCTACTGCTGCTGCAGGGAGTACATATACTCGTTTTTTCTCTGAGATGGTATCATAATAGCTCCATAGCGGAATGAAGCCATAATCGCCCATATGCGTTTCGCCTGTGAAATTGTTTTTCTTCAGATCTATGTCCATTACTATGCCCGCTTTGGTCCTGTCTTCAGTACTACTAGACATTAGATTGCCGAGCGAGTAGCAGACAAGTCCCTGTTTTTCTTTGCCCTGATAGTAATAGTTCATGATATCGATCCGCTGCACGGTATTGGGAAATGTGCCGACCACGATATTAGCACCCTGCTCCAGAATGAATTTGCTGAGAGCCTCCTGAGAATAGGCCGGATATTCCTGATAGTTGCCACCCCAATCCAGATATACGATGATAAAATCAGGCTCCATAGACCGGGCCACTTTCATGTCGCGCTCTATCTGTACATGATCTATCTGATTGATGATATAATCTCGTGAAATGCCCGGGCGCTGTGATATGCTCGTATAATTGAGCAGAGCGATCTTGAATCCTTTTCTGTTTATAATGAGCGGATAATTGCCATTGCGCATCAGATTGTCAGCAAAAGCCCCTGTGGAGCGAATATCAAATATCTCAAGTGCTTTTTTGGTCCTTGACATTCCTTTTTTGTCGAGATAGGCCGTATTAAGATTGGCCATGACACAGTTATTGATACCCGAATATTTCATAGCCAATGCCAGCTCATCAGGTGATGAGAATGGATTGGAATTATCTCCGGTGAAACCTGTTTTCATGTTTGCTATCACCACATCACCGAGATTCAATATAGGATTGACATATCGCAACTCAGCACTGAAATCATATTTCTTTGTGACAGGATTGAACGCATGCTGTATCTGATACTCGGATTGGTATATATTGCCCGCTATCATGAGGTGCAACATTCTGAAAGAATCTACCTGTTCCGGCCGATCATCGTCATATTCCACAGACCGCACTCTGGCCTGTGTGAATCCGTTAACCGATACTAATAATACTACCAGCAGCAAACAGAGTTTATGCCACTGGATTTGAATCCAATTCTTCGACATTATTTTCGAAATTAATTCTTTGCCCATTCAAATATGTCCAAATTTTCAACAATACCCACCCCTTTGTATGGTTTTTGTACAGCATTTATCATCGCCGTAGCAACAGTATCTGCCGAAACACCTTTGTACTTTGACAAAGGACCGGAAAAGAGAAATGGCATCTGCTTTGCCACCCACTGCCCGACCGCCTCTCCCGGGCGGGATTCGGTTCTTTCGCCTAGTAGTATAGACGGCCTGAGAATGATTACCTTCTCATATCCCAGTTTAGAAATGGCCTCTTCCACTTCACCTTTGACTTTCGTATAAAGCACCACAGATTTTTTGTCGGCACCTATAGAAGACAATAATATGAAAGTTGTGGCTCCATTTCTTCTGGCTATCTCTGCTACTTTGAGCTGATATTCATAGTCCACTTTTGTAAACTTAACCGAACTTCCGGCTTTGCGCAAAGTGGTACCCAGCGTAGACAAGACCGCATCTGCTTTGATCTCTGCCGCATAGTTATCCAGTTTATCAAAATCCACAATGGTTTGAGTCAATTTAGGATGAGTAATATCCAATGGCCTACGCACCAAGGCGATGACCCTGTCAAACCTATCGTCTGAAAGGAGTACCTTAAGACAGTGACTGCCTATCAATCCTGAAGCTCCAAGTAAAAGTACTGTCATAGTTTCTTTTTTATCACTATCCGTCTGTATGGGTTCAGCGATACAGCGAATATCAAAATACATTTTATCTGCGAATTAACAAAGGGCGACAAATGTATTCATTATATCTCCCGAAGCAATGTCCTGAATGCGCCAAATTTGTCCGGCCATGTATCAAGAGCTTCTTTCTGCAGAGCTTCGGCATATTTTTCCTTGTAGTCAAAATAGTCGCTTAGCTCCTTTGCGAAATACTGCACTGCATATGTCATACCATCACTTTGGTTTTCCTCCATAATGCGATAAAATTTGAAATCTTTGAAACAACCTGTTTGCAGGACTTTCGGAATATGGTCCTCTTTCATCCATCTGACCCAGAGTTCATGTACATCGAGGTCCACTTTTACGGTTACATTATATACTATCATTTAATTACTTATATGTTTAATTGCAGGTGTAAATATAGATTAAAGAGGCGATTGATCTTACTCCAATTTATCTCCCCGCAGAGCACGATATCTCTTCCGAGCCTCTATAACCAGAAGTGAGTTGTTGTAATCTGTGATGATAGACTTATAGAGCTCTTTGGCTTTTTCTATATTATGCAATTCCGTTTCATTGATCACAGCCAGCAGAAATGTAGCATCATCGCCCTTTATGTCCTTACCGTAATTTTTAATGATGTCTTCCAGCAGCGGCACGGCTTTCTGAAATTCACGTTTGCGGACATATATCTCCGCCTTGGTATATTCTATATCATCAAACAAAGCATGACCGGGATATATCTTCAAAATCGAATCCAGTTTTTTTTCGGCCTCTTCATCTTTGTTTTGAAACAAAAGCAGCTCCGCACCGGCATATATACTCATAGCCTTGGTATCGGTATCCATACCAAGATTGTCAATAATAAATGCTGAAAGGTTAATAGCGTCATTAGAAGTAAGTTCCGATGTAGAGGCTTTCAGGACTTTGAGCTGCTCCTGTGCCCAGTCGAAATCCCCTTTGTAATATGAGAGTTTGGCGTTTCTGAATCTTGCTTCTTCGCCTAGTGGTCCGTCTTTTTCTTCTTTGTCTACCTGTGAATAGAGCAGCGTAGATTCCCACACATCGCCACTGATGAGATAAAAATCTCCCAGAGAAAGCTTGGTTTGATTCTTAAGTTGAACGGAGATGCCGGGCATATTTATCACGCCTTCACAATCGCTGATGGCAGCAGGAATATCATGCAGATAGAAACCCTCCAGATCTGCAAGTTCTTTCATAGACTGGGCTGTATGTGGAGTTTTGCCATTTTCCTCTATGAACGAGATGTAATCTGATTTCAAACCCAAGAGGTCCTCTCGTGTATAGTTGATCGTCTTTGCTATTTTCTCTTTGCGGCAGTTGAGTAGTTCGGTCTTTGCCTCAAAATATAAGCTGCTCTTGGGCACTCTTTTTACTACATAATCAAACCCGTTGACAGCTTCATCATAAAATCCTTCTACCTGTGCCATCCGGGCTACGGTCAGGACCCGATAGCCATCATCACTTTTCCGTTTATCAAGGGCTTTCATTTGTACCAATGCACCTTCGAAATCCTTGTTCTGTACATATATCCATGTCAGAAAATCGATGTAGTCATCATTGTCAGGTTTCTTCTGTATACGGCCATATAGCTGAGTTTCCATTTGAGCCATCAGCTTGTCTGCATCACGTGCCGTCTGAAGAAGGTTTTTCACCTGCTGAACATTGCCCGGATTCTTCTCTATATTATCTATATAATACTTTGCTGCGGTAGGTAAATCTCCTTTATTAAAATATGCTCCTCCTAATTCATACGAGAAATCCAGATTGCCCTTGAATATCTTTCCTCCCTTTTCATAAGTAGCGATCTCGTAATCATTTTCCCTGTATGTCTTGAAGGCAATGGCTATCTGCCGAATATCCATTTCGTTCGCACGGATATTTTTGATCACCTTTTCATACATATCTTTACTCTTTGCCAGGTCTCCTTTTGATTTGTAGAGATAGCCCAGATCGATCTGATACTGTACTGTCTGGTCAAATTTTTTGATCTGCTTTTTGACTAGTTTCTCTGCGTCATCAAATTTTTTCAAGGTCAGATATGTACTGAACAAAGGCGCATAAAACTGCGGGGAGTAATTGTTTTTTTCCCAAAGTGATTGATAGAGTTCGGCTGCTTTTTCAAACTCTCCGTTTTGAAAATAACTTGCAGCCAAAGTCTCATCCCTGCCTTTCTGCGCAGAGACCGAAGACAGTGCAAGCAAGTAGCACAGAAGTACCAAAAATCCATTTTTCATCTCTTCAAATTTACTTTATAATTTCTCATTTCAATAATAAGGAGACTATGTGTCGGAGTGATCATGAGCTTTTGGTCATAATACAATAACAAAGCGGGCTGATTTTAGGTTTTTTAAGGTTTACGGTTTATATCCTTGCTCACTTTTAGTGTAAAGTAGAGCAGCAGGGCCAGAATGGCAATGAGTACCGGCCATATCCACCATTTATTCATACCTTTTATAGCAGAGGCTTTTTTGGCAGGTTCAGTATTGGGTATGATCTTGTTTGCGCTAATAGGTCCGCAGCTTATCTCCTTCAGGACGCTTTTTTTGATACTATCTTCGAAATAAGCGATGTCATAAGTAGGTCTGGTAGCTTTATTATTCCCAAAAACAACATAGTAATTTCTGTCTGCATCCAGATAGCCTATCAGGTATGTATTGAGCTGCAGCCCTTCTGCAGCCTGTACCTGAAGAGCTGTATTATCTTCATTTTCTATCACGAGACGCAAGTGTTTGGTCCTAACATTCACAGAGATCTCATTCCCTGATGTGGAGCTCAGCATAGCTGTACCTTGCTCCATCCACCCCGATGTATCTCGGGTATAAAGATTGACCTGTCTATGATAAAACCGTGAGCCTGATACCGCGACATTAAGCCTGTCTATCGTATATGCTTCTTTATATTCCAGCCAGACGTAAGTCTTTTTGCCGCTATCGCGCTGCGAAATGACCGGAGCCGGAATGGCTGTGTATCTTCCGTTTGTGAGTAAGGGTTTCACAATGGCTGCCTTGATTATATTGATCGGTATGACCTTATTCAGTTTGATGGTCAGACGAAGTTTTTTGTATTTGACCGGCGGAAAACTGATCTGCTGATCAAATGTATCAGCCTGCATTTCTGATGAAGGCGAAAGGATGATATTGCTGCTGATATCAAACCATTGGTTTTCATCATCGCTACCGGATAGTTGTGCGTACGTGCTTTGAGCTTTATTGCGAAGTGTCAGCACCAGCTGTGCGAGAGGCTGTGCGTCTCTATTTTCTATAATGATCGTTTCAAACTTAGCATCCGTTGTACTTTTGCTCGGTAGCACCGTGAGGTCCTGCGCCTGAGATACAGGCATCTCGGTCCTGAGCAGATAGGGCACATAATTTCCGGCACTGTCTACCAGACGCAGATCGGCACCGTCTGATGCGGCCCGGGCCCTCACATCCGGCGAGAGTAACAATCTATAGTAGCCTTCCCCCTGCAGTCCCGGTATGGGTGACTGCCACTGATAGGTTCCGGTTTGTGCTACCGCACATATACATGCACTGAGCATGAGTATGAGCAGAGCTCCGTTCTTATTTATTTTCTTCATCTTGGATTATCAGTTTTTTAAGGCGCTGATACATAAATGAAACAACCAGCAGCATTACACCCAGACAAAAGAATGCAGCTATCTTGCCCGCTACAGGCACATCGCTGATATCGAATGCAAACAGCTTCAGCAATGTGACTGCAAACAGCACCAGAGACAAGATACGAAGCGTCCTGAATCTCTCCTTCATACCCACCCACATAAATCCGAACGAACACAGACCCCAGAGTATCGGCAGACAGGCTTTGATAAAAACATTGTCAAGAGATAGCTCTGACTTAGGAGTATAAAATATACCAAACACAGCAAAGTAAAACTCTGCGCTCAGGAAAATTATTATCAGCGTTGATACAGCCCAGGTCAGTATAGTATATATCTGTTGCAGGTGTTCTGCTTTTCTGAGCAGGTCTATCAGCTTTGCAATGAGCAATGCTACAATGGCTGCACTTATCCAATGTGCCGTAAAATAGGGGATATATTTATGACCCTCGAGCATGGTGTGAAAAGTATCAAACAGCATCGGCAGATGTATCATATATGCAGCTATCACTGCGGCCAGGATAATGGCCTGAGTGACATAGCTCAGGTTTACAAGTTCATATTTCTTTATGATACTCATAACCGATACCACAAAGATGAGCAGGTACAGCATGAAATACATAGAACTCAGCGATATCTCAAATCTGCTGTCAAACTGATAAACGATCTCCAATGCTCCGGCTATAAAACCAATCAATATAGCTGCCACCAGAAATACATATCTAGGCAACAAATAATTTTTAGGGATCTCTGTCTCCTCGGATCTTTTGCCTAAGAGAAAATATAGAATGGCTGTACATATACTTACATAGATAGCAGAAACAAACCCTTTATTGGCTATAATACTTAATTGCACATGACTATAGCTTTCTCCGTAATTTTGTCCCAGGAGGAGTGCCATGCTGATGATCGTGATACACCATACGATCGTGGCACTGAGAGATATGATACGGATCTGCGATTTTTGATACAACCAGAGCAAGACCACCGATTCTGACGCCCAAAACAGGGTGATAAAGCTGCCTTCGAGTTGCAGTGGTGCCGTGATGGATATAAAAGTAAGTGTGATGCCGATGAGCAGATAGAGTATGTTCTTGTCGGCTGTCTGTCTGCGAAACAGAAGCAACGATGCCGCCAGATGAAATGCCGCCATGCAGCTGCTGAATAATCCCTTATACTCCATGCATTTCATTTCTGACAGGAGATAAAGCCCGAACGCGAAATACTGGATAGAGTTTGTGAGCAGCATACCAAAATCAAAAGGCAGAAACTTCTTGTTCTCTTTGATATTATTAGCTATCGCTGCACTAAAGAAAAAGATGAAAAAGACAGTCGCAAAAATAAATCCATTAGTATAGGTACCCACCGGTGTCAGATAGTCCAGTGTGAATAACCAGGAGTCGAATATCAGGAATGTAAAAATGAAGCCGAGCACATTCAATATCCTCCATATCCTCATATAGGCTATGACCAGCATACCCGTATTGAGGAGGCAGAGATAGGTGAACAGTGCAATATAGTTACCGCTTCCATTGCTTACCATAAACGGAGTCGCATAACCTCCTACCATAGATATAACCGCTAACTCCTGCCTGTCGTAGAGCAGAGATAGCACCACTGCAAAAATGGTGATGACGATCATGATGCCGAATGATACGGTCTGATCAAAAAGATGGTACTGATGATACGCTAATGCAATGGTAAAATAAAATATAGCCAAACCGCCTCCGACCAGCACGGAAGTGAATGCCGCATAATCTTTGCGCAGCCTGTGTGCCAGCCCGACCAATATACCTCCGCAGAGTAGCCCTATACAAACACGTCCCACCGGCCCGATCCAATCGTTGTCGATGGCATATTTTACAAAAAATGCGATAGCCAATACCAGTATGGCTATACCTATTTTGCTGATCAGGTTTTCGCCGATATATTTTTCATAATCTATATCCCCCTTTTTAAATTTATCAAAAAGGTTTCCTATAGTTGGCTCTGTCGGATCTGCATTTGTTTCGACCTTGGTTTCTGTTACATTATTGATCCTTATCAATCTTGGGGCTTCGACTTCTTCTGTTGTTATTGCCTCCACCACGGGTTCTTCTGCCTGATCAACCGTTTCCTCTTTTATCTCTTCTTCCGCAGGAACGCTCTGAATGATCTGCTGTGCGGGTTCTACTTCTATTTTTGTTTCTTGAACGGGTTGAGATTCTACTATTACCTGCTTCTCTATTACTATTGGCTGTTGAACCTCTGCCAGTTTTTTATATATCTGTATGAGTTGGGCTTTGATCTGCCGATTATCTTCTTCTGACTGGCTTATGTGGGTTTTAAGAAGGGAGATGGTTCTCTGAACAATGAAAACCAATACGGCCAATATTATAAATATATAGTAGTTCATTATTTGTTCTTATAAAACAAATATATAGATATATGTAAGAAATATTTTTTACAAAGATTTTTGTCTGAATGAGACTAGCCATGTGGCAATATAGGTGCCTATCAATGATCCTGAGGCATTGGCCAATTCGTCCAGCAGCTCAAAATGGCGGTCTGTAGTCAATGTCTCCTGCAGTATTTCTACCATGAAACCATAGAGGGATAACAAAATAAATACTTTCAGAAAAGTCTTCTGATGCAGGCTCTGATAGGCGCTTTGCATGGACCAGCCGTAATACGTAAGAATGGAAAAAACAATGTAAATGCCTGTATGGACCACCTTGTCAAAATGCGGAATAGTGACATGCGGAATATGGCGCCCGGGCATCAGGCATATCACCAAAATAAAAGCCGCCCACAAAATGGACGGCCAATTATATTTTAAATAAGATCCCATTCTATCAAACACCAATGTGCTTCTTGTATGCTTCCGCATCCATCAGCTCACCCAGTTCTGCTGCGTTCGTGATCTCTACCTTTACCATCCATCCTTTACCATATGGATCCGTGTTGACAGACTCCGGTGCAGCATCCAGGTCCTTGTTCATTTCCAGCACCTTGCCTCCTATCGGCATGAACAGATCAGATACGGTCTTTACCGCTTCTACCGTTCCAAACACAGCATCTTTAGCTACCGTATCACCTATAGTATTGATATCTACATATACTATGTCACCTAATTCCTTCTGGGCGAAGTCTGTGATACCTATGGTTCCGGTGTTACCATTTACTAGTACCCACTCATGCTCTTTGCTGTATTTTAGTTCTGCTGGAAAATTCATTATTATAAAGTTTTGTCCAAAATTAAGTGAAACAATAGATTTTGCAAGTGTGTACCTAATATTTGTGTGCTCATGGTGGGTAAAGGCCCGCAGGCAGGCTTTTAAAGGCAACATTTTCCACAACAATCGGGTTGTACACAAATAGCCTGTGAATAGCTGCCGAATAATGTTGGTATATCGCCTGCAATTTTTTTTGATTTAGTCGTTTTTTTTTCATCCCTCTTTTCCGATTTTAGAGATGTTCATCCTTTCGCTCATATCAACATCTCAACTAACAGGCTGTGGATATGAACTTATGCGTGAACGGTTGTCAACAGCGCTTTCCACCACATGTGGACTAATCCACAAAATATTCATAATCAGACCAGTACCTCTGTCTTGTTTTGTGGATTAGTGTCAGCGGATTAGTGATAACCCAAAATGCAATAGGCGCAAAAAAAACTTTTACTCTTATACACGCAGCTAATAACACTTATCTTTTAAAGTATTTAAATACTATACTATTAATACAGGTGTTTGCTGTGGAGATTTTAAAAACACAAAAAAGTTTTTTTCGATGGTTGAGTACTTATCTTCACCCTCCCAAAACTAAAGCTCATGAAATATATCAAATATCTTTTTTACACACTGCTCACGGTAGTGATATTCTGTGCCGGGTTTTATAAGTTTTGGTTTCTGAGACAACCAGCCAGACATACACCGCATGACAATCATCTTTTCGTCAGCCCCGCCAATGGCAAAATAGTGTCGATCACCACATGGAACAAAGATTACCTCGCTATCACCAAAGAAAAATACGGTCTCATCAGTGTCTGGGCCAAGGACGTAGATACAGCGGGCTACATGATCTCGATACAGATGGATCCGACACATGTACACTTCCAGAGGTCTCCGGTCGATGCACTGATCATATCGCACAGGCACGTTTCGGGCAGCTTCAATAATGCTTTGGGTTCTGACAATCCATACGGTATCCGCTTCGAAAATGAGCATAATGAAATACTGATACAAACTGCTGATAGCATTCGTTACAAGATCATTCAGATAGCAGGCTTCATGGCCAGAAGGATAGAAGACTATGTACAACCCGGCCAGCAGCTTAAGCAGGGAGATGTGATCGGACTGATCAAACTCGGATCTCAGGTCACTGTGATTCTACCCCACAATGTCAAGGTAGATGTTAAGCTCGGCGAGACGGTCATAGATGGTGAGACTACTTTAGGCGAGATCACTACACCTTGATTTTTTAGGAAGTTCTACGTGGCACCGAAAAGGACCTTTTTAAATAATGACGATGCTTAATTTAAGTTTCACACCCTTTCCTACTATTAAAACTGATAGACTTATTCTCAGAAGTCTGGAGAAAACTGATGCATACGATATACTGGCACTGCGCTCTGATGACAGGATCAATAAGCATGTGGATAGAAAGAAGATGCTGTCTATAGAAGAAGCAGAATTCTTTATCTACAAGATCAGGTCAGGAATAGAGAAAAATGAATTGATATATTGGGTTATTACCGATAAGCAGACTAATAAAATGCTTGGTACCATTGGCGTTTGGAATGTAGAACCGGAAGAGGTTGCTGCAGAGTTGGGATATGAATTACTCTTTAAAGAACATGGCAAAGGCTATATGATAGAAGCTGTAAAGGGAGTGATAAAATACGGTTTTGAAACAATGAAATTAGAAACCATCAAAGCAGTGGTAAGAGATACTAATCTCGCTTCATTGAATATTCTGAATAAAATGAAATTCGCGCTTGACAGAAGAGAAGGAGAAGATGGATTTTATACTTTGAGATCAGCTCAATAATTTCTCTATCTCTTTCGGGTAATGCTCATGTTCCAGTTTGTGGACCTTGGCTGTGATAGTTTCTGTAGAATCTGAAGGTTCTACGTGGCACCGAAATTGGGCTATATACTCACCCTCATCATACTTTTCATTTACATAGTGGATGGTGATGCCTGTCTCTGTTTCTTTATTAGATAAAACAGTTTCATGGACCTTGCTGCCATACATACCCTTACCTCCGTATTTAGGTAGCAGAGCAGGATGTATGTTGATGATCTTGTTAGGATAGGCTTTGACCAGATATGCAGGAATCAATAGAAGAAAGCCGGCGAGAACGATCAGGTCTATCTGATACAACTCCAGCAGGTCAAGTGTGGTTTCTTCTTCTTTTAGTTCTGCAGGCGATATAATGTCGAATGGTATTCTGTTGTCTTTGGCTATCTGAATGACACCGGCTGTCTTATTGTTGGTCACTATCAGGGCTACTTTAATGGCAGTATTACCTTTGAAGTGATCAATGATAGCCTGTGCATTGCTGCCACGGCCTGAGGCAAAGATGGCGATGTGTTTGTGTGTGGAGTCTTTCATCTAGTGCTGCAAAGTAAAGCTATCAAAGACACATAAAAAAGGGATGTTCTACATGGAACGAAAACGCCCATTGTTGACGAAATGTAGATAACATTAGGAAATGTGGTTTATTATCCATAGTTTTGCGCCGCATTAGCAAAGCGAAGCCAAATTTCCTCTCGCGTATACGACAAAGATCGTACATCATCATTAGGAAGTCAGGCTTTAATTGCCGACTTATTTTAATTAACGAAGTCACATACAGCCGCTCAAGCACCCAAAACACCCTTACAGAGGCGTGTCATGCTTGTATGTTGTAATGGCTAAAAATCAACAAATGGAAAATTTTAAAGCCCTCGGGCTTAGCGACAATGTTCTTGAAGCATTGGCAAAGAAAGGTTGGGAAACCCCATCAGAAATTCAGGAAAAGACGATACCACTACTCCTCAAAGGAGAAAAAGATATCGTAGGCCAGGCTGCCACCGGCACCGGCAAGACAGCGGCATTCGGATTGCCACTCATCGAGCAGCTGGATGATAATTCTAAAGCCGTGCAGGCGCTGATCATGTGTCCTACACGTGAGTTGGCTATGCAGGTAGCTGAAGAGATCATGACATTCAAGGGCTCTAAGAGACTCTTTGTACAGCCTATCTATGGCGGACAGTCATACAATGTACAGATAGCTGCACTGCGCAGAGGTGTGCAGATAGTGGTAGGTACACCGGGTCGTATCCGCGATCACATAGAGAAAGGAACTCTTAAGCTCAATGCGGTGACTCACGTAGTACTCGATGAGGCAGATGAGATGCTCAACATGGGTTTTGAAGAAGAAGTAAGAGAGATCCTGAAGAGTGTGCCTGAGAAAAGACGTATGCTTTTGTTCTCGGCTACTATGCCTGCTCAGATATTGAGGCTGGCTAAGACCTTCATGAAAGATTATGATCTGGTAGAAGTAGAGAAGAAGCAGAACAGCACAGAGATGATCGATCAGTCGTACTTTGAGGTACGTGACAGCGACAGGTTTGTCACGCTTTGCAGAGTGATAGACACTGAACCGGAATTTTACGGTATCGTATTCTGTCGTACAAAGATGGAAACGGATGAGATAGCCAGCAAGCTTCTCGAAATGGGTTATGACTCGGAGGCGATACACGGTGATATCACACAGTCTCAGAGTGAGCTGATCCTAAAGAAATTCAAGATGCGCAAGATCAATATCCTCGTAGCTACTGACGTAGCCGCACGTGGTATAGATGTCAATGACCTCACACATGTCATCAACTTCAATCTGCCGCAAGACCCTGAGTCTTATATACACCGTATCGGTCGTACGGGCCGTGCCGGAAAGCACGGAACAGCGATCACTATCGTGAGCCCAAGAGAAAGGCGCGATCTGCAGTTTATTGAGAGACTGACCAAGGCACCTATCCGCAGGGAGACAGTACCATCTATCGCCGATGTAGTGGGCACAAAGACCATGAAGCTGAAAACAGAAATGCAGTCAATGATCGAGAAGGGTCAGCATGAATTGTATCTGGACCTCGCTAAAGAACTGCTGGAAGACAATGCAGAACCGGAAGTAGTAGTAGCAGCATTGATGCGTTACTCTATGAAGGATACACTGGCAGAAGGCAGCTATCGTGAAATAGGACAAACACAATCCAGCGGCGGCAATGTGAATGCTAACATAGCGAGACTATTCGTGGCTCGTGGTCATGAAGACAATATGAATGCAGGACAGATCGCACAGTTTCTGGCGAGTGAGACAGGAGTAGATGCGAATAATATCAATGACATCAGAGTGTTTGATAAATTCACTTTCATCACCGTATCTCCTGCGGATGCAGATATGATACTGGCCACTTTCTCTAAGGTGAAGGGCCGCAACAAACCATTAGTGACTCGCGCTAAAGAGAAACCGCAAGGTGGATTCGGTGGTGGAGGAAGCTTCGGCGGAGGCGGAAGAGGAAACTTCGAAAGAAGGGACAACAATTCAAGACCAAGAGGCGGCGGTAACTTCAATGATGGCGGATTCAAGAGAAGGGAGGGTGACAGGACAGAGCGTCCTGCACGTCCTGAAGGCGAAAGGACCGAGAGGCCTGCTCGCAAGGAATTCGTAGCATCTGAAAAACCAGCCGGAGAGAAGAAGTCTTACTTCAAAAAGGATGCACCTGCTACTGAAAAGGGTACCAGTGAATTTATCCCTAAGAAAAGGGCAAACAAGATGACTGATTATCTTGAGAATGGCGATCCTGCGGTAAAACCTGCGGCACCAAAGAAAGAAAATCCAAGAAAAGAAAGTTTCAAGGTCGAGTTTAAAGACGATGATCTGAACTGGTAAATAATTGCGCAATATCGGTTTAGTCTGAGAAGCGTAACGGAATTGAGGGGAGCAGAATTTTCTGCTCCCTTTTTATTTTAGGAATTCTACGTGGAACATTAATTGTTAGTGATTGCTACAGCTATAGGAGAAAGTTGCCTCCTGTCGCCTTCGGGGCCTTTTGCTACTATATCTTCAAATACGACGGTACAGCCCTTTTTGATCTTGCCTTTATCCAGCATGTCTTTAAATTTTGAGTCATATCTAGGGCCGGTGCAAGTATATTTTGTAATACCATCAGGGAGTATGGCCACGATAGTATAGGATATAATGTCAAACCGGGCAGGAAATTCAAAGTTCTCAAGCTTTGGTACTATACCCGTCGTAGATTTAAATCTTGGTGCAGCCATATTTCCGCTTCCATATGTACCATCGAGAGTAGAAACAGGATCAGGCACACGTTTTACCCTAAACTCCATATCACCCATCGGCATTGTATTGCCACCTACTTTGGCTGAAACTCTTACTTTGTATTTACCCTTGCCGGAAGGTTTGACCATGTATGAACCATCAGGTTTTCTATCTAATATCCCGGGCCCATCAAAGGAAGCCGTTACATCCCTTTGCGCTACACCAGGTACTGAAACGCTGATAGGATTATCAAGGCCGGCGTATAGTACATTCATATTAGTTGGAGATACGACAGCAGATTTTGCAGCCACCTGATATTCTCCTTCGAAGGGATAAAATTTATAGCCCGATCCGCTTGGGTCCTTTACGCGTATCACGCCGGTGTATTTGCTTTCGCCCACATTGTTTCCCTGCATTTGTATCTTGCCGAGACCATTTGATACATCTACTTTTTGTGGATTATTAAGAGGAGGAATTTCTGTGGGCGATGATATTTCGTCATAATTGCCCGCCGCATTTTTCTTGACCTGTGCAGTGAAGGAACCAATGAATACATCAGGGTTCTGTGTGCTGCTATATGCAGTGAGCATCACATTAGCTTTGTACGGGAGGCCTTGCATGATATAGCTTGATGGTGAATTGACGAGAGCTGTCAGCCTGTCTACTTTGTGCTTGCCATAGTCTATTTTTTTGTAGAAATATTCCACTAGCTGGTTCTCTGCGGTCAATGCATCGTTCTGATATTTTGAAAGCAGCGTCACGGCGGCCACGGTTGGTACGTGATTGAACTTATGAAACTCCCAGCTCAGGCCATCTTTGGGTTCATCGATCAGTAAGGGTATGCTGCTTGTGAATTGACCCTTATCCTCTTCGGCAGGTAATGCCAATAGCTGCTCGCGGCTTTTTTTGATGGCATCTTTTATTTTTTTGCCATGGCTCTCTTCTACGAATAACCTGGTGGCGATATCAATATTATCGTTGCTCACGAGCTGGCCGGACTGCGGGTCATAGCCACCTGCCTGTTTGATGACCTGCTGTTTATATTGTTCGAGCTGCTCATATAGCGCCTTGCATATCTTTTGCGATTCTTCGGCTTTCAGTTTGAATGGTTCCGTCTTTTTTGCATCCATATTCATCTGCATCTGAAAGTCGCTGAACAGGCTTGCATTCTTAGTGTCAAGAGATTGATTGGAGCGACCGATGCCATCGTCTACTGTCTTGAAAGCATTCAATACTTCTGCTGTCACATTCAGGGCGAGCATAGCAGTCAGGACCAGATACATCATGTTTATCATGCGCTGGCGGGGAGGTAGTTTGGTAGATGCCATTGTGTTAGGATTTAGAGTGGTGAAAAGTTATAATCCTGTAACGCGGCATCATTCAAAAAGTAACATTTCTAAAAAAGGAGTGCTGATAATGAATGAAGAAAAAGACAAATAACAATCAGAAAAATGTTATTCCGTTAAATAAGTTCGGTGTGTGCCATAAAGCATTAGTTATAATGTTTCCCGACATTGAAGACCTGTTTAGAGCCGCTATTCACCTATTTGTTATGCAAAACCGTCATTTTATGTCTTAAAAGGCTTGGTTTAAAGCGTATTTAATGTGAAATATCCTTTACATTTTTATCTTTGCCGACCAATAAAAAACTAAAAATTAGAAAAAATTATCATGGAAAGTATTATTTACATTCTCCCGCTGTTTGGGCTCGTTGGATTAGCTTATATGCTTGTGCTCAGAAGCTGGGTGGTCAAGCAGGATGCCGGCGATGAAAAAATGACTACCATAGCCAGGTATATTGCTGAAGGCGCTATGGCATTTCTTAAAGCCGAGTATCGTATCCTTGCGATCTATGTGGTTGTGGCCGGTACCGCACTGGGCGCACTCTCTTTGCACCCTAAAGTATCAGAGCACTCAAGCCTGCTGATAGTAGTATCATTTGTGATAGGCTGTTTCTTTAGTGCACTGGCCGGTTTCATCGGTATGAATGTAGCTACTAAGGCGAATGTGAGAACCACACAGGCAGCACGCACCAGTCTTGCTAAAGCATTGAAGGTTTCATTTGCCGGTGGTACGGTGATGGGTCTCGGTGTGGCAGGTCTCGCTGTTATCGGTCTTTGCACATTGTTCATCATTTTCTTCCACATATTCATGGGAGGTGATATTCACAACGGTGGCACTGAGATGATGAAGAAAGTACTTGAAGTACTCGCAGGTTTCTCTGTGGGTGCTGAGTCTATCGCGCTTTTCGCTCGTGTAGGTGGTGGTATCTATACCAAGGCTGCTGACGTAGGCGCTGATCTGGTAGGTAAAGTAGAAGCAGGTATCCCTGAAGATGATCCTCGTAATCCTGCGACTATCGCAGACAACGTGGGTGACAACGTGGGTGACGTAGCTGGTATGGGTGCTGACCTTTTCGGTTCTTATGTAGCTACAGTTTTGGCATCTATGGTTTTGGGCAACTTCCTGATAGGCGACAATCCTGGCCTTACGGCTTTCGGTGGTATCGGACCGATCCTTCTTCCTATGACCATTGCTGCTATGGGTATCATAGCATCTATATTGGGTAGCTTTCTGGTGAGTATCAAAGACGATAAGAGCGCTAATACTGACACCGTACAGTCTGCATTAAATCGCGGTAACTGGGTTTCTATCATCATCGCCCTTGTAGCTTCTTTCTTCCTGATCAAATTGATGCTCCCTGAGACTATGAATATGACCATGTTTGCTGATGGTGATTTTGAGAAAACACCTACTATTATTTCATCCATGAGAGTGTTCTGGGCGGTATGTGTGGGCATGTTCGTAGGTGCAGCTATCTCTTTCATCACCGAATATTACACAGGTCTCGGCAAGAAACCGGTGAGCGATATCGTACAGAAATCTGGTACCGGTGCAGCTACTAATATTATCGCAGGTCTGGGTACAGGTATGCTTTCAACTTTTTTCCCTGTTCTTTTATTCGCAGGTGCTATCTGGTCAGCATACGCATTGGCTGGTTTCTATGGTGTAGGTATCGCAGCATCTGCTATGATGGCTACTACTGCCATGCAGCTCGCTATCGATGCATTTGGTCCGATATCTGATAATGCAGGTGGTATAGCAGAAATGAGCGAACTGCCGGCTAACGTTCGTGAGAATACAGACATCCTCGATTCAGTAGGTAATACTACCGCTGCTATTGGTAAGGGTTTTGCGATCGCTTCTGCTGCACTGACAGCATTGGCTCTTTTTGCTGCTTATGTGACTTTCACCGGTATAAGAGGTATCAATATATTCGATGCGAAAGTTCTCGCAGCGCTTTTCGTGGGAGGTATGATTCCTGTAGTGTTCTCTGCTCTTGCAATGAACTCTGTAGGTAAAGCAGCTATGGATATGGTAAATGAAGTTCGTCGTCAGTTCCGTGAGATACCGGGTATCCTCGAAGGCACAGGCAAACCTGAATATGGAAAATGTGTCGAGATCTCTACTAAAGCCGCTCTGCGTGAGATGATGCTTCCGGGCGTACTCACTATCCTGACGCCTATCATCGTCGGTTTGGCTATGGGTGCTGAGGCACTCGGTGCTTATATGGCCGGTGTGACCGTGAGTGGTGTGATGTGGGCTATATTCCAGAACAATGCAGGTGGTGCATGGGATAATGCAAAGAAGTCTTTTGAAAAGGGAGTTGATATCGGAGGTCAGACATTCTATAAAAAATCAGAGCCGCACAAAGCTGCTGTAGTAGGTGATACAGTAGGTGATCCATTCAAGGATACTTCCGGTCCATCTATGAATATCCTTATCAAGTTAACCTGTCTGGTTGGTTTGACACTGGCACCGCTACTGGCTAAAGATAAACTCGCTGTAGCTGCTACACCACAACCTACCGAGACCAAGATCGAGGTGACCAAAGTGGTAGAAAAATCAGGCGACAGCACAAAAACTGTAAGCTATGATTCTACAGTAGTGAAGAAATAAAAATTGAGATAATAATATTTTGAAAGGCCGAGGGTTGTACTCTCGGCCTTTTTTATTTTCGGTAGTTCCACATGGAACAACTATGTATTTCACGGAAAATGTAAAAGAGAAATTTTTGTACCTTCATATCCACTAAACACCAAACAATGAAAAAAACAAACATAACACTGGGACTTATATTGGCCCTTCTGATCTCTGCTACTCAACTCAGCGCACAGGCTAGCATATCGGGGGTCACATTGCCGGCCACTCTCAAGGTCGGAGATCATAATCTGGTACTCAACGGTGGAGGCGTGAGGGTCAAACTTTTTATGGATATGTATGTAGGGGGACTATATGTGACCACTAAGGGCACTAACGGAGATGCCATAGCTAAGGCAAACGAACCTACAGCTGTCAGGCTTCATATCGTATCGAGCCTCGTGACTACAGACAGAATGAAAGAAGCTATCCTCGAAGGTTTTAAAAAATCTACAGGCGATAAGACAGCACCGCTGCAGGCCAGGATCGATAAGTTCGTAAAAGTATTTTCGCTGGAGCCGATCACAAAGGGAAACGAATTTGACATCACATACACTCCGACCGGAGGTGTTCAGATATCCAAGAATGGCAAGGTACTTGAAACTATAGATGGCTTAGATTTCAAATCAGCGCTCTGGGGCATCTGGCTCGGTAATGAACCTGCAGATAAAGGTCTCAAAGCAGGTATGCTGGGTGTAGCGAAATAAATCAGACTGAAATAAAACAAAAAGCCGAGAGTACAACCCTCGGCTTTTTTATTGATATGCTTTTTGATCACTTTTTCACAAACTTCATCAGGTTCTGAGTGTTTTTATTTGCCCAGTGGTAGCCGAGAGAGAATGGTAACGGTTTGATATTCGCTGAGTCTGTTTTGTATGCTCTGTATAGCTCCTCCTGATCTACACCCTTGAAATCACTGACCGGTTTCACATAGTTGCCATAGAACTTGATGCTCCATTTAGCCTTGTCGATATATTTCAAAGCTATACCGGTATCATCCTGCAGGATAGACTTGCTCTTAGCCAGACATATATTGCGTATCGCGCTGAAGGTCCCGTAGTTCATCAGATACGAGGCAGACTTCAGATAGGTGTAGCACTCTGGCATACTGTTCAGATATGTTTGCAATGGAGTATTTGATTTGAAACTTTCCATTTTTTCATAAGCATCGTCACAGAGGTTAGTTTTGAAATAAACGATCTTTTGGATCTTAGATGCTGCATTTTTGCGGAAGTAAATTTCCACACAGGCATTTCTGTATCTGCTCATAGAGTCTGATGGTATTTCCACCAGGGTCTTGCCATCATCCAGCAGTTGTTTGTATTTTATATCCAGGATGGAGTATCCCGCACGTACCAGAAATACGGAAGCTACCGGAGTCACACCATTCCAGGGGTTCGACACATCGCGCATCATCTTGCGGGTGATGAAGTAGCTCTTGCCAAAAATATCTTCGAGAGATTTGAGCAATGAATTAAGGGTAGTAGTGGTTTTGCCGGAATCCATTTTCTCCATCACTGGCAGGGAACCATAGCGCTCCAGAGCTATCATGACATACTGATCTGCATCGGGATAAAACTGCACACAGTGCAGCACATCCGGACCTGAAAAGGGATAAAAGACAGTCTTAGGTGAAGCCAGCTCGGGAGCCATCTCAGTTTTGGCCCATTCGCGCATCTTGCTGAGGCGGATATCTTCGATATGTTTGAAACCCCTGTCCATCGAGTCGCTATACAGCTTGTAGTATCTCAGGTTTTGGAGCTTAGCGGGTATGGCGATAAAGGAATCGGGTTTCATGCCTGCCAGATAGAGAGCGATATCATTTAGCTTGTTGTGGCTGTCTTTGTTGATGGTCGTGTCTGTGATGGTGGGGTTTGATCCTGCTGCTGCTACGGCAGTAGAATCTCCTTTAGCAGGAGTGGCTCCGGGGTTTTTTGCTGCATGATTGGTGCAAGATGCGAGCATGACCAGCAAGCCCAGGCAAATGAACCGGGAAGTTATCTTCATAAATTTTGATTCTAAAAAGTGGATCGAATAGGATGCTATCATTTACTAAAGGTACAATACTATTATTAACTCAATAAATGAGTTTATTTTTTCTCAAACTTCATGAGATTTTGCACCTGATCTTTCCAGTGGTAACCCAATGAAAACGGCAATGGCTTTATGTTTGCAGAGTCTGCCTTGTATGCTTGCTGCAGATTGGCCTGATAGTATCCTCCGTGGAAATCACTGATCGGTTTTTCGTAGTTGCCATACAGTTTTATTTTCCATTTTGTCTTGTCATAAAATCCAAAACCCACACCGGTATCATCCTGCAGAATAGTTTTGCTCTTATTCAAACAGAAATTTCTGATGATGCTGAAATCTGTCTGGCACATCAGATAGGAAGCTGACTTAGCGTAGGTATAGCACTCAGGCAGGTTCTCGAGATATGCTTTCATACCGGCGTTGTCTTTCATACCTGGTGTACCAAATATGTGGTCTGAGAGATTTGCTCTGAAGTATGTCAGCTTCTGGATCTTGTCTTTGCCGTTCTTGCGAAAATAGATCTCTACGCAGTCATTGAGGTGTCTGCCCATAGAGTCCAGAGGAATCTCGACCATCGTCTTGCCATCATCCAGCAGGTGTTTGTATTTGATGTCGAGGATAGCATATCCTGTGCGAACCAGAAATACAGAAGCAAGAGGAGTGAATCCATTATATTGATTAGAAACATTCACTGCCATTTTGCGAGTAATGAAATAGCTTTTGCCAAAAATATCTTCGAGAGATTGATGTACATAGTCCAGTGTATGTATCGTTCTTGAGCTATCCATTTTGTCCATCACGGGCAGTGACCCGAATCTCTCTAATGCGATCATGATATACTGATCTGCCTCCGGGAAAAACTGCACACAATGCAGGATATCCGGACCGGAGAAAGGATACAAAACAGTTTTAGGTGCAGCGAGCTCAGGAGCCAGTTCGGTTTTAGCCCATTCGCGCATCTTGCTCAGACGGTTAGTTTCCATATTGTTGAAACCACTGGTCATCGTATCGCAGTATTGTTTGTAATATGCCAGATTTTGAAGCTTAGCAGGAATGGCTATGAAAGAATCGGGCTTCATACCGGCGAGATACAGAGCCACATCGTTCAGCTTATTATGGCTGTCAGTCTTGATGGTTTTGTCTGTGATGACGGAAGAAACCACCTTTGGTGCAGTGGAATCTGCTTTAGCATCATTTGATGCAGGGCTCTTGGCGGGGGTATTATGACACGAGGTCAATAGGAACACGCAAAATACTATGTAAGCAAAGCGAAGGGATACTTTCATAAAATATATTAAAATTTTTTGTGCGCGAAGTTACTTATAAGGATTTGATTTCCTTATTTTTTGAAAGGAATTTTGCGAGGAAATAAACAAGCAGCCCGAGGGCCATAACGCTCAATCCGATCAGCGCGGCTCCCGGCTCTCCTTTGAATACAAACCAGAGGAACCAGCAGTTTAATATAAGGAAAATGGCAGGGGTGACGGGATAGCCCCAGGTTTTGTATGGTCTCTCCAGATCCGGCCTTTGATAGCGCAGGATAAACACCCCCAAAACGGTCAAGGTAGTAAACAGCGAAAGGGTGAATGAGATATAAGTGATGATCATTTTAAAAGACGAGGTATAAAGCAGAATCAGCGCGATAATGGACTGAGAAGCAATCGCTATGACCGGTATCCCATTGCTGTTTTTGTGGGAGAGAACCTTGAAAATAGAGTAATCTTCGCCGATCATCTGAATGACACGAGGACCTACTATCACCATGGATGATATGGTAGAAACGAGCAAGACAGATATGATCAGGGAGATTAGTTTGGCACCATTGTCGCCGAAAATGTATTTAGCAGAGATAAAAGCCACTTCATTTACGCCTTTCATTTCCTCTACCGGTGCGGTACGCAGGAATACATAGTTTACCATGATATAAAGTACTGTGACCAGAAGGGTTCCCACCAGGATCGACAGCGGGATATTGCGTTTAGGATTATCGACCTCGCCGGCTATGTAGGAAGATGCGTTCCAACCCGAATAGGCGAAAGACACATAGACCAGAGACACAGCAAACGGAGCAGAAAAAACATCAGTATAGGTTTGGGCTGTGGGCATGACAGATATGTGCGTATTGCAGGCGCAGAGCAAACCGAAAACGATAAATACAATGATGAGTATGACCTTGATGGCTGTGGCCACCGTCTGAAAGCCGCCACCGATGGCATAATTGATAGACTGAACAATGGTAACCAAGATAATAACCACGGCGCCGATCATCTGCGGAGAATAGCCCGGGATAACAGTAGAAAAATAAGAGCCAAGTGCCCAGGCAGCAGCGGCAATTGGAGCTGCAAACCCAATAGTAGCCGATACCCAACCGGACAAAAAGCCTACCGAAGGGTGATAGATCTCTGACAGAAAGTTGTACTCTCCACCCGAACGAGGCAGAGCGGCACCAAGCTCGCTATAAGCAAAAGCGCCAAAAAGCGCTACGATACCACCTATCAGCCATAGGGCGATGATAGCTGCGAAGTCGGTGATAGCAGGAAGCTGATAGCCCAGACTCGTAAAAACACCCGTGCCTATCATATTTGCTATGACCACAGAAAGGGCTGTAGGAAATTTTATTTTACCGTTCATGATTATTCAAATGCGGCGCAAGTTAAATAACTAATACATATTTTCACCGTCGAGATCAAAGGAGTTTTTAATACTTCGATCTTATTCTACATGATCATCCATAATTCATGCCAAACACACAAAAAACCGATGCTTTTGCTTCCCTCAGGATACCGGAATTCAGGGCATACCTATTCGCCCGGTCGCTGACCACGATCGCCCTGCTCATGCAGAGCACCGTATTGGCATGGCATATCTATCAGATTACACACAATAAACTGGCACTTGGGCTTATCGGATTGAGTGAAGCGCTGCCATTTATTTTTACCACATTTTTCTCGGGGCTGGCAGCCGACAGGTATAACAGAAAGCGGATACTGCTCTTGTTCACTACATTTCTGATCGTTTGTTCAGCTACCTTATCTGTAGGGTCATGGCAGTTTGGGGCCAATACCAGTGTGTTTTGGTATTATATCGTGATCGGAATGATAGGTGTGTGCAGGTCTTTTGTCACACCGGCATCACAGGCCATTCAGTCACGTATCGTGCCGAGAGAACTGTATGCGAATAGTTCCACGTGGAGCAGCAATTCCTTTCAGGTCAGCGCCGTGGTAGGGCCTGTGGTAGCAGGACTTTTGCTGGAGGTTATCGCACCCGGATTCATTTATCTGATCTGTGCTGCATTCTTCAGTTTGTCTTTATATTTTACGACCAAGCTGGATGAACACTATCCTCCACCTATGCAGGGCAAAGAACCTTTTGTTCGTTCATTCTTCGGCGGGATAAGATTTGTATTCGGGACGGAGGCCATCTTATCTTCCATCTCGCTGGATCTGTTTGCGGTTTTGTTTGGCGGTGTCACGGGACTTGTACCCGCTTTCTGTCAGGATATCCTTCATGTAGGACCTACACTGATGGGATTGCTGAAAGCATCTCTATTTCTTGGTTCTGCAGTGGCGGGTTTTATCCTTGCCCATCATCCACCCACTCGACATGCGGGCCGCAATCTGCTGATCTGTGTGGGAGGTTTTGGTTTATGTATAATAGTTTTTGCTGTGTCACCTTTTTACTGGCTGAGCTTTTTGATGCTGTTTATGGCAGGAGCTTTTGACAATGTCAGTGTGATCATCAGAGGCACGATCATTCAAATGTTCACACCTGATGAGATGCGCGGCAGAGTTGCAGCAGTCAATTCTATTTTTATCAAATCATCTAATGAAATAGGAGACTTCGAGTCGGGTCTGGCAGCTTCATATATGGGCCTTGAGTATGCGGTTATTTTCGGTGGTGTGATGACATTGCTGGTGGTAGGCGGTACTGCTTTGTTTGCACCCGCATTGAGGAGGATGAAGCTCTAAACTAATTCGATCACCTGATATATCTCTTTCAGATTTCGACCTAAACCATCATAGTCCAGACCATAGCCCACTATAAATTCATTTGGTATCTCAATGCCTGTATAGTCTATGGTGATGTCGGTCTTGAGGGCCTTAGGCTTGAAGAGTAGTGTGGCCACGCGCACTGATGCAGGCTTCAGATCCCGAATAGAAGGGATGATCTTAGCCAGCGTATGACCTGTGTCTATGATATCTTCGAGAATGATAACATCCCGACCACTGATATCTTCATTGATGCCGATCAGAGCGGTGAGCTGACCTGTAGATTCAGTTCCTTTGTATGATGATGCCTTGATGAATGTGATCTGACACTGACAGGTGAGCTGTTTCATCAGGTCTGAGGCAAACATAAACGAGCCATTGAGAACGGGTACGATCAAAGGACACTTGCCATGAAAATCCTGATTGATCTTGTCTGCTATCTGCTTAATAGCTGCGAGGATCTGTTCTTCTGATATATATAGACGAAAGGATTTGTCTCCGAGGGTTACTGTTTGTGGCATCAATATACTTTTGGTAAAAATGTACTTTTGGAGAGAGAGTACAAAATATTTCCCGCAGATTTCGCTGAGGACCGCAGAATTAGTTCAGAGCATATCTGCCAGATGCAGTGTATTATTTCTTTATTCTGTCTTTAAAGACCTTTTCAAACTTCTCTACTTTAGGCCTGATCACTATCTGACAGTAGGGTTGTGAGCCATGCTGATTGTAATAGTCCTGATGGTAGTCTTCGGCCTTATAGAATAGGGTGAAAGGCTTAAGCTCTGTGACGATCGGGTCGCTGAATACTTTGGCCTGTGTCAGTGCCGCTATGATGCTTTCCGCAGCCTTTTTTTGTTCCTCATTGCGATAGTATATACCCGAGCGATACTGTGTACCTGCATCATTGCCCTGCTGATTGAGCGTGGTAGGGTCATGCACGGTGAAGAATACTTTGAATATCTCATCGAGAGATGTTTGTGTGCGGTCGTAGGTCACCTGCACACACTCTGCATGGCCCGAAGTGCCAGTGCATACATCGCGATAGGAGGGGTTTTTCATCGTGCCGGCAGTGAATCCTGACTCTACGCTTACCACGCCCTCCAGCCGCTGATAGATAGCCTCTATACACCAGTAGCAGCCTCCGGCCAGAGTGATAGTATCCAGATTTGCTGTATTCATTGTTTTATCTGTTTTGATATTTGATTTTGGAGAATCGTTTTTTTGTCCGCAGCTCTGAAAAGATAGCGTGAGTGACAGAAAGATCAAGGAGAAAAATTTAGTGTAGCTGTTCATATTGTCTTTTAAACAATAGACGGATGGAAAGGTTTAAACTTACAATGTCACGATCAGTGTCTGGCCTATCTTCAGGTCTTCATCTATCAGACCATTGATCCTCTTGAGGGTGTCGAGAGGTATATTGTATTGTTTGGAAATGGAATAGAGCGTTTCGCAAGTGCTCACCTTATGCATTTTCAGATCAGGGAGCGGAGTTGTTTCGGCAGATGTTTTGCTGGGATATATTTTTCCGGTGACGCGAAATTTCAGGGGAAATTCCCTTTTTCCACGTAGAACAATTATTTCTCCTGCTACCGGCTCACAGCCGCCTATGATCCCATTTCGAATGATAAGCTCCGATAGCTTGATCCCGAATTTCTGAGAGATATCGCGCATGGTCTCACCGTCCGAGACTTCATATTGATAGTATTGAGACTCTTGTTTTTTGCTTTCGACATAGATCAGTTCGTTGTCTTTGAATTTCTCATTCGGCAGCATATCGTTAAATGAATATAACTGCTGAACGGTCACGTTATATTTCTGCGCAATGAATGCTATGGGCACTTCTTTTTTGTACACGAGAGCTTTGGTGCCGTTTATAATTTTTTCTTCTGCAGTATATTTCGAAAAATCAA
The DNA here is from genome assembly GCA_903917755.1 of uncultured Bacteroidota bacterium. Classification (GTDB taxonomy): domain Bacteria; phylum Bacteroidota; class Bacteroidia; order Chitinophagales; family LD1; genus UBA1941. The sequence continues at coordinate 31,754 of CAIXBT010000361.1, forward strand.
GACATCTGTCTACAGGCGTACTTGTTTTTATTTCAGATACAGGAACCGATACTTTGGTAGTGGCCGCCTGAGATTGGATCAATGACTGTTTGATCATTTGTATCTCGGCATTGTCTTTAGGCTCGACCTTAGCTACGATAACTGTCTGTCCGACCAGTTTGTCATATTGACTCAGGTTGTAATCTTCTATGAGTTTTATGATGATCTCCGGATATTTAGGATTAGTGGCATAGCCGGCAGCTTTCAGCCCTCTGGCCCATGCTCTATAGTCGCCACGCTCCAATGTGAAGAGTGTAGAATAACGTGACCTTGTTTTCAGAAATTCAGAGTGATCCCTGAATGATTCTTCCGGACAGTTATATACACGGAAACACTCCTGCGGCTGATCGTCATCGTGGTGATATGTCTGTCCGCACCATTCTTCATGGCATTTGATCCCGAAATGATTGTTTGAATTCAATGCCAGTTTGGAATAGCCGCATCCTGACTCGTGTATGCCCTGTGCGAGCGTGACGCTGGCAGGTATGCCATATGCTTTCATTTCTTCGATGGCAATAGCCTTATATCGCTCCACATAGGCAGAGACAGCCTGAGGCGACTGCGCCTGAGTGGCAGAAATAAACAGAGCCAATAATGCTGAAAACAATAAACGCATATTATGATAGAAATTCTCAAGATAAAAGTAGGATATGTGCCTCTTTAATAAAACGTTGCTTTCTGACTAAAAAGTGTGTTTTATCTACTACATAGGACAATCCCGGGTATGCACAGGCATGAATTTATAACTTTCTGGCGAGATTTATTCCATCGCGTATCGGAATAATGACATTTTGGATACGTGGGTCATTAGCTAATTTTCTATTGAACTGATGTATGTTCTCTGTTTCTTTGTCCTTTTTTTCTTCCAGCACTTTGCCGCTCCACAATACATTGTCAGTGATGATATAGCCTCCCGCTTTGACCTTGTCAATGATAAGATCATAGTAGTTTATGTAATTCATTTTATCCGCATCAATGAATACAATGTCAAATTCTTCGTGGATAGTGGGGATGGTTTGAATGGCGTTGCCGGCTATGAATTTTATTTTGTGGTCCAGCTCAGCGCGAACGAAGTATTTGGCAAAGATCGATTCTAATTCTTCGTTGATATCGAGTGTGTACATGATCCCATCTTCAGTCAGACCTTTGGCCAGACAGATGGTGGAGTAACCGGTGTATGTGCCGATCTCTAATATTCTGCGCGGGCTTATCATGCGGCTAAGATTCTCAAGAAATAAACCCTGTACATGACCACTGAGCATTTGCGGCATCTGTACTTTCAGAAATGTTTCTCTCGACAGATCAGCGAGAATAGGGTCTTCGGCAGACGCATTAGTCTCAAGGTATGTGTCGAGTGTAGCAGATGTGAATGCCATAGTAAAGGATTTTAAAGAATGAATATATACACGTGATCTCTGTATATCAATAGATACCTTTTGATATCATGTTTTCGATGATGATCGGAAACCAAAAAGAATATTCCTCAGGGCAGGTTTTAAGATCATTGAGCAGATCATCTTTGCTTATCCATTTGATCCCGTTTATCTCATGCGTATTATATTCAAATGGTTCATCAAATGTGCCTGTGAAAACCCAGTCATATTCATGTTCTGTCAAACCGCTTTTTTCATCTTTAGCTTTATAGATGAAATAGAATTCTTTATTGAGAGCTGTCACAATACCTAATTCTTCTTTCAATCTTCTCTGCGCAGCGTCAGAAAACGTTTCACCGGCGCGAGGATGACTGCAGCATGTGTTGCTCCAGATACCTGCCCAGTGATATTTTGTGAAGGCTCTCTGCTGAATAAGCATTTCTCCTTTTGAATTAAAGATGATCACACTTATTGCCTTGTGGAGTACCCCCTTTTCATGAGCTTCGGTTTTGCCCATCAGACCCAGATCATTTCCTTCTTCGTTTACCAGTACTACTTGTTCTTCCGTTTGTGACATTTGCTTCTATTTGCGAAACCAATCAGCATACATGACGTAGTTATTGCCGATCCTTTCGATCAGGTGTTTAAAATTCTTTTCATCCAGGTCTTTTATCTTTTTGGCAGGTACACCACCATAGATCGTATTTGATTCTACTATGGTGTTTTCGAGCACCACAGATCCCGCAGCAATAATAGAGTTTTTCTTTATGACAGCATTGTCCATCACGATGGCTCCCATGCCTATCAGTACATTATCTTCTATGGTGCATCCGTGCACGATGGCTCGATGACCGATAGATACAAAATCTCCAATAGTGGTTGGTGATTTCTGATAGGTGCAGTGAATAATGGCTCCATCCTGTATGTTGACTTTATTGCCGATACGGATGTAATGTACATCACCGCGTACTACAGCTGTGAACCATACACTGCAGTCATCACCCATTGTTACATCGCCAATCACGGTGGCGTTTTCTGCGAGATAACAGTTGTTGCCGAATGTAGGTGAGATGCCCTTCACAGGAAGTATTAATGCCATTTCTTTTTATTGAGATATGGCCCAAAGGTGCAAAGAATTCGAGAAATTTCGGTTTAAAAATTTGCTTAAGGAATCAGCTGATCGGGCACAATTGTTCCGAGATACGCCATAGGTCTTTTTGCAATTGTTTGTCAGTAGCTAGTGGAGCGGGTTCTTTAGGCTTGCATTTATCAAAGTATTTTCCCGACACGCCTTTGACCTCATCTGATGAAGCGAGATATACAGATGTTTTTGCTCCTGCTTCCGCAGTCATGGCACCCAGTCGTGAGGCTAATGTCCAGAATAATGAGGCATACCATTTGGTACCTTTCGTGCCGATGTCAGTTCTCACGAAGCCCGGATGCAGACAGTTGACAGTGATCTGTGTATCTTTTAATCTGTCTGCCAATTCTGCCGTGAATAGCACATTGGCCAGTTTGCTTTGGCCATAGGCTGTGATAATGAAATATCCCTTGTCTTTTGTGAATGAATCGAAATCCAGTTTGCCATTATAATGAGAATCCGAGGCTACATTTATGATGCGGGCCGAGTCTGATCTTTTGAGCAGATCGAGGAGAAGGTTTGTCAATAGAAAATAGGCGAAATGGTTTGTTGCAATGGTCATCTCCAGTCCATCCTCATTTAGTTTGAAAGCTGAAAATACACCTCCGGCATTATTGATCAGTACATCCAGTTTTTGATAATCCTTTTTGATGTTTTCTGCCAGTGTTCTGATGGATCTTTGCGAAGAAAAGTCTGCGATATAATACCTGATCTTCCTGTTGCCTGTTTTATTTATTATCGTTTGTGCGGCTTCTTTAAGCTTTTCTTCACTTCGAGCCACCAATATTAATTCCGCACCCATTGTGGCCAATGGCTCTGCTGTGGCGAGGCCAATGCCAGAGCTGCCACCCGTGATCAGTACTATTTTATCCTTCATGTTTTATTCTATTTGTATTTTTCTTGTTATGGGAAACACTGTATTATCCTTTAGGTTTACTTTCAGGATATATATTCCCGGGGTCAGTCCTTGCAGTGGTATAGATGCATTTTTACCACTTAGGTTGAGTTGATCTACTTCTCTGCCGGTGTAGTCATATAGAGTAGCTGATGATAGTTCATTTCCGTCTTCGACAGCTATCCGGATATGATCTGAAGCGGGAATAGGATAGATATTCAATTGGGCATTTTCTGCTATGGTTTTAATGTCCAAAGGTTGATTGCAATGGCCGGCTGCCTGTACGCAATTCACTGAATAAAAAAAGGCGGCAACAGCAGAATCCATTCTGTTTTCGATCACCACGTTTGTATCCCATGGTACATGACCTGAGCCCGGAAATGGCAGCAATGAATATCTTACTCCTACTGAATCTAATTTTGGCGCCATACCACCCGATCCGCAGAAGTTTATGGTAGGATAGAGACCGAGCGTATATTGTGTCAATGCTAATCCGCATTCGTATGGAACGGTACCATCGGCTGTGCCCTGACACAAAACCATCGGTGGTGCTCCGGGTTTGATCCAGTCTATGGTATTGACCGCTCCGGCCAGACTTGCCACCCCGATCACTTTGGTGGAGTAGCCTGCATTGCCGCTATTGCCATCTATACCGCCATTGCTGGTGGCTATCGTTTGAAAGGCTGGTGCCAATTGACTCAAACTATCTAATGTAGCAGCAAAATCTACCGCAATGCCACCTGCAGAACTACCGCCTATGAAGATGGCATTGGTATCTATATTCCAGTGGTTGGTCAGCGATGCATCTTTGTAGAAATAACGAATAGCTGCTTTGAGATCTGAGTAAGCCTCATAGGCATATTTAAAGATCTGTGCAGAATCATACAGAGCGACAATCGATGAGGCAAGCCGGTAGTTGATAGTGGCACATACATATCCTCTTCTGCCGAATCTTTCGCTCAGAAACTGCACATCACCGTCGTTTTTGGTGCCCTGAAAGAAAGCACCACCATGTAGCCAGATGATCAGGTGCCTCAGACAGGCAGTATCTCCTGTGGGTTGGTATATATCCATCAACTCAGTGGTCGAGCCTCCGGCAGTGGTAGTATAAACTATGTTTGAGAATGAGTCTACAGATAGAAAGATGGTGTCAAGGTATCTGTTAGAACATTGTGCTCTTGCAGTATGAAACAGGGAGAGTGTGAATAGTAAACAAAATGCAAAACCAAGCTTGTATAATTTTGATCGCATGATGAAATGTTTTGTTGTTAGCTTTCCGAATGTAAAGATTTTATTTCTTTTAAATATATGGATAATGGCTCATTTTCGATGTTTAACAATTTCATAATGAGGATATTTACTTTATTCATTTAAATCCATAACTTTATTTGAATATTTTATTAAAACCATATTACCAAAAATGAAGAAAGTCTACTCGTTTCTTTTAGCGATTCTCCTTACGCTTAGTTCATTTGCACAATACAGTACCAATAGTTTTACGTTCGGCGGTGTGACCAGACAATATCTATTGTATATCCCTACATCTTATGATGGAACCAAGAATGTGCCTTTTGTATTAGCACTGCATGGACTGGGTGACAATATGAATAATTTTGCGGGAGTGAATTTTAATTCTGTAGCAGATACAGCAGATTTTATTTTTGCTATCCCTCAGGCTTTGGTAGATAATGTAGTAACAGGTTCTACAGCCTGGAATAGCGGTGCAGGCGCATTTGGAATTACACTGAATCCCAATGTGGATGATGTGGGTTTTCTCAATGCCCTTATCGATACTGTTTCCGCTCATTATATGATCGACTCAACGCGTCTGTACTCTACCGGATTTTCAATGGGAGGATTTATGACGAATAGATTAGGCTGCGAATTGAATAACAGGATCGCTGCTATTGCTTCTGTATCCGGCACTATAGGCAGCGGTATCACTTGCAATCCAACCAGAGTAGTACCTTCCTGCCACTTTCATGGCACAGCAGATCAGACAGTAGCCTATACAGGAGATATGTATGGTTCGGATGCAGAGGCTCTGGTCGCCTTTTGGCGTGGTCATGATCGCTGCGATACAGTGGCATCTTCTATCGACACTTTGCCACACATCTCGAGCGATAGTCTTCATGTAGTACACTATGTATATCCTCATGGCGCTTACAATTCTGATGTAGAATTTTATAAAGTCCTCAATGGCCAGCACCAGTGGCTCGGACCTACAGGAGAGGATATCAATTATGCAGTTGCGATCTGGAATTTTTTCAACAGATATCAGTGGGTGCCACAAACGCCTAGCAGTATAATAGCTGTAAGCTCTGATCTGGGAATCAGTGTTTATCCAAATCCTGCATCTTCATCTATATTTCTGAACGTTCCACGTGGAGCAAGTGATCTGAAAGAGATCGTGATAAGAGATATATCCGGCAGAGTTGTTTATTCTGATGTACCATCTAATGCAGGCAATGATATGAGCATAGATGTGAAAGCATTCGCCAGAGGAATGTATATGGTGCAGATCAGAATGAATGAGCAATGGGTAAACAAGAAAGTCTGTTTGACAGATTGATCTATAGTTTTATTTCTATTTCCAGATCCCAGTTTCCTTTGAGTTCATAGGTCTCACGGAAGTTGATGATCTTTTCCGGTTGAGTTTTTTTAGCGTAGTCACCTGTATCCCATTCACCATTATGGTTTGTATCTTCTATGGCCTGAAGATGATATGAACCAGCTTTCATATTTTTGATCGTTATTTTTTTCTCTGCATTTCCTACGTAATAAAAAGTTTCTACTGTTTTGTTTTCCTGATCGAAGATCTTGAAGACATAGTATTTTTCAGGATGTTCGAATTTTAAATTCAAGATCATGTTGCCGTAATTTTCGGCAGCATCTGCATTCCATTTATACAGGAATTTTTTATTCCACCATCCGAAAATATCATGGAAGGTCGAATCAGGAATCACAAGTGTGTAAGATGACTTTTCAGTTTGAACAAAAGGGATAGTCAAAACCTTTTTTGATTTTTGATTTAAGGTGAAACTCACGCTGTCTTTTTTTGTAGTCGAATCATTGATCAGGACAAGACGTTTATTTTGATCTATACTGTCCACTGGTCGGGATAAATTCAAAATAAGTGGTTTAAAAGGGCTTAAGATTGGTTTCTCCTGGATGTATTTTCGTGTTGTATCTTGTTTTATTGGTTGTGATTTAATCGATAATGAATATTTTCTGTCGTTATTTGTTGAATCCTTATTGAATACCCTTAGATCTACTGTCGTCGAATCAGATATAGTATCATTTACGACCAGATTAAGTTTCATTTTTTTGGTGTAAATATTTGAATACCAATATGTTATGCTGTCTTTTTTATCATTTATCTCGACAATATCCTTCTTTGATAGCAGGTCTGAATTTAGTTTTAGGGTTTTGATAGGGGAATTATAGATGATAAGTAATTTGCCAGGAGAGATGCTTACCGCATCTGTGAATTTCGGTCTGCTATTGGCTGAAAGAAAAACACTCAAATTTATTTTTGCTTTAGAGGAATCAGAAAGCGTGACCATGCTATCCATAAACCCGATCAGCTCATCTGCCTGATCATATTTGTAATTCAAGTTCTGGTCCTTGAGCGCATATACATTGTATGAACCGGAGTGTATATTATTTATAGTAAAACCTCCGGTTTTGTCAGATTTGGCAAAGTAGTAAGGCAGTGAGTGCCGGATACCATCTACTGTATCGGCAGGGTAGAGACAGATCATGATATTATCCAGGTCTTTTGGATCCACTACATTGCCTACAGATCCTGAGATACTGGCAGTATCTATGGTCGGTCCCGTAGCGAAAACATAAGTGAAATTTTTCAGGATATTTCCTTCATTTATATCCTTGATCGCATCTCCGAAATTGATGGTATAGGTCGTATTTTCTTTAAGTTTTGACTTGAGAGTGATGTGGACCGTCTTGCCATCTACCAGAATTTTGGGTTTTTTGTCGACAGGTGGCGATATGAGTATCTCCTTGGGATCTAAGGTTTGTACAATGAATTCTGAAAAGCGCAACTTGATCTTTTCTTCATGAAAATTGAGTGATTTGTTTACCGGCTCAGCATATTTCAGCTTCGGAGGAATGCTATCTTTTCTTCCGCCTGTGGGAGGTCTTTCATCTGCACAGGAAGAGACTAATAATAAGCCTACAGGCACACATTTAGGAGCGATCTCAAAGAATGTGAACCGGATCAATGCCAATAGCATCAAGGAAATAGTAAGTAGGCCTGATTTTTGGGTTTTTGAGATCACTATGCTGTTTTTCTGTGAAGGATTATCTCCCCATATGTACCAGTAGGACTGCTATATCTGATGGTGATACACCGCTGATGCGCTGTGCCTGACCCAATGAGGATGGTTTGATTTTGGCTAATTTCTGACGAGCTTCGATGGAGAGTGACTTTAATCTGCTATAATCGAAATCGGTTTCCAACCTGATCTCTTCCAGTTTTAGCATTTTATTGGCTACTTCCATTTCTTTTTCGATATAGCCTTCGTATTTCAATTCTATTTCTGCAGATTCAATGACCTCTTTGCTATAATTTGACAAGAGGTTCCTAAGGTCTGGCAGTGCTTTAGCCAGTAAACTCAAACCCACATGAGGACGGGCGAGTACCTTATCCAATTTCATTTTTTGACGAAGTTCAGCACTTCCGACCTCAGTCATCAGGCCATTTACATCTTCAGGAGCTACGCTATAACTGCTTATAAAGTCTGATATTGCTTTTATGGCAGCTTTTTTAGCCTTTAATGTCTCCATTCTTGCATCATCAGCTAGGCCGATCTTATGTGCCAGCCCTGTCAATCTCAGATCTGCATTGTCCTGGCGTAGCAGGATCCGATATTCTGCTCTGCTGGTAAACATCCTGTAGGGTTCTTCGGTACCTTTATTTATCAGATCATCTACCAGTACGCCTATATAGGCGTCATTTCGTTTCAGGATGAGTGGTTCCAGTTCTTTGGCAGCATTATGAGCGTTGATTCCGGCTATCAAACCTTGACATGCAGCTTCTTCATATCCGGTTGTGCCATTTATTTGTCCGGCGAAGAACAGATTTCGAACCAATTTGGTCTCCAAGGTCTGGCCAAGCTGAGTAGGCGGGAAGTAATCATACTCGATGGCATATCCCGGACGGAACATCCGCATATTTTCAAAGCCAGGAACCTGCCTGAGTGCTTTATATTGCACTTCTTCGGGCAGAGAGGTTGAAAATCCATTGACATATATCTCTACTGTATCCCATCCTTCGGGTTCAATGAATAACTGATGCGACTCTTTTTCCGAAAAACGATCGATCTTATCTTCTACTGAGGGACAATATCTGGGTCCAAGTCCTTTAATTCTGCCCGAAAACATAGGAGAGCGGTCGAAACCGGTTCTTAGAATGTCATGAACCTTTTGATTGGTATGAGTGATCCAGCAGCACCTTTGGGTAGTGGGCAGCTTGGTTTCTTTATAAGAAAATCTAGCGATTTCTTCATCGCCTTCCTGTACTTCCATGCGGGTATAATCCAGGCTTCGTCCATCTATGCGCGGAGGTGTACCTGTTTTCATTCTGCCCGCTTCAAATCCTAATTCGATAAGCTGTTCAGTAATGCCATGAGCGGCTTTCTCGCCAGCCCGACCACCCCCGAATTGTTTTTCTCCAATATGGATCAGGCCATTTAGAAAAGTACCATTGGTCAATACGACAGACTTGGCCTCAATATCAATTCCCATGGACGTGCGGATCCCCTTTACAGCACCGTCTTTGATCACAAGGCCTGCTACCATTTCCTGCCAGAAATCTACATTGGGTGTTTGCTCTAGCATTTTGCGCCATTCGGCAGCGAACATCATTCGATCATTTTGGGTTCTCGGGCTCCACATAGCAGGCCCCTTAGACCTGTTGAGCATTCGAAACTGTATCATGCTGATATCTGACACGATGCCAGAGTAACCCCCCATAGCATCTATCTCACGCACTATTTGTCCTTTGGCTATTCCTCCCATGGCAGGGTTGCAGCTCATTTGCGCAATGGTCTGCATATTCATGGTGACCAGCAGCACACTTGAACCCATATTGGCAGCGGCAGCGGCAGCCTCGCAGCCTGCATGGCCGGCCCCTACTACAATGACATCATATTCTTTAAACATCTGGTGGCAAAGTTATGGGATTTAAGTTATAAGTTTTAGGATTTAAGTTAATACAACGAATTGCGTTTGTTCCACGTGGAACAAACGGGCTATAGGTTTAAAATTGCACGCCCTATGGTTTGAAACGCAAAATCCTTGAACTTATACCCAGTTGTCTTAAATCCTCTTTGTTCCACGTGGAACAAATTTTATGAATAGGGGTCTGTGGAGTCAAAACCCTTGCTATATCTATGTAAAAGAGCTTTATGAACAAATCCACAAACCTTTAAAGAACAGCTTGTGAAGAAAATAGTCCAAAGGCAAGAATTGGAGCGGCTTTATAATATTTATCAGATAACCAATGTGCATCTGAAAGCTAGATTAATATTAGATGATCCTGCTTTTTGAACAAATCAACAATAGCTAAAGGCACAGGTGGTGGAGAAATAATCGAGAGTTTGAAAGTGTCAGGGATAAATCAAAAAATTGAGTTGTATCTTTGAATGCGATCAAGAGCAATTTTATGAAAGGGATATTGGTTTTAGGTTTGTGTATCGTAGCTGTTGTTTGCTCCAAAAGCAGCAATATGTGGAATCGGTCTGTGGCTAATAAAGCAACAATTGATTCCATCATAGATAAGTCTTTGGAAGGGGACAGTTTAAATCTGGCCGAAAAAATACTCCCGACGGTGCCGAAAAACATTAAACCGGTGATGGGTTATAGGTTTGTGATAAGGGGAGATTTTGATGGAGATGGCAGGCAGGATACCCTGACTGAGCACTTCACCAGTTTATTAAACGGTAAGGAAACAAACAAATATTATGATAGCCTTGATAGTTATGAGCAGCTCGTAGCGCTGACAGTGCAGAAAGATCCGGCCTCCTTTGTGTCGAGCAATACTAAAAGCATTGATACACTATTCATATCAGCAGGTGGGCAGCTGCTGGGCCTGGCCTATCTGAAAAACGAAGGCGACCTGGATGGAGATGGGGGAGATGAGGTTTCATATGTGGTGGATGCGGCGGACTGGTCAAGTATTAACACTTGCTACATAATGAGCTTTAAGCACCACAAATGGAAGGAACTCTATAATTTTGGCATATGGGACTGGCAGATACCTCCACTGCCGCAGTTCACGGCGCAGTATGGGCCGTTTGGTGTGGCGGGCATGATGTCGACAGTGGGGAATGATACGATCAACGCGCAACTGCAAAAGCAACTGGACGCATGGCCGGGATTCGTGAAGAAGATATGCAATAACAAGATTCGTGTGACCTTCAGGAATGAGAACGCTGATATGGACACGATGGTGGTGGATCTTAGGCACCTAAAAAAGAAACCAAGGTCATTTTAGTACAATCATCTGATGCCATCCAGCCAGGCCTTTCTGATGCGTAGTTGCTCCGGGTCAGCTGAAGTTCGAAACTCAATGGTATTATAAAACCGGACATCAGACCTGAACACTTTGGCCTTAAGAACCTTTTTGGCAGATTTGCCTTCCGGAGATTTGCGGTAAACGGTTATTTTGATCTGATCTCCTTCCTTTACATTTTTCATCCATTGCTGCCGGAACATTCTGAATTCCATAAGGCCGATCTTTTTGCCGTTTATTTTATCTATCTCATCGCCTTTCTGATAGCCTAATGCCTTGCCGAATTCATTCATGTTTTTCGTGCCGGTCACCATCATCCTGCCCGTGGTGGGATTATAGCCCAGATCACACTGCCCGAAAGAAAAAGACCGGACCTTATCAATTCGGGTGTAATCAACACCGGCATAATCGAGCACTTCTTCGAAAGGAAGTTTTTTGCCACCCATCACATAGTCATCAAAGAAAGTTTTGATCTCAGGATAGGTCAGAGATACGATCTTTGGTATCAATTCATCATCCTTGAATGCTTTGTCTTTGCCATAAGATTTGGCCAGATCTTTAATGAGTTCCATGAGGCCGTATTTGCCATTTGAAAGATGAAGAAGTTTCAGGTCAAGGCACATGGATATCAAAGCACCTTTTGAGTAGACATTGTTGTACTGATCTTTGAATGTATCCAGACAGCCTTTGCTGAGCTCGGTGAAAGACAAAGAATCGTTGAATCCGAACATGGCCTCGTTCATTTTCTGCTTGATCACATCCAGAAACTTATTTTGCGAAATGAGACCGTAGCGCACCTGAACCACATGTGCATGATATTCTGTAGAGCCTTCATAAAGCCAGAGGTGTTCGCTCATTTTAGGATGATCAAAATCAAAATCTGCGATCTCTATTGAGTGAATATTGAGTGGGGTGACGATATGAAAAAACTCATGTGAGGCCACATCCCTGATGGTGGGTGCTATAGCAGCATCGGTCCCATCTACGAGAAAATACATGGAACAATAAGAATGCTCCAATGCTCCGAATCCACCGGATAGCCCCTCATGGTCCGACAGATAGATGAGGAAGGAATAATTTTTGACAGGAAGTTTGCCTCCCAGATATTTGCCCTGATCCTGTAGCAGGGTGTCAAGCTGTATAGCTATGCCTTTTGCGGTGGCTCTTTTAGAAGGAGAATAAACGGAAATCAGAATATCGCTTTCACCGACCTTGATGTGGGCCGTATCGGGGCGATTGTACATGATCGGATTGTCTACAGCCTCATTGTAACTGCTGATCAGATAGCTGTCTTTTGTATTGCTGTGATCTCTATCGGTCAGAGATGTGCTGCCATAGAAAGCAGACTGATGAGTGACATTGAGTTCGTATGGCTGCTTGGTATGGTTTCTGAAATATCCCAGTATCGAATGCAGATTCAACACAAAACAGGTATCGGGCTCAAAGTCTGTTCCGGCAGGTTCAAAGATCGGATTGCTTCTCTTTTTCGGATGAAAAGTATCATTGACCTTATAAATGATCTTAGCCAGTTTTTGGCTGTTTTCGATCTCCCAGCTGTTATTGTCCAGACGTGTCACAGCCAGAGAATTTCCATTGACATCCATAGCTTTAAAATCTTCTACAAATCGTCCGAAATCATAGATCGAATAGGTGCCCGGCACGATCTTAGGCAGGCTGAATATTATTTTGTCTTCAGAGAGTTGCGGTGGAATTAGTTCCACGTACAACTTTTTGTCAGCCATCTTGGTGAGGTCTATGGCATAGTGATAAGTATTGTCCAGAGAAAATGCAATACAAAAAGCAAATAAACAGCATAATAAAAGTGACATTTTTTTCATATGCGACACGATTGGTTTGAATATATAGAGAAAGAAAAAGGATTTTCTACAGTTTTTTCAGTTTATCCCAGAGGTCAGGGAGCATTTTAACGATGGCAAACTGTCTCGCCGCCCGGTGTATCTCATCTGCCGGAGTGCCCAGATAGGTTTTGCCGCCTTCGAGAGATTTAGCAGAGGCAGAGCTGCCGAGCAGGATGGCGCGATCGCCCACAGAGATATTTTTGCTCAAAGCAGATTTGCCATACAGCGTCACAAAATTTCCCACACGTACATTTCCCGCTATGCCCACTTGTGCACAGATGATACAATGTTCGCCTATGGTGCTGTCATGCCCGATGTGAACCTGACTGTCCAGTTTGGTGCCACGACCTATCACCGTATCTGCAGACACGCCGGCATCTATCGTGCAGCCGCTTCCGATCTCTACATCATCGTGTATCAGCACACGACCTGCCGTGTGCATTTTGTCATAATGGGTACCACGACCTTTGTAGTAGAATGCGTCGCCACCGATGGTCGAATTGCCATGAATGATCACATTGTCGCCGAGTACGGTGTATGGATAGATCGTTACGTTAGGATAGATGATGCAGTTTTTGCCGATCACCACATTCTCGCCTATATAGGCATTCGGATGGACCATCGTGCCTGTGCCGATCCGGGCGCTGGCTGCTACCGAAGAGCGGGAGAATAGCGTGGGTTGGAGCACGGTGGCCAGTGCATTGTATGCGATGAAAGGATCGACATTATACAGCAGGGTTTTGCCGGCGGGCGGATCAATTTTTTGATTGATAAAAATAAAAGTGGCGGCAGATGACAGCGCTAGTGAATAATATTTCGGATGATCTACGAATGTGATATCACCTTCGCTTACATTGTGAATTTCATTGAGTCCTGTCACTGATCCCGCAGCATCGCCGATGATCTCAGAGTTCGTTTGTAGCGCTATGTCCCTGAGCGGGATGGGCTGTGGAAACTTCATACTGCAATAATGATGAGGGGGCAATTTAGTTAGAAAATCTAATATACACGAAAGCTTAGAATTAAGAGACAATTGATATCTTGCTAATGCTAAAAACAAGATGTGAAAAAGCTAATCTTCGGGTTGTTTAGCTTATCGGTTGGGATGTTTCTGTTCTATTGTTATAGCGCAACCAATATCTTTTCTTATACATTTCTGCTGCTTGGATTGTACTATATTTTATTGGGAGTAAGAAAGCTCCAAAGTAATGATGTAATAGTAACTAGCGGAACGGAAAAGTCTTTGGCAGAAGAGAGCTTACAAAGATTGGATCAAAGTAAAAGTAGATTATGAAAAGTGTGTGTTAAAGGACTATGGATATAGTTTTGAGAGAGAAGCAGAGACGGGGCGGGTGGCTGCCATGAATGTATTGAGCGGAGATGAAATGAGCAATGTAGAAATAATAAAAGCCAACCAATTATTGCTTGAGTATCCATACAGAAAAACAGAATCATCGGGCGAAACAATTTTTCAAATTTCCTTGTATGATATAGACAAAGGTAGCTTCTCAATGCGTTTCATAGCGGGTGATATTTTTCTTTATATAGATCAGACGAATTGTGAAAATTGTATTCTTGATCTGGGAGACAAGCGGGTAAGAGGTTTTAGAAAAAAGCAATCATAAATTCAAATCCAAATCTTACATTTGACATCTCAAATATAAAAATGAAAAACACAGCACTCACACACATTCACCAGGCACTCGGAGCCAAGATGGCAGAGTTCGCAGGCTACAATATGCCGATCTCTTATTCAGGTATCAACTCAGAGCACAATCAGGTGCGCAATAGTGTGGGTGTGTTTGACGTGTCGCATATGGGCGAATTTATGCTGCGCGGCCCCAAGGCACTCGATCTGATACAGCTCGTCACCACCAATGATGCCTCCAAACTGACCGATGGCAAGATCCAATATTCATGCCTCCCGAACGATCAGGGCGGCATAGTAGATGACCTGCTCGTATATCGTCAGAATGCGAATGAATATTACCTCGTGGTCAATGCTTCAAACATAGACAAAGACTGGGACTGGATCAGCAAGCACAATACCGAAGGCGTGGAGATGAAAAATATGAGCGATGATACGAGTCTGCTAGCTGTGCAGGGACCGAACGCTATCAAAGTGCTTCAAAAGCTCACAGATGTGGACCTGAGCACAATACCATATTATGCCTTCACCGTAGGTACACTCGCAGGCATATCTCAGGTCATCATTTCAAATACAGGATATACCGGTGCAGGAGGATTCGAACTCTATGTGCCCAATGCAGAAGTAGAAAAACTATGGTATGCCATATTTGAAGCGGGCAAGGAATATGGAATACTCCCTACGGGGCTGGCATGCCGTGACACACTGCGTCTGGAGAAGGCATTCTGCCTCTATGGTCACGATATCGATGACACGACATCTCCGATAGAAGCGGGCTTGGGCTGGATCACCAAATTTACGAAGCCTTTCGTACATTCAGATTACCACAAACAGCTCAAAGAGACCGGCGCGAGCAAAAAACTCGTAGGCCTCGAAATGATAGACCGCGGCATACCACGTCAGCACTATAAGATCAAAGATGCAGCTGGCAATGAGATCGGCGAGATCACCTCAGGTACACACTCTCCGACACTCAATAAAGCGATCGGTATGGGCTATGTGAAAACCGAATTTTCTCCGATAGGCACAGAGGTATATCTCGACATCCGCAATAGCCTCGTCAAAGCAAAAGTGGTGAAGACACCGTTTCTGTGATATTAGAATAGGCTCCACTAGCATAGCTCCGTTCCACATGGCATCGAGAGCTTTCTGCTATCAAATTCCTATCGCATTTCACGCGAAATAGCTATATTTGTATTGTATAAGCTATTGTAGCAAACGAAATGTTCATTATGCATATTATTAATCTCCATATTAAATAGCAAAATATCAAACCCATTGACATGTAGGAGAGTAGTTTTTTTGGAAAAAGGCATCCATAATGTCAAATATGGATTTTAACTAATACATAAACGAAAACCCACAGACAGAAAAGCAAAGGCAAATTCCTCTGACTATATTTGCTCCAATTAATGTATTTTGCTTTCTGAAAATTTTATCAAACAGGTATTATGAAAAAATTGATCAGGCTGTTTTTATTGCTGGCTTTCATACAGGTCACTACTATGGCTGTGGCTCAGAATGAGCGACCCGTATTCACGCTGAAGCTAAGGAACGGCGATATAATAACGGGTGTGGTCGACATCAGCTCCATCACGTTCAAGACCACCTATGGCGATCTGGCTTTCCCGATCAGGGAAGTGGCAGGCGTCACATTGGGTGTCAATACATTCGGAGTAGACAAAACGCTGGTGATGGAATATCTCAATACCATCCAAAACGGCTCATTGACCGATGCGTCTATCTCCTTTGATAAACTGATAAAAATGGAGATCGGAGCCATTCCATATATCAAGGAGTTTATGGAGTCGCCTGCTTATAAGAAAAAAGAAGGCAGTGATATATCTGTGGAGCTGGCTTATGATGTGATGCTCTCTCGTCATAACATCAGCAAGACCTTCCGGGTCAAAGATGTGCTGCAAAACACCGGTGCCACATCTATCGAAGGCAGTTATGAATTTGAATCGCTGACCCTCGAGACCGACTATGGACGGATCAGCGTAAACCGCGCTAAGATCGGCTCGATCAGTGTTATTTTCAAAGAAGTGAATAATGTCGGTACCGGCAATTTCAAACTCAATGCCAATCAGAATATAGTAGGCAATAACAACGGAGGCTGGGCCAATACAGGCATATTGGTCAGGCGCGATCAGGCCATTAAGATCATAGCCTCCGGTCAGGTCAATATAGCCAGCCTCTCGAACAATGCCTATACACCTGATGGTGGTGTGAACGGCACACCAGGGCCGAAATCTGCTGAGCCTACTTACGGTTGTCTGGTATTTAAGATCGGTGAGAATGGCCCCATGATGAAAGCCGGAGATAACTATCAGGGCAAATCTAACGCTACAGGGATCATCTATATATCGATCTTCGAATCGGTCTATAATGCCGCCAATACCGGCACATATACTGTGAAAGTAGCGGTGAACTAACAGCCTTATTTCCGCAGATAACAGATCAGCGAATATCTGCGCCATCAGCGGGAGCATTATTGTGAATTGCATTGAATTTTGTCCATCCGCAGCAGAGCTGTCGAAAACCATTTCCGCTTGCGATACTACGCATGGATAGTATTTCGTTGATTAGCAGACAGGATGAAAAGGATAAGCTTTATTTTATTGGCTCTCGCCATAGTGTGCAGGTCTCTTGGCCAGCAGGATAACCCGTTTTTTCACTGGCCTGACAACAAAGCCTGCGTAGAATGGGTCAACAAAACATATGACAGCCTCAGTCCTGAGGAGCGTATCGCCCAGTGCTATATGCTCTCGGCTCATATCGATTCGCTGAATGAAATGCTCAAGGTCGAAGCACTGGTCAAAGAGGGCAAAGCCGGAGGAATTATTTTTTTCAAAGGCCACCCGTCCAATCAGCTCTACTGGACCAATAAACTACAGGCTCAGGCCAGAGTGCCACTCATGATCGGGATAGATGCAGAATGGGGACTCAGCATGCGTCTGGACTCTGTGCCGGTATTTCCGCATCAGCTCACACTCGGGGCCATGAGCGACAATCAGCTTATCCGTCGGATGGGTGCTGAGATAGGCCGCGAATGCAAAAGAATAGGTGTCAATGTGGACTTCGCACCTGTAGTGGATATTAATAGCAATCCGCAAAACCCCGTGATAAATGACCGCTCATTCGGAGAGGATAAAATGAAAGTAGCGGTGAAAGGAGTAGAGTATGCTGACGGCCTGCAGAGCATGAATATTCTGGCCTGCGCCAAGCACTTTCCGGGTCATGGCGATACGGATAAAGACTCGCATAAGACATTGCCCACGGTGCGCAAAACCTTAGAGCAACTAGAAAACTTTGAGTTCTATCCTTTCAGAGTGATGATGGCCAATGGTGTGGGCAGTATGATGGTGGCGCATCTCAGCATTCCGGCATTGGATACCACACCTAATATCACTACATCTTTATCAAAAAAAGTAGTGACCGATCTGCTCAAAACGCAAATGGGTTTTCAGGGACTTGTATTCTCCGATGCGCTCAATATGAAAGGGGTGACGAGCCTCTATGCCAAGGGTACCGTAGATAGCATAGCCTTTATGGCCGGCACCGACATACTCGAATATTCCGAAGACCCGGAGAGCGGACAGGCCAAAATTTTGTGCGCATGGCAGGACAGCATCCTGACCGATTCAGCACTTGAGATACATGTCAAAAAGATACTCGCATACAAATATATGCTAGGTCTGCAGCGCTGGAAACCGCTGGATCCGACCAACCTCACCTATGATCTGAGCACTGATTCTGCCCTGCTGCTGCGAAGGGAAATGTTTGAGCAGGCCATCACTATAGCTTCTAATGACAATGCCCTGATACCCCTGCGAGACCTCAGTGCGAAACGCACAGCATGTATTTCTATAGATCATAAGGGCATGACAGATTTTCAGAAACACAGTTTTCAGTTTGCGGAGATGGACCTCTTCAATGCACCTAATGAAAGCAATGACACGCTGCTCCCGCTGCTCGATACCGTATCTACATACGAACGCGTGATAGTAGCCCTGCATGGCATGAACCGCCTTGCTTCTACCAATTTCGGCATCAATAAAAACTCCATTGATTTCATTCAGAAACTATCTGAAAAGACACAGGTCATCTTGGTCGTTTTTGGTTCTCCATACAGTTTGAAATTTTTTGATGATCAGAAAAATGTGATCGTAGCCTATGAAGATAATGATGCCACAAATCTGGCAGCAGCCAATATTTTATTTGGTGCCCTGCCTGCGTTGGGCAAGCTACCGGTCACTGCTTCGCAGAAATATAAAGCCGGAAATGGGTTTATAGTTGAACAGGCATCACGTCTCAAACTTTCGCAGCCCGAAGAGGTCAGTATGAAATCTGAAGACCTGCGAGAGATGGATCAAATCGTGCTCAATGGTATGATAGCCCATGCCTATCCCGGCTGTCAGATCCTCGTGACCAAAGACAACAAGGTGATATGGAACAAAGCCTATGGCAGCAAGATATATGAGAACCCGAAAGACAAGGTACAGACCACAGACCTCTATGATCTCGCCTCTATATCTAAGATCGCCGCTACCACACTCGCTGTAATGAAACTATATGAGGAGAAGAAAATAGAACTCGACAAAACCGTCGGCGACTATCTGAGCCTCGACGATAGCGCCACGATCAAACACCTCAGGATATCAGATGTCCTGACACATCAGGCGGGCTTGAAACCATTCGTGGAGTTTTACAGACGTACCATAGATACGACCAAATATGTCTGCTATTACAGGACCAACAGCAATGATACTTTCTGCGTGAAGGTCTGCGACAGTATGTGTATGCGCAAAGACTATCCCGATACCATGTGGCATATCATGGCGCACAGCTATGTCAAACCGGATGCGGGCTATGTCTACAGCGATATAGATTTTTATATCATGCAGAAAGTAGTAGAGCAGGTGTCAGGCCAGAAACTAGATCAATACGTCTATCAGAACATCTATCGCCCCATGGGCCTGACACGTATAGGCTACAAACCTTTAGAAAGATTTGACAGGGGCCGTATAGTGCCGACAGAGAGAGATACGATATTTCGCAAAGAGCTCGTGCAGGGCTATGTGCATGATCCCGGCAGTGCCATGTACGGAGGTGTGGCTGGTCATGCAGGTGTATTCAGCGATGCGATGGACCTGGCCGAACTCATGCAGATGCTGCTCAACAAAGGAGCATACAATGGCAAGCAAATACTGACAGCAGAAACCATTGACTTGTTTACCAAAAGAAGTACCACTAAGTCTCGCAGAGGTTTAGGTTTTGATAAACCTGAGCCGGACCCACAGAAACAAAGCCCTACTTATAATAAAGTGCCACTGAGTGTCTTCGGTCATACGGGTTTCACGGGTACCTGTGTGTGGAGCGACCCGGATAATAACCTGACATTTATCTTCCTGTCCAATCGCGTATATCCTGATGCAGAAAATCCGAAACTGGTCAAGATGAATATCCGCACCGACCTGCAGAAGATCGTGTACAAGGCTTTGCCTAAAAAATAGTTCTTTAATATTTCGAATAATAGCCCGTGCCATCGTATTCACGTATGGCTGTGGATTGCATACACGCCTCAGAGCAACAGCCCTTCATCTTCCATCCGCATTCTTCGCAGAGCACGAAGTGTTCATTGCATTCGGCATTGGCACAGTTGACCATATGAGTAGATGCAGTACCGCAGACACGACAGGAAGAAATGACGGAAGGATTGACCACATTGACAGGCACTGAGACGCGCTTATCAAATACATAACAGTTCCCTTCGAAGTCCCTGCCCTGCATTTCTTTGCCGTACTTGACTATGCCGCCGTGAAGCTGATATACATTTTTGAAACCTGCTTCAAGTAGCAGTGCACTTGCCTTCTCACATTTGATACCACCCGTGCAGTAGGTCATGACCTTTTTGTCCTTGTACTGCTCGAGGTTTTTGATGTATTCGGGAAAGTCTCTGAAATTGTCTATATCTGCTGCGATAGCACCTTTGAACCGGCCCAGTCCGCTCTCGTAGTTAGAGCGCACATCCAGCACCACGACGTCGTCCTGATGCATCATTTCGGCGAATTCTCTCGGCTCCAGATGTATGCCTGTGCGGGTATTGGGATCTATGCCCAGCTCGACGGTACCGGAGTTTACGATCTCATTCTTATATCGTATGTGTAGCGCAAAGAACGATGGCTCATCCACATCATCTATTTTAAAATCGATACCTGACAGCAGGGAATGATTGTTCAGCATGTCCATATATTTCTGACATTGCACCACAGTGCCAGACACAGTGCCGTTCAGGCCCTCATCAGCCACGATGATCCTGCCTACCAGGCCTGTGCGCTGACAGAATGCAAGATGCTGTTCGGTAAAAGTAGCTGCATCCGGTATATTGACATATTTGTAATACAGCAATGTCCTGAATGGTTTCATTTTCTTTTCCATGTTTGGGATTGCAAAATTAAAGGAAATAATTGATTAGCCTAAGGCCAATGCTCAGATAGCAATTGCCATTTTTTTGTAAAATCTGCTTTTGATTTATGGAAATTAGTATGTCAACAGTATCTTTAGTATAAATGAGTTACAACTCTATCCATATCAGCATACCCAAACCCTGTCATGAGGCATGGGATCGAATGGACCCGACGGAGCGCGGCGCATTCTGTCAGAGCTGTCAGAAGGAGGTGATCGACTATAGCTCCATGACCGACCGCGAAGTGATAGAACATCTCACTAATGCAAAGAGAGGCTGCGGCAGATTTCGATCAGATCAGGTAGAAGCTCCGCTTTCTCTCCCCAGATTGAATAATGGGTTTATGAAATGGAGGGCCATCCTGCTGGGATTGCTGCCGATATTTGCTTTCAGAGATGCCATAGCCTCGCAGCCGCGACCGGTGCTTAGCGATCAGACCACCCTTAATAAAGATATCAAACCCACATCCACTCTGCTTCCTGAGCATATCATTGTAAACGGTCTGGTAATAAATGAAAAAGGGGAGCCGGTCATGGCCAATATTCAAGTCATAGACTCGGCGGGAGATTTCATCGGGCCGGCGGTCGGTACGGATAAAAAAGGCCGATTCACACTACAGGCAGAGCGCAAGGTTTACAAAGATAAACTGCCCTTTCTTAAGATCAATAGCCGAAACTATAATCCTCAATATATATCGCTGACCAAAGACAAGATACAGGCTGTTAAGATCAAAATGATCCAGCAGACTTATATCGTAGGAGACTGGTATTTTTAAAACAATAAAGATGAAAAGAGATTCTGTACATATCAGCATAGCGCAGCCATGCCACGAGCAATGGGATGGCATGACTGTGACCGAACGTGGCGCATTCTGCCAAAGCTGTCAGACAGAGGTCATTGACTTTAGCATCATGACCGACCGCGAGGTGGTAGACTATCTGTCAAAGAACAAGACTGGCTGTGGCAGATTCAGAAAAGATCAATTGAATACTCCATTAAGACTGGCACAAGTTGATAACGGTGAAGTTGTTTAAACTTTTGTACAAAGCTAATAAAAATGTTATAAAAGCGGGATAGGATAGAAAAAAAAAGAAACTACCTATCCCGCAAAAAATGATAGTTATAGACGAAACTAAAATAA